>NZ_JBWKQH010000007.1:414368-418632 GCF_059418665.1 Undibacterium sp. GW821-FHT07F11
ACCGATAAATGGCAACTGGCTGGCGAAAAATTTAGCCAAGCTCTTGTCATTAAACCAGATAAGCATAGAACTTTAAATAATTGGGGAACGGCATTAAGCAAGGAAGCGGATATGTTGTCCAGCACAAACACCGCTCAGGCGAGCAATAAATGGCAACTGGCTGGCGAAAAATTTAGCCAGGCGCTTGCTATCGAACCGGATGGGCATGATGTATTGAGTAATTGGGGCTTGGCATTAAGCAATGAAGCTAGCATGTTGTTCAGCTCAACCCCTGATCGGGCCAGCAGTAAATGGCAACTAGCTGGCGAAAAATTTAGCCAGGCGCTTGCTATCAAGCCAGATGGACATGATGCATTGAATAATTGGGGAACTGCATTAAGTAAGGAAGCAGATGTGTTGTCCAACAAAGACCCTAGCAAGGCTAGCAATAAATGGCAATTGGCCAGTGAAAAGTACAGAGAAGCACTTTGCATTTCTCCCGATACTTTTTATATCTACAGCAACCTGGCTACAATGCTCATAAAACAAAGTCACAAAGAACCAGATGCTAAAAGTCGCGCCGCCTTTCTAGGTGAAGCACAAGATTTACTGATGCTAGGAGAAAAATTGAACAATGGAAGTTGCTCTTACAATCTGGCTTGCGTATTTGCGTTAAAACTTGATATCGCTCAGACAACAACATGGCTAGATCAATGCGCTTCTTTTGGCCAATTAAATGATAAAGCATTCATTGATGGCGACCAGGATTTTGATCTGATCAGATCACATCCAGAATTTGTTGCCTGGATGGAGAAAAATTTTGAGGAAAACCAAAGATAACTGAACCTGCTACATGCAGCACAGCAGTCATGCGTAATAGATGGGATATGGCGGCACACATTCCCAGCGCATGATGAGCTTTGGTACTCGTGCCATCTGCGCCCTTACTGGTGCTGGCAGATGCTGATGTACCTGTGCACCCATTGTTCGCTTCGGTAATCACCTATGCTTGCTTGTTTCATTTGCCTGGAATTCACAGTTATTTCAAGCAGGCTAGCTATACTGCCTGAGCACATGCAAGCGACATGATAATTTTCGATACTTGCCAATCACATTTTGACGTTCCGCAACAAGCAAGGTACTGCTATGCATCAACGCACAATCCTTCGGCCTTGTCTGAGGGCACCGATATCAGAGATTTTTGATGCGGCCCGTTATCTTGATGCGGCAGTTTCTGCGCATCTGGCAGGGCGAAGCGTCTTGGCTGCCGAACTGTTATCGCTCGCAAATGACCCTTTGGTGTGGTCTTGGACAGATTCAATTTGGGGTAAAAAAAGTCTCTATGTATCTGTCAACAAGCAGCACAACACGACAGCAGTTGGCAAAGTACAGGAGCGTATGCCAAGCGCATTGGAAAAAGCGGCTTTACATCAGAGAGATGGATTTCATTGCCGGTTCTGTGGAATACCGGTGATTCGTGCAGAAATAAGAAAGACCATACAAAAGCTCTACCCCGACGTAGTGCCTTGGGGCAGATCCAATACAGCCCAGCATGCTGCCTTCCAGTGCATGTGGGCGCAGTATGATCATGTCGTGCCCCATGCCCATGGCGGCGACAATGCGCTTGACAACCTTGTCATCACATGTGCCGCCTGCAACTACGGAAAGATGAACTACACCCTCGAGCAACTTGGTTTAAGTGACCCTAGATCGAGGCCACCGGTAAAATCTTAATGGGACGGGCTGGAGCGGATAATGCAATCCGGGGCCTTGCAAGTGTAGCCCGCACAAATGCTATCAGCTACGTAAATACGATCAGCGCAGCACAATCACCGCATGCCAGCAACAATAACAAATTCCCGTTCAAAGTGACCGTGACATACGGCGCATTTCAATGCGCCGTATGAATCGCCGTATGCTGAAAAAAATCAGCAATATCTGCTACATGTAACGCACAAGGCTTCTTCAGTCTCCCCCAAGTCTTAACACATACCCGGACGCGCTGAAGCTTTCATTGCCGGCCAGCTTGCCTTGCGAGTGTTCGGCGATCCTGAAGCCTTCGCTCAGGTAAAGGGCGAGTGCGGCTTCGTTGCCGAGCAAGACTTCGGTGTCGAGTTTGCCGTTGTGGATCTGGATGGCGTGACGCAGCAACTGCCTGCCTATGCCTTGCTTGAAGCTGGCCGGGTCTACGTAAAGCCAGGTCAGTTCGCCTTCACTCCAGGCGGCAAAGCCTTGTACCTGGCCGTCAAGTTCTGCCACGACGATGTCGCCGTCGAACAGGCCTTCGTTTTTGCCGGTTTGCTCCAGCGTCAGGTAGGCGTCTGGCAAACCCGCTGCCTGCAGTTCAAACACGCGCGCTGCGTCGTGGATGGCGCACAGGCGTGGCCAGTCGCTGCTTAAATAAGTTCGTATATTCATATGGTCGTCCGTAAGATTGGATCAATTGCAAAATCAGATCGCCATGTGCAATGCCGCACCATGTGCATGGTGTGCACATTGCCTGCGCTAGCGCAAACGTCCTGTCTGCGAGACACAGTTGCAATCTGATTGCTGTCGTTAACTGCACGGGCCTTAGAAATTGCGTATTTCCTGGCCCTGCGCATGTTCTTACCGACTATACGAACATAAAAAACATTGTCATCCCTTTGTTAATTTCTATAATAAAATCTGTTTTCCGGCCCATCCACAGAGAGGCATCCAGATGAAACTCCAGCTCAAAAAAGACTGTCTACCCTACCTGGCAGCATTGCTAGCCCTGCCCTGCCTGACATTTTCTGCCGACAAGGGCAAACCTGCGCCAACCATCAATACGCCGGACACTACCGTCTGCAGCAGCAATGCAGTGGAACGTACGCTGCCATTCCCGGTCGGTGACAAGGCTTTGTATTTCCTTAACCTGCGCGATGGTGACAAAGTCCGCTCGCCTTTCAGGGTGGCGTTTTCAGTCTCTGGCATGGGTGTCGCGCCTGTGCAGGCGGGCAATATTGATGGCACTGGCCATCACCATATCCTGATCGACCTGGATCTGCCGCAAGACATCAAAAAACCGATTCCCTTTGATAGTGCTGAAGAATACCAGCACCAGCATTATAAACATTTTGGCAAAGGCGAAACAGAAACCGTGCTGAATCTGCCGCCCGGCAAACACAAGCTGCGCCTGATGTTCGCCAACCACCAGCATGTACCTTATTACATTGCCAGCAAAGAAGTCAATATCGAGGTGCTGGCGAGCAAGGGGTAAATCAAAACCTGGACGGAAAGTGCAAGGTTCAAGCGACCACTCTATCGTGGTCGTTTTTTTTACTCGCCACCGGTATGGGCTGCAGAACCTGCCCCCAACCGTCATTCCTGCACAGGCAAGTATCCATCTGATCGAGGTTGAAAAAGCCTGGGTAGCGGGATTATTCTTAGCCGCGTAAACACAAAAAAAATCGACGTGCGATCCAAAGTGAAAGGCACGTCGATCTCTTCAGTTGCAACCCTCATGGTATAGCCACCTGGGTGCAGGCTTAGCGGCTTACTTCGATGCTGCCGGGGCAGCGGCTGCTGGTGCTGCCTTAGCATCGTCCGCTTTCTTGTCCTTTTTGGCATGTTTGGCATGCTTCACTTTTTTCTCTACCGCAGGTTTGGCTTCTGCCGCAGGCTTTGCCTCTGCTGCCGGTGCTGGTGTGGCGGCCATTGCGGATGCAGGCGCTGCTTTGGCTGCCGGTGCCGGTGTGCTGGCAACTGCAGAGGCAGATGCTGCCTTGGCTGGTGCGGCAGGCGTTTGTGCAAATGCGCTACCCATCAAAACAGTAGAAGCGATCAGGGCAGTAATGAGCTTGTTCATGGTGAGATTCCTTAAATTATGTGAGCGTTTTAAATCTGTGTTTTTTTATCCGGCAGCTAATGCTGCCGGTGTACATACCTGGTGCAAATTCTTGCTATTGGCGTTTGAAACTTATTTCGATGCTGCGCTGGCTGCGGCGGATGCAGATGCTGGTTTCAATTCAATCTTCTTCATGTCTTTGCTGGCGTGCTTGTCATGCTTGGCGGCCTTGTCAGTCACGGGCTTGGTGTCTGCCGGTGTTGCTGGTGTAGATGCTGTTGCAGAGGCAGAAGCGGCTACTACTTTAGCTGCCGGAGCAGATTTCGCTACGCTGGCTGCAGCGGCAGCTGTTGCTGGTTTGGATGCAGCTGTAGCAGATGCGCTGGCTGGTGTTTGTGCAAATGCGCTACCCATAACAACTGTGGAAGCGATGATGGCGGTGATCAGTTTGTTCATGATATTTCCCTCTTTATGTTT
>NZ_JBWKQH010000008.1:0-406446 GCF_059418665.1 Undibacterium sp. GW821-FHT07F11
GGAGGCGAACTATAGCAAACTTCCTCACCCCTTTGCAAGACCCCGGCGTAAATTATTTAGCCGTTTGTGGAAAAGCAAAAGGGTGCGCTGCGCGCACCCCTGTCACTTCCTGCTGCTCCGGTGTTTGGCGTCTTGCTTCGTAATGGGCTTTACGAATCAACGTCGTCCGACGGGCTTCTATATTGATGGGCATTTCGCTCATCGACCGAAACCCAGCCACATCCCGGCCTCCTCCTTGAAGGGGAAGGGATTTCTGCGTTTTGCGAAACCTCAGCGACAATCAGGAATGGTATTTTGTACACCTGGTCAACATCAGTTTTCTGCACAAGGAAATCCTAATATCGAAGCACATGCAGGTAAAATAGCGGATTCATCAAATCACTATTAAGAGCACCTGCCTATATAACTATATAAGCAGGTCACCTTGTCATTAGTGCTATCCGGACCGAATTTATGTTGCGCATTACCGATTTACAACTTCCGCTGGACCATGCCGAAGACGCGCTAAAAGCTGCCGTACTGAAGGAATTGGGAATAACAGAAAAAGAACTGATTAATTTTACGGTGTTCCGCCGTAGCTATGATGCGCGTAAAAAGACAGCGATCATCTTGATCTACACGATAGATGTAGAAACGACGAATGAAGCCGCTTTGCTGGCCAGCCACAGGAACCGCACAAAATTGTCCGAGACACCGGATACGTCCTATAAGTTTGTCACACATGCGGACAACAAGCCTTTCAAGCGTCCGGTTGTCATAGGCTTTGGGCCTTGTGGCTTGTTTGTTGCGTTACTCTTGGCAGAAATGGGCTTTAACCCTATCGTGCTGGAGCGTGGCAAAACTGTGCGTGAACGTACCAAGGATACCTGGGGTCTGTGGCGCAAGCGTGAATTGAAGCCGGAATCAAATGTGCAGTTTGGTGAAGGTGGTGCAGGTACTTTTTCTGATGGCAAGTTATATAGTCAGATCAAAGACCCAAAACATTATGGTCGTAAAGTGTTGACGGAATTCGTCAAGGCTGGTGCGCCGGAAGAAATCATGTATGTCAGCAAACCGCATATTGGCACCTTCCGTCTGGTGAAGATGATAGAAGAGATGCGTCACAATATAGAAGCGTTGGGCGGTGAAATCCGTTTTGAGCAAAAAGTGACGGATATCGATATCGTTGACGGCAAGGTTCAGGGTGTGCAACTGAATGACGGTGAGTATATAGAGACAGCCCATGTAGTGCTGGCGATAGGACATAGTGCGCGCGATACATTCAAAATGATTGCTGACCGTGGTGTGTACGTGGAAGCGAAGCCATTTTCCATAGGCTTTCGGGTAGAGCACCCGCAGTCTGTCATCGACAAGGCACGCTTTGGCCCGAATGCAGGCAACAAGATACTGGGGGCGGCAGATTACAAGCTGGTGCATCACGCCAAAAATGGCCGTTCTGTATATAGCTTCTGTATGTGTCCGGGTGGCACCGTGGTCGCAGCTACATCTGAACCCGGCCGCGTCGTCACGAACGGCATGAGCCAGTATTCACGTAATGAACGCAATGCAAATTCGGCGATCGTCGTCGGCATTACACCCGCTGATTATCCCGGCAATCCATTAGCTGGCATAGATTTGCAAAGGGCTCTGGAAGAAAAAGCTTATGAGGTGGGTGGTGGTAACTACAATGCACCGGGTCAGTTGGTTGGTGACTTTTTGGCGGCGCGCCCATCAACCGCGCTGGGTACAGTAGAGCCATCCTATAAGCCTGGCATCACTTTGTGCGACCTGGCGACGGTGTTACCTGAATTTGCGATCACGGCAATACGGGAGGCCCTGCCTGAGTTTGAAAAGAAAATCAAAGGCTTTGCAATGAAGGATGCAATTTTGACTGGCGTCGAAACACGCACATCCTCACCTATCCGCATCAAGCGTAATGACGGCGATTTGCAAAGCTTGAATACCCGCGGCCTGTTTCCTGCAGGTGAAGGCGCTGGTTATGCGGGTGGGATCTTGTCTGCCGCAGTAGATGGCATCAGGGTTGCAGAAGCTGTTGCCCTTGACATCCAGGCAAACGCGTAAAAAGAAAGTCTAAGCAAGCGTAGAAAATGGCAAAAACAGAATTCGTTTTTGCCATTTTTTTTGGCGACTTTTTAACCCAAAAGATCTTCCAGTCCTGCAGCCAACTCTGCTAACGGCGGCATTTCTTCGAGAATAAGTTCAGGTTTGATGCCCAATTTTTTTGCCACTTCTGTTGGGAAAGTAGCTTCACGCTCCTCTTCGGAATAATGACTTTCTTCCCCGCGTGCACACCATGAGGCAATATGGACGACTGCCCCTATCTGGTCAAACTCTGACTGCAGCAGCGGTTCGCCACAAGCCTTGATAGCGGTAGAAAAAGTGTCAGGAAAACGCCAGCGCTTCGCCAGCTCAGCACCCACATCAAAGAAATCATAACCAAAGGATGTGCGCTCTACGTCTGGCCTGCGCGGATCCAATGGCCCGGCAGTCTTGTCGACTTGCAGCATTTGCTCGGGCATGCCTGCATGCATGACTAACTGGCCTATGGCATGCATTAATCCAACAGTAAATGCAAAGTCGGAATTGCAATGGGCTTTTTTTGCCAGCCATTTTGATACGACCGCAGTATGCAGGCTATAACGCCAGAACTGCTTCAGATCCACCCCAGGCATCGCCTTGAAACCGCTGGTTAAACCGCTGCTGACGACCAGGGTACGTACGGTCATAAAACCCAGCATCAACACAGCATCATCAACAGAACCAACAGTTCTTGATGCATGATAATAAGAAGAGTTTGCCAGGCGCAGCAGTTTTGCGCTGAGGACCTGGTCTGCAGACAGCTTGCGGGCAATCTCATCTATCGAGACATCGTCATTATTGAAACTGTCAATGACTTCCTGGACCACTTTGGGTATCGATGGCAAAGCATTTTGCTGCTGAAACAGATTCTCGATTTTCATAGGGCATCTCCTTTGGGGATGTGGATACAAGAGGTCTGTGCCTCTTATTATTTTCCGGAAATTGAATACCAGTCAGCAAATTCCCCGAATAATCGGGAGAAATGCACATTGCTATCAAAAATCATACTCTGATATTGGTTTTTCAGAAATGCTTTTTTGTTGCATGTATCGCTTTACACAAGATTGGTAACAATTCAGCCAGCAGACAGTATTTTGTATATCACTTTTCTGCTTGCACGGATGTAATTTGTTACTTTCTCGCCAGCTTACTTTTTGACTTATTTCTTTACTTCACTTCAGGGTAGACATGGTGGTAAAGTACTTTTAAGCCATTAGAACTCATTTCATAAATAGGATGAGTGCGAACATGCCGATTTGGGATGCAGTGCAAGGCGCGTCACGCAGCAATGCGCCCAAATCGTCAGTTCCCGGAGGGTTTGCCTCATAACGCGCGCTGAACTGCGTTGGACTCGTTATCAATAGGCAAAGCTATTGACTGCCTCGTCCATAGTTTTACCATTGGCCAGCCCACGTTATGAGGCAAACGCATCTCACCCTATTTATGAAATGAGTTCTAGAAACAAGTTTTGGATAAGTTCATCAAGTCAGAGCAAGCAGCCAGGAGACGCATCATGCAAAACGCCATAGAACTCGCAACACAAGTCGGTGAAGAACTCAAATCCAGAAAACTGATACTTAGCATAGCTGAATCCTGTACCGGCGGTGGTGTAGCCCATGCCATTACAGAAATTGCCGGTTCTTCGGAATGGTTTGACTGTGGCTTTGTCACTTATTCCAACTCATCCAAAACAGAATTGCTGGATATACCGGCAGCACTGATCGCCCAGCATGGTGCCGTCAGCGAAGAAATCGCCGCTGCCATGGCACACGGTGCCCTGGCTAATTCTGAAGCCCATCTGTCTTTATCGACCACAGGCATTGCCGGTCCAACCGGGGCAGTGCCAGGCAAGCCGGTAGGAACCATCTGCTTTGGCTGGGTAGTCGGTGGTGTCTCTCATACAGAAAGACTGGTGTTTGCTGGCGACAGGAAATCAGTGCGCGAACAAACCGTTGTCCATGCTCTGGATAAATTACTCAGGTATATCAAGGAGTTATAAATTGCTGTCAGTATTGCCAGCGACAATTGATACATTCGTGCATTCGCCAGCAAAACTAACTGCACATAGCGGTCGCCTGCATATTTTGCTGGTAGATGATGATGCAGAAATTGCTGATCTGCTCAGCAATTACCTGGGAAAATTTGATATCAGCTGTGTCGCTGTAGAAGATGGCGTGGCAATGCGTGCCGCATTACAGTCGCATAATTTTGATGTGATTTTGCTGGACCTGATGTTGCCAGGCGAAGACGGCCTGAGTCTGTTGCGCCAGCTACGCCGTCATGCGAACACACCTGTGATCATGCTGACTGCCAGAGGTGAATTTGCAGACAAGATAGTGGGGTTGGAATCGGGTGCGGATGATTACCTGATCAAACCCATCGATACCCGGGAACTGGTCGCACGCATACAAAGTGTCAGCAGACGTGCACATACATCTGCGCGGCAAACGCAAGAAATCAGCGATAGCAAAGCAACAGAAATACGCTTTGATGCCTGGGTGTTGAATTTGCCGACGCGGCAACTGTGCAGTCCTGGCAAACTGATTATTCCGCTGTCAAATGCCGAATTCAGGCTCTTATTGGCCTTTATCAAAAGACCCGGCCAAATACTCAGCCGCGACCAATTAATTGATTTTGTGCACAATAAGTCTACCGAAGTCTTTGACAGAAGCATAGATTTGCTGGTGTCACGCTTGCGCCAAAAACTGGGAGATGACTCGCGCCATCCCAGTCTGTTAAAAACCGTCCGTGGTGAAGGTTATCTGTTTAACGCCAGCGTGCCATGAAACAACTGCTTCGCGATACCATCTTCAGCCGCCTGTTTGGCCTGGCCATGGCGGCTGTAGTTGTCAGCCACGTCGCGACCTTTGTCCTGTTGTTTGTTTTCCTGGGGGATCACCGCCCTCCCCCAACGCCAGAACATATGCCTCCCCATCCCCCGCATGGCATATTGCACGGCCCTTTTTTGGGATTTTGCCTGAGTATGGCAATACAACTATTGTTACTTGCAATAGCTGCCTGGATAGGCTCACGTAGCCTGGCACGTCCCATGCAAAAACTGGCTGCAGCAGCAAGCACACTGGGTAAGCACAAACACCCCCTGGCAATTCCAGAGACCGGGCCAGAAGAAGCGCGCCAAAGTGCAAAAGTATTTAATCAAATGCAAGAGCGCCTGTTCCAGCAAATGGAAGAAAGAGAGCGTTTTCTGGCGGCAGTTTCCCATGATTTGCGCACTCCGCTGACGCGTATGAAGTTGCGGATAGAACAGTTGCACAATGAAGCCACAAATGAAAAGCTGCTTGATGATGTAGAAGAAATGCGCCTGATGCTGGATGCCACCCTGGATTATCTGCGTGGCGGCGAAGAATCCATGCAAATGCTGGACGTAACTTCACTGGTGGCAGCCATTGTTGACAATATGCAGGACGAAGGCAAATCTGTCAGCATGCATGGAGAAGCCAAGCCTTTTCCGGCCTTGCCAAATGAACTGAGGCGCTGTGTCAGCAATCTGCTCGAAAACGCAATTGCGTATGGCAAAACTGCGCAAGTCAGTTTGCATGACAGCCACCATGAGTTATTGATCTGTATCGAGGATCAGGGCCTGGGAATACCCGAAGCAGATTTGGAAAAAGTATTCGCTCCCTTCTTCCGTCTGGCCATTTCCAGAAATAAAAATACCGGCGGCGTTGGTCTGGGACTCAGTATTGCCAGGGAAGTCGCAAGACGTCATCAAGGCAGCCTGATTTTAAAAAATCGCCATGATAAGCAAGGTTTACGGGCAGAATTGCGCCTGCCAAGAGGGTGAGTTCCACATTGTGTCAAAACCGATACAAAGCAGACACAAGCGAGCAACACGTGAATGCGACACTTCAGGACATCACAAGCATGACTGAAGGAGAGCGCAATGAGCAGTATCACTGGCGTAAGTGGCAGCAACAGCAGTTATTTCTCGCAAACTGGTAGCACACAAAGGCGCGAACGTGACGCCAGCAAGATTGCGGAAAATGTTTTTTCCAAGCTTGATACCAAAAACCAGGGCTATCTTGAAGTCACGGATCTGGAAACCGCATTTGGCAATATTGCATCAAGCTCATCTACTGGCGCTACCAGCACTGACAGCAGCAGTTCAACCAGCCCCATCAATACAACTGGCAATAGTGCCAGCATCAATGACTTGTTCAAAAAACTCGACAGTGATGGCGACGGCAAGGTCACCAAAAGCGAGTTTAGCGATGGCATCAAAAAACTCAGCGATGCTTTGGAAACGCAATTCAATGCACGGCGCACTCGTGGTGCGGAAGAAGGTTCCAGGCCACCGCCGCCGCCAGAAGGTGGAGATGGTGCTGGCGAGGCGGGCCTGGACAAAACCCAGTTAAGCGATTTGTCGACAGAAGTAGGAAAAACCAATAGTAGCGCTGGCGCGGCACTCAGTCAGGTGGCCCAAAATTTTGAAGCTGCCGATACGAATCAGGATGGCAAGGTCAGCCTGCAAGAAACCCTGGCTTATCTTGAAAAAACCACCACTGCCAATGCGCAGACGAGCGCTACGTCCACAACGACAAGTGCGACCAGTACTACCGACACCAGCAACTCAACAAGCAGTAGTTCAAGTAAGCTGACAAGTACCGGCACTACATCAGATGGCTCGGCCAGTTCGGTTACGAGCGCAAGTACGAATACTGATGCTGCCTTGTTCAAAAAGGCTTTACAGTTATTGCGTGCATATAATTCGCCCCCGGCTACACCCAGCAATCAAAGCATTTCTGTCAGTGCATAAGAAGCAAAAAAAAGGCACATATACATCATGTGCCTTCCTGTTTTCCCCGATTCAAGGAATTGTCATTGCTCCCGATTTTGCATCAATAACTCATTGATCAGGACAGACTCTATCTTGTCTGTTTGTAGCGCCGTATTCAAGCCTGCCTTTAGTTGTGCCCTGACGGTATCAAACCCTTCTTCGCTATGCAAATCATCTGGATCAATCTTGGCAAATTCGATTTGGAAGATATTCGTCAGTATTTTCTTGTTTTCAAATAACCATTCCTTATCTTCAGTGCGGACTTGTATGGTGACTTGCATGCGTACCACTTGACCATTCAGGTTGGCTACTTGCTGTGGGAGTACAAAATAACTGAGCCCGGCAGTATTGCTGGTCACGCTGCGAATATAAAAGAAAATCGCCAGTAAAATCGCAAAACCAACCACCACAATGACGGCTGCATATATGCCAAAACGGTCTTTAGCTGCCTCAGTCTTTTTTGTTGATTTTTTGGCAGTTGCAATTTTAGCGGAGCCATAGGCAGGTGCAGAACTGCGCGACGGGGTGGTGCTGTCTTTAGATGCCGGACTGGCAGCCGGAGTGGCATGCGTGTCAGTACCGACATCAAAATCCAATGCAGGGTCTGGATTTTTGGGCTCACTGCCATCTATTGCCTCAAAATCCAGCTGCGCACTGAGCAAGCTGGCTTTTGACCTATCTTTAGACATGACTACCTCTTATAACTTGCGCGTGGCAATATATTTTCGACAATGGTCAAGCAATTAAATTGCCACCTGGAAATTTCACGGCAGGGAAAGCATAGCTTATATTTTACCCAAATTCATAAAATTCCAAGGTATAGGTCGGAAAAATTCAATGGCCTGAATATCATGATCCCTCACTTCGAGGCATTTGTTTTTCAACAATCACCCTGCTACTTCATTGCTGCTACATCTTGCCAGGCCCGGAATTTAAATGCTTCGTTACAAACTAAGAGTGTAAATCAGCAGCCAAGTTCGCTATCATACGGGCATTCCCCCGCACGACCATGACAGGCATGACCAATCCCGCACTCCCCAAAGTCAGAAATACGAGCATAGACAATATCAAAGCTGTCTTGATATTTTTAGTCGTGTTCGGCCACCTGATAGAAATTTATGTGGGTGAAGATCATATATTGCGCTCCATCTGGATTTTTGTTTACTCCTTCCACATGCCCATGTTTGCCCTGATGTCTGGCATGTTTTCCAAGGCACAGTGGGATGACAAAAATGCCACACAACTGATATCCACTGTTCTGGTACCTTTGATAGGCTTTGAAATTATTTATGAAGCAACCGAGTTTGCCCTGAAGGGTACTGGCAGCGTCTATGCAGGCTTGATCGCCCCCTACTGGATGCTGTGGTATTTGCTGAGTTTGTTATGCTGGCGCCTGATGCTGCCTTTGTTTTCGCGCATGCAGTTTGGTGTCATGCTGGCATTGGCGCTGTCGCTGGTGGGCAGTTATTCTGAGCATGCTGGTTACTACCTTGGTATTTCACGCACCCTGATCTTCTTCCCCTACTTCTTGTTGGGCTGGAAGCTTGGCCCTGAAATATTCAATGTCAAAAAGAAGGAGAGATTGTTTATAAGTGCCGCAGTGGTGTTGGCAAGCGTCATCGGCGCGTTCATGTTGAAGAGTGATTTTGACTATCGCTGGTTCTATGGCAGTTATTCACTACACAGACTGGAAATGGCAAATCTGACCGGCAACATGTACCAGCTATTACAGTATGCGGCGTCGACAGTAATAGGTTTATCAGTGCTGTATTTGCTGGCGCAGAAAGATTTGCGTCTGGCACAGATAGGCAAACGCTCCATCTATGTGCTGGTATGGCATGGCATGGCGTTGATTGTTTTACAAGAAACCGGCGTATTACGGGCCATTTTCAAACACGAAAATACCGTAGCCCTGGCGATTTCAGTGCTGGTTTCCATGGCGATTACGTGGGTATGCGCGCATGGAAAAACTGAAATCCTGACCAAACGCCTGATCCTGAATCCACTTGCGTGGTTGTTGATACCTCAGTCGGCAAGCAAGCCAACTGAGGTAGTCACTGAGACACAAGATAAACCTGTACAGCAAGAACATTGAATCCGGGTTAAACACAATCGCAACAACAAGTCTCAGTACAAAACTTCATTGCATCAATCAGTCCTGGGCTTTTGCCTGAACTTTGCCTTCGTCGAACTGTTGCGGGTTCTTGCCAGATATACCACAGTAAAACTCGCGTATCTGCACCATATCCGCTTCGATATCACCACTCACTGCAAACATTTTTCCAATACCACCCGCCTTGCGCTTGAAGTCGAGATAACCAAGTGCGATTGGCACTCCGGCACCAAGCGCAATGTAGTAAAAACCCGTCTTCCAGTGAGTAACCTTGCCCCTGGTACCTTCAGGCGGCACGATCACAGTCAGTCTTTGATTTTCATGAAAAGCGTCTACCGTGCCCTGCACCAGGTTACCTGACTTGCTGCGGTCGACAGGAATACCGCCCAGCCAGCGCATGACATGCCCTAATACAGGAGGAAACAAGCTGGACTTACCCATCCAGTAAACCCTCAAACGCAGGGCAAAGCAAACCATCAAGGTAACTGGAAAGTCCCAGTTACTGGTATGTGGAGCAGCAATCAGGACGTATTTTTGTTCGGCAGGAACGATACCCTCGACCTTCCAGCCTGCCAGTTTGAGTCCGAGTATGGACAGCCAGCGCATGACTGTATTGATGATGGGAGTTTCAAAAATGGTAAGGTGCATGCCGTAAGTCTTTGATAAGAAAAGAGAATTCTGCCTTCTCTTCAAGCAAGCGGCATTATAGTGAGCAGCAGCAAAATGCGAAACAAATATCGGTTTTTTTAAAATTAATTAACGAAAGCGATTAATCCTAGTCGATCAAGTCTTTACCCAATTCAGGATGTGCTCCCATTGGGGTAGGTCTTTTTCTACCCTGGATGGGGCGACATCCCACAAGGTCGCGCCGTGGGCTGCCAATTGTATATAGTTTTGTGTATCCCGCAAAAACCCCAGAACTGGCAAACCTAGCTGGCCTACATAGTGTTCAAGCTGTTCGGCTGCTTTGCTGCGGGTATTCACGCGCATGCCCAGTATGCCGATCTGGTAACCATTTTTTTTATGCTGGGACAGGCTTTTTAGAAACTCCTCCGTCGCCAGGATATCAAAAATCGAAGCCTGCAAGGGAACGATGATCTTATCTGCCGACTTCAGCACCACATCCAGCTTGCTGCCTGTCAGGCCAGCCGGTGTATCCAGCACAACATGGGTAGTACCTTTGGGTGGTTTTAATACATTGCCGTCAGCAATATCCCAGGGCTGGATTTGAGGCAGATTCTGTGGCCGTAATGTCAGCCAGGTGCGTGAAGACTGCTGCACATCAGTATCGCCCAGCATGACCTTATGTCCATGCGCTGCGAAATAACCTGCCAGGTTGGTAGCAACCGTGCTTTTACCGACGCCCCCTTTGGGATTGACAATTGCAATGACAGGCATGTCCACTCCTTTTACAGTTTAAGAACCGCAGCATCTGGTCAGATTATCCATATTAACCGGAAGATAGCAAGACTTCATCTGGAAAAGGGTAAACGCAAAACTGCCTCAACTGCATTGCAAGCGCTAAAACAGCTTCAGGCAGGTACCAATAAAGCGAGGTGTTCCGGGGTCAGATAACACCATTCTCCTTCTTCCAGTTCCAGCGATGCCAGTGTCAATTTACCTATGGCTGTACGCTGCAAGGCAGCGCAATGATTGCCGGCAGCGGCCAGCATGCGCTTGACCTGATGATACTTGCCCTGCTCCAGTACGATTTCCAATAGATGTTCACCCAGTTTTTGGCAATGTATTGCTGCCAGTGGCGCAGGTTCATCATGCAGTTTGACGCCTTGCAATAATAGATTCACCAGATCGTCAGTTACCGGCTCGGCAGTTGTCGCCTGATACACTTTGGGCACATGGCGCTTGGGTGAGGATTGTGCGTGGATAAACGGGCCATCGTCAGACATCAGCAACATGCCAGTAGTGTCATGGTCAAGTCGCCCCACTGGCTGCACATCGCGCCAGCTGAATTGCTCTGGCAAAAGTGTCAACACACCGGGATGATGGCTGGGCTTGCGTGAGCATTCAAAGTTTGCCGGTTTGTTAAGAACGATATATACGCGCTCACGGTATTCCCAGTCTTCTTCAAAGATATGAAACTGCAAGCCCTGAGTTTCGAAACTGGTTTTGACGTTGCGTACCACTTCACCGTTAATGGAGACTTCGCCATCCTCCACCAGGTCACGGCAATATTTTCGTGTTCCAAATCCTTGTGATTGCAGGATTTTATCTAAGCTTAATTTTGTCATGCCGCGACTTTATCAGATGTAGCACTCACCAGGCTAGTGGACTGCTTTCAATTGACCTCAACAGTTTCTTCATCCACCATTTTTGGATCAAGAGGCAAGCTGATCTTGAAGCAAGTTCCTTTGCCCATTTCACTTTCAACCATGATATTGCCACCCAGAATGCCAGTCACCAGGTTGTACACAATATTGAGCCCCAGACCACTGCCGCCCAAACCCAGGCGGGTGGTGAAGAAGGGGTCAAAAATACGCCCTAAATTCCCATCTGGTATACCCTTGCCATTGTCGCGCACGGTTACTTCGACAAAATTTTCATCAAAAATGCGTGCTGTAATACTGACCGTGCCGCGATAGTCCCCTTCAAATGCATGAATAAAGGCATTGTTGATCAGATTGGTCATGACTTGCCCCAAGGGCCCTGGGTAACTATCCATCATCAGCTTGACCGGGACATTGTGCACAACATCGTGACGTGTCTTGCGTATGGCAGGCCCCATGGTCAAGATCAGCTCGGACAGCATTTCATCGAGCGCAAAAACACGGCGGTTGGCGCTGGTTCTGTCTACTGCCACCTGTTTGAAGCTGATCACCAGCTCAGACGCCTTGCTCAAATTACGCAAGAGTAAATCGGCACCTGTTTTGGCATTTCTCAAATATTCTTCCAGTACCGAGCGACGCAAGCCTTTTTCAAATTCGACCAGCACATTATCGGTATGCTGGGCCAGCGTACTGGCGACCGTAACGCTGGTGCCTATAGGTGTATTGAGTTCATGGGCAACACCAGCCACCAGAGAACCCAGCGCCGCCATCTTTTCAGTCCTGAGCAATTCCCTCTGCGCACGCTGCAGGTTTTCCAAAACAATGGTTAATTCACTGTTGGCTGCTTCCAGTGCCTGAGTACGTTCAGACACCCGTCTTTCCAGCGTGGTGTTCATATTGCGAATTTCCTGCTCGTTCTGGCGTTTTTCAGTAATGTCCTCTTGCACCAGGATAATCAGGGGTTCATTACCCAGCCGTATCATGCGTCCGGATACCTGGCAAAGGATAATTTTTTCTTGCTGGCCGCAAGTCAGCCATGCTTCATAATCATGGATTTCGCCATCACGTTCTATGATGCGCACGACTTCCAGAAAATCAGCTTCATTGCGCCATAAGGCTTTCTGGGTTTCGTTATCCCCCAGGATTTCATCATGTGACCAGTAAAATTGCCTGACCCAGGCATCATTCACATCTATCATGCTGTACAGCTGGCTCTTGCGCAGCACCGTCATGGCGATGGGGGAAGCCTGGAAAATACCAATGAATTTTTCTTCAGTCACCTTCAAGGCCTGCTCAGCACGCAGACGCTCATTGAGCTCTTGTTGCAAAGTGATATTTTGCGCTTCTCTCTCGGTAATCAAGCGCCCCAGGTTCAGGCGCATTTTATCCAGGCCCTGCGCCAGATTCCCGATTTCATCCTGACGCACCCATTCCAGAGGCTGATCCAGTTTGCCACGTGCCAGCCGCCCGGTTGCCGACTGCAATTCCATGATAGGCCGGACGATGCGTCGCTCAAACAATAACCAGATCAGGATAAAGGAAAACACCACCTGGACCAGCAAGGCCAGGCCTAGCTTAAGAAAATCTGCCCACAATTCTTTTTCTATATGCTCGGTGGTCAGTTCCAGCATGACGCTGCCTATGACCTTGGTTTCCAGCAAGATAGGACGCTCTTCGCGCAAGAGTTTAGCCCCTTCTTTTTTGAATTTACTGCTGTGGGCAAAAATGGATTTGGACTCATCCAGCACCTCGACGCTGACCACTTCAGGGTTGCGCATGACGGCTTGTATGAATTGATTGGCGACGGCCTTATCCAGCGTCCAGACTGGCACTGCCATGCCGCGCGACAGCATATCTGCGTACTGCGACATGGGATTGCGCACGCGTAGTTGCAACTCACGCTCGTACCTGTCCTGAACCAGAAAACGCCCCAAAACAATCGCGGGCAATACGATGCCAACCACAACGCCGATAATAAGGATTTGTCGGAGGGAGAGTGTACGCAATGGATTACCTGTTGTTTGCAGCGGTTACTTCGATTGTTGCTTACGCCACAATTGTATATTTGCCGCGATGAGTTTATTCATCACGTTTTGTTTGTCCAGTTTATAAACTGCCTTGGCAATACGGCCGCGCATTTCCGGAGTGTTGCAGGCTGACTTATGGGACAGTGTCAAATATAAATTCTCATTTGTAATGGGCGGCGTTACAGTTTTCAAGCCTGAGATATTGAGCTTGGCGACATAGGCCAGGCCTGGATCTTCTTCATAAATCAAATAATCTGCACGGGAAAGACTGAGCATCTTCAAAGCCTGCTCCAGACTCGGGACCATGGAAATTTTCAAAGACTCCTTGGCATAGCGATCAAAGTCTTCGCCAAAACTATTATTAATCACAGTCACCCCCTGCTTGCCAGCGAGGTCAGACCATTTCTTATAAGGTAAATTGAAATTATTGCGAGTCCAGATGACTGTGCGTGTTTCACGAAAAGCTGGATAGAAATAATCCATGTATTCCAGTCTTGGCAGGGTAAAAAAGGCACCCGCGAGCAAATCCACACGGCCCAGTTTGGCTTCTTCTTGCACCCGTCCCCACGGACCTACATATTTAATGTCAATTGGTATGCCAATTTCTTTAGACAATAATTGCATCCATTCAGCATTTGCCCCTATCAGGCGGTTTTCATCTTCCGGGTCACGCCACAGATAAGGCGGATATTCAGGATTACCAGTTGCTATCAGGCTTTTGCAAGATTCATTGGCACGTGCGGCTGAACTAAATGCTGTCGCCAGCAACAATACCATCCAGCAGAGCAACTGCAAAATGACATTATTTGAAGGACTAGCTTTGCAAGTATCAAGCTTCATGGCACGACCTTCTCGACAAGAACGTGGGGGGATAGACACCTAAGTCTAACTGCTGGAATTAGGCTTGGCAAGGAAGTAGTTGTGAAGGAGGAACGGTTTCCAAAAAGAAAATAATTCTTCCAAATCCTGACTATAAGTGCAAGATTTTTACCATCTTGAAATCAGGCAGAAAAGGGATTGCATCAGACTGGATTAATCAGCGCAATCCATTTTCCGCATATGTTAATGCTGTATTTAATGTTGCATATTAATAAGCTCAGCGCCTGACGATAGAATTACCATTTGTCCTGACAGCATCGCCAGACAACAAACCAGGGTCATGGTCAAAAGCATAGGTTTGCTTGTTGCCATTCTCAAAAGCCACTGTCACATTCCACACCTTGGTCGTCTTCACTTTTTGTTCTATCTTGTGTCCTGCCAATGCACCACCAGCAGCACCGGCAATTGTCGCCAGGTCACGGCCAGTGCCACCACCAACCTGATTACCCAGCAGGGCACCGGCTACACCGCCAGCAATCACACCAAGGGCGCCGCCCTCGCCTTCCTTATCCCCAATAGCAACAGCAACGACTTTGCCGCAATCAGGACAAACTGGCTCATTTCTGGCATTCACTGGCGCAGCTACCGGTTTACTCATGTTTTGTTTGGCAACTGCCAGCGCGGTATTGTATTCAGCTTTGGCGTCACGCAGACATTGCATTCTTGCCGAAGAGTTGCCAGCATCAGCGCACAGTTTTTTATCCTCGTTGTATCTCTGCGTGGCACGTTTGCTATCTGCTGCATATTGTTGTTTGGCAGTCATATTTTGCGCAAAAGCGCCTGTCACGGCAGTTAACATCAGGCTGGCCAGAAACAATTTTTTATTCATTTACTACTCCTCGATTGGTCAAAGTTCAGTATCGCTTTGCGAAACATGGGTTAGAAACTAAGTCCATTAACGGTTCACGACGAAATATGATGACTTAAATCACAATAGTTGACAGTTACATATTAAGCCAGGATTAATAACATGTATCTCAACCATAAAAAAACCCGTCAGATGACGGGTTTTGCTTTTAGACACTGATGATCGGGCAATCTGGAAATCAAAAAAAAAAATCAGATTTTTGCCTTGATCAGCTTGCCCAGTTTTTCTATGCCTTCATTGATACGCTCTGGCGACACAGTCACGAATGACAGGCGCAAGGTATTTTTTGCAGGATTATTTGCATAGAAAGGGCCGCCAGGAACAAAAGCGACATTTTGTTGTATGGCTTCATCCAGCAATTGCTTGCTGTCCATGTGCTCAGGCAAAGTTACCCAGATGAACATGCCGCCTTCAGGCTTGGTCCAGCGCACACCTTCAGGGAAATGTCTGCTCATCGCCTCAAGCATGGCATTGCATTGCTTGGCATACAGAGTGCGTATGGTTGGAATGTGCTCACTCAGGAAGCCATCCTTGATGACTTCATACACCACCATTTGCGTCAGCTGTGCAGTATGCAAATCGGCCGCCTGCTTGGCTTGTTCGAGTTTGCGTATCAATGGTGTAGGGCCAACGACATAACCCAGGCGTATCCCTGGCGTCAGCACCTTGGAGAATGAACCCATATAAATCACGCCACCCGGATTCATGTTCAGCATTTTTGGCAAAGGTTCGCCGCTATAGCACAGATCGCCATAAGGATTATCTTCAACCAGCGGGATACCCATGCGGGCGCAGGTTTCTACCAGTTCATAGCGACGCTCTACCGACAGCGTGCGGCCAGTCGGGTTCTGGAAGTTAGGCAAGGCATACATCAGGCGTGCACCAGCACCTTTGGCTGCGACTGAAGCTGGCACCAGGCCATGATCATCGGTATCCACCGATTCAAATTCAGGGCGATAAACGGAAAAAGCCTGCAGTGCGCCGAGATAGCTCGGTGTTTCCACCAAAACCTTGCTGCCTTCATCCACCAGCACCTTGCCAAGCAAATCCAGACCTTGCTGCGAGCCAGATACCATCATGATCTGGTCAGGCAGGATTTTTGAATCACTGGTCGACAATGAGTCAGCCAGAAATTCACGCAATGGAGCATAACCATCGGTAGGGCCGTATTGCAATGCTGACTTGCCTTGTTGTGTCAGTACCTTGTCAAAGGCGGCGCGCATACGCTCTACCGGGAAAGTTTCTGGAGATGGCAATCCACCAGCGAAAGAAATCACTTCAGGACGCATGGTCACTTTTAGAATCTCCCTGATGGCAGAGCTTTGCAACTGCTCTGCGCGGTCAGAAAATTTCCAATCTATGGGGCTGGGATTCTCAAGTTTCATGCTGGTCTCACTATCTCTCGGTTAAATTGCCATCTCGGGCAAGCTTATTGTTTTATAAAATTCAGGCGATCTCGACGATCATTTCAATTTCTACGCAAGCACCCAGAGGGATCTGGGCAACGCCAAAGGCTGAACGTGCATGTTTGCCTTGCTCACCAAATATTTCACCGATGAGTTCAGATGCACCATTTGTCACCAGATGTTGCTCGATAAAATCAGGCGTGGAATTGACCAGGCTCATGAGCTTGACGATGCGTTTAACGCGGTTCAAATCGCCACCACAAGCTGCCTGCAAGGTGGCGATCAGATCAATCGCGACTGCGCGTGCTGCCAGTTTGCCTTCTTCTGTAGAGATATTCTTACCCAGTTGACCTACCCATGGCTTACCATCTTTTTTGGCAATATGGCCAGACAAGAATACTGTGTTACCAGTTTGTGCATACATGACGTAGGCAGCAGCAGGTGTCGCGACAGCAGGCAATTCAATATTTAATGCTTGAAGCTTTTCGTAAAATGACATGTCTATTTTCCAGAAAAAAGCGCAGCAGCCCTCACTGATGCACTAGAGATAATTAAATTTTTATTATTATTTTCTGCAAGTTTTAAAAGTTTGCAGAAGTCAAAACCTTGTTCTGGCAAATGCCTTCTTAGTAAAGAACAAATTCAGGCACAAATACCAGTCCTCTATTGTAAGCCCGCACCCCGCCGATTAACACCCCCCTGTGCATGGCTAATGGCAGATTAAATTCGGTCGCCATGTGCTTTGCAAGAAAATCACCGTTGAATATTCATGCGTCTGCCCAATGCCACTACAATGATGACCGCCAGTGCAAAAAAGATTTCACGGCCAGTCAGGACTTCACCCAGTATCAAGGCAGCTCCCAATAAACTCAAAAATGGTTGCAGCAATTGCACTTGACCGACACGGGCAATACCACCAATCGCCAACGCTTTGTACCAAAAGAAAAAACCGATGAACATGGAAAATATCGAAACATAGGCAAACCCGGCCCAGGCACGCCCAGAAGCCTGTACCCCATAATGCCAACCCAGCCAGGCTGTCACTGGCAATAAAACCGGCAAAGCCAGCAGCAAAGCCCATGAAATAACCTGCTGTCCGCCCATGCTTTGCGACAGTCGACCACCTTCGGCATACCCCATGGCTGCAGCAATCACGGCGATAAACAAGGCCAGGTCGGCAAACTGGAATGAGCCGCCACCCTGCATCAAAGCAAAGGCTATCACCAGTCCACTGCCCAGTACCGCCATCACCCAAAAGCCCGTCGACGGCTTTTCATTAAAGCGCAATGCCGCAAACAAAGCAGTAGCCAATGGCAAAATACCCAATACGATTGCACCATGAGACGCAGGTACATAGGCCATTGCGACAGAGCTGAACAAGGGGAAACCAACCACCACACCCAGAGAAGTGATCAGCAGTGGCTTCATTTGTGCACGTTGCGGCAATTTCGCACCCTGCATCCACAACAGCAGGCCAGAGCAGCAAGCTGCCACCACAGCCCGCCCCAGTGCTACGAATACCGGATTGAGTTCCGCCACTGCCATGCGGGTAAATGGCAGGGTCAGGCTAAAAATCATGACGCCAACCAGGCCCAGGACCATGCCCTTGTTTTCTTGCATCAGCATGATGAACCTGCCTGTGTACACTGCGCGCTGTATATCATTGTGAACTCACCAGCATGGGGTAAAGCGACAATACCAGCAGCAAGGCCATGCCATAATTGAAGATGCGCAGATTGCGTTCCACTTTCAGCAAATGCCTGACCTTGGCACCGAACAAAGCCCACAGACCTACGCTGGGCAAATTGATGACCGCAAACACACCTGCAGCCAGGGCAACGATCCAGAATCCGCTGGTCGCGGGTATATAGGTACTGAAAGCACCCAGCGCCATGACCCAGGCCTTGGGGTTGATCCATTGAAACGCGGCAGCACTCAAGAAACTCATGGGACCAGCTTTGTGTACACCGTCTTGTGCCTTGCTTTCTATAGGCCCGGCATTGGCGATATTCCAGGCCAGATACAGCAGATAAGCTGCGCCTGCCCATTTCAACACGACATATAACCAAGGGAACACCGCGAACAAGCCCGCCAGACCAACGCCAACGGCCAACACCAGCACCATGAATCCTATGCTGATGCCCAGCATATGAGGCAAGGTGGCGCGAAAGCCAAAGTTCACGCCAGAAGCCAGCAACATCAGGTTATTCGGGCCTGGTGTAATGGATGACACCAGGGCAAACAGGGCGAAGGCCATCAAAGTATCAATTGCCATGTTTTACTCCGCGCTCGTGTCCCTGCTGGCAGTGATCAGAATTCTGTCGCTCATTCATCGTGTTTCTCCTGTTTTTGCTTTAGTGTTGTGCTATCCTAAACGCAAAAACCGATACAGTACCAATACACTACAAACGATAATATTCGTACTGTAATGGTCAACTATCCATTACAGAAGACTCGCTGGAGACATCAATGCTGACACCCACTTTTTTTATCTCGCGTGATTCTGGCGGTTCGTTGGTAGAACAAATCGTCAATGCCGTGGCCAACCGCATCGACGATAAATTGCTGCGCACTGGTGCGCGCATGCCGTCGATACGCCAGTTTGCCGATGAGCAAACGGTGTCGCGCTTTACCGTAGTCGAAGCCTATGACAGGCTGGTCGCCAAGGGGTATCTGGAATCGCGCCGGGGTGCCGGTTTCTTTGTGCGCGAACGTGCGTCCATGCTCAATAATGTCCCCAATACCCCACAAATTGCGCCTGTCACCCAAAATCTGGATGTAGTGTGGCTGGTGCGCAATATGTTCAGGCAATTGCCACCGCAGAAAATGCCCGGCTCTGGAGTATTGCCGCATGACTGGCTGGATGGTGAACTGGTGGCGAATGGCTTGCGCTCCATCAGCAGGCTGAACCAGAACCTCTTGCTGCATTACGGCACCCAGCAAGGTTTCTTGCCATTGCGCCAGCAATTGCAATTGAAAATGGCAGAGTTGGAAATTGCCGCCTCACCCGAACAAATCGTCATGACCAGTGGCGTTACTCAGGGCCTGGACCTGGTAGCCCGTGAATTTACCCAGCCTGGCGATACTATCTTTGTCGATGACCCGGCCTGGTTTCTGATGTTTGGCTCTTTCGCCATTCTTGGCACCAAGGTGATAGGCATACCGCGCCTGCATGATGGCCCGGATGTTGCCAAGCTGGCCGAACTGGCTGCCCTGCACAAACCCAAACTGTATATCATCAATTCAGTCTTGCACAATCCAACTTCGACATCGTTGTCCGCCGCCAAGGCTTTCCAGGTTTTGAAAGCTGCAGAAGAACATGATTTCATGATCGTCGAAGATGATGTGTATTGCGATATGCACCCCGGCCCGGCAGTACAGGCCGCCACCCGCATTGCGGCACTGGATCAGTTAAACAGGGTGATCTATCTTGGTGGTTTTTCCAAGACACTGGCAGCCAATCTGCGTGTCGGCTTTATCGCCACCTCGCCAGAACTGGCAATACGCCTGGCTGACCGCAAAATGCTGTCTACCCTGACGACCACAGAAATTGGGGAGCGCGTGGTATACAAAATCCTGTCAGAAGGACATTACCGCAAACATGTAGACCGCATACGCGTGAAGCTTGATGGCGTACGCGATGACATTACCAAACGGCTGGAACAACAGGGGATGAAGGTTGATTACCGTACACCGGCAGGCATGTTTTTGTGGACGGAGACTGGCTGTGATACCAATAAGCTGACCGAGAAAGCCATGGAGCAAGGCTATTTGCTGGCACCCGGCAGTTTATTCTCGCCTAGCCAGCTCCCTTCCACCAAGATGCGCATCAATATTGCAGCGATGTCTGATCCCGGTGTCTGGGAATTTTTAAAACGAGAGATAAATTAGCCAGCGGATCGATTAATGCAAGCTGGCATTGGCCAGCTTGACACCAAACCAGACAAACATGCTGCCCACACCACTCGACAAACTGGCAGACAAACGGCGGCGCTGGCTAAAGCTGCGCGCCAGACGGGAACCAAGGAAGATCAATACCGACAGATACGTGGTACTGAATACCATCACCACAGCACTGAGTATCAGAAAAGGTACTGCTGGAGTCGGGTAGTTGGGGTCTATGAATTGCACGAAGAAAGACAGCAGGAACAGGATCGCTTTCGGGTTGAGCAAGCTGATGATCAGGGCACGCTTGAAAGGGTTTTGCATATTAATCGCGGTCGCTTGCGTTTCTGCCACAGTCGCTGTCTTGTTGCGCCATTTTTGTATGGCAGCCCAGATCAGATTGACACCTACCCAGGCCAGGTAAGCTGCGCCAGCATATTTGACCACCATGAACAAGGCCGGATAAGTCCGTAAGATACCTGCAGCACCGAGAGCCGTCAGCATCAACAAAATACTGTCGCCGACAAATATCCCAGCCGCACCCTTATAACCCTCACGCACACCACGTGCGGTAGCAACCGCCAATACATACAGGGAATTAGGCCCAGGCAACAAGATGATGCCCAAAGCACCAAGTACATAAGTCCACAAATCGGTTACGCCATAAAAACTCATTTTTCTCTACCCTTATCTTGCTCAGTAGATTGCCCAGCAGTCCTTTACTGAGCTCCGCCATCTACACTGGCACAGGCATGAGATTAACATTTTGCTGCACTTCTTGCTCAGGCCTGCCTGAACCCTCGCCCGCCCTGCGCAAAAGTGACAGCGCAGTATCCCCTTCACGCAAGGTAGCAGTGCGTACAGAAGCACTGACTTTCATTTCCTTGCCTGATACTGAAATAGGCATGGCAATCACAGTGGCGCGGGTACGGTCGGCAATTTTATTGGCATCTTCCGCAGATGCTTCTGGCAAGAGCACGCAAAATTCTTCGCCGCTAAAGCGGGCAATGCAATCATAGGCACGCATCGCACGTTTCACCCGGCGGCTGACTTCAACCAGGATCACATCACCCACCTGTGGTCCATGTGTATCGTTGATATGTTTGAAGTCATCCAGGTCAAGTACCAGCATCGACAATTGCTTGCCCAGACGCTGGTGACGTTGCAGCTCAGTATCAGAGATGCGCATGAATTCTTTCCAGTTGGCGACGCCGGTAACAGGGTCGATATTCGCCTGTCTTTCCAGCTCTTGCTCCGCGCTTAACAGCTTGCGTCTATATCTGTGCACATAGGCTGCAATGGCGTGACCAGTGATGGCGACTGCGGGCAAGACCAGCAATACGCTGGCCGCCTGGGAAAAAGTACCTGATTGCTTATAGAGCAAAAGTAAACAGGATGCGGCGACAAACAAATATAAAGGTACACGCAAGACATTCAAAGCCAGGGGCAAAGAAATGAACGCCATCAACACCAACCAGGCATCAACCATGTAATGCCCCAGATAATCGCGCGGCAGACAGGCATTGCTGATGAACTGTATCAGCAAGACCATGACTATCCAGTGCATGGCATAACGGTCTAGTTTTGGCACATTTTCTTCCCTGCCATATTGCCGTATCAACCACAGGGAATAGGAGAAACCGGCCAGACGCATGACCAGCAAGATAGCCAGCGGAATGTTAAATTCATGGAATAACACATCGACCAGTGCCAGCGGCAGGAATGCCCATAGCATGATGCGCACGACACGGCGGACTTGTGCCCTGTCCTGTTTGATGTACTGGGAACGATAGTTTTCTTCGCTGACGTCTTTATAATTCGTTTGCATTTTTGCACCGCTTTATTTTCAGCCACATCTTGTTTTGCCTGTTTGGTTCGTGAACAGACAATTCGAGACAGTTCAATTTTGATCAAAAGTGCATATGTATGCTACATTCTCACGCTGAACTTCTTAAATTCTGTGCTAACGGAACCAGTCAGACTTAATTATATGCCCCACTTGGACCAACAACATGTTAAAGATTGCATAGGCGAAACGTCTGTGTCTGGCATGTCTGCGTCCGCGCAAACACAAGTTTTCAACTCAAGCTGTTGTTGAGTCTGCAAAACTGCATGCAGAAGGCTTACCCCTGTCTGCCCGCCCTGAGTACCTGCTTTCACCAACGATCACATTCACACTTAGCTATTTTCACAACAAATGGACATACTTCTCTACGATAACTGGGAACGCCGCCTGCGCCCTTTCAGCCCCCTGAACAAAGACTGGGTGGGCCTGTACTGCTGCGGACCTACCGTGTATGACTATGCCCATATCGGCAACCTGCGCACATATCTGTTTGAGGATCTGCTGCGCCGTGCCCTGGAATGGAATGGTTATACCGTACGCCATGTCATCAACATTACTGACGTCGGCCATCTGGTGTCCGATGGAGATGATGGTGAAGACAAGATGGAAAAAGGCAGCCGCAAAGCTGGCGAATCAGCTTGGCAGATTGCTGACCGTTTTACTGCGGCCTTCAAGGATGATTTGCAAAAACTGCATATCCTGGAACCCGCCATCTGGTGCAAGGCTACCGACCATATTGCTGAGCAAATCGATTTTATCGCTGCCATAGAAAAAAATGGCTATACCTATCGCACCAGTGATGGCATTTATTTTGATACCAGCAAGCAGGATGACTATGGTTTCCTGGCACGTATCAAGCGCGATGCCATCAAGGCTGGCAGCCGCGTTGAACTCGGTGAAAAACTGCATGCGACTGACTTCGCGCTATGGAAATTCAGTCCACCCGATGAACATCGCCAGATGGAATGGGACAGTCCATGGGGCCGTGGTTTCCCTGGCTGGCATATAGAATGCTCGGCCATGTCAGCCAAATACCTGACGCCATGGTTTGATATCCATTGCGGTGGTGAAGACCATATCGCTATCCACCATAGCAATGAGATCGCGCAAAACCAGGCTTGCCATGGCACCCGTCTGGCCAACTTCTGGATGCATGGTTATTTCCTGCAAATCGATTCGGGCAAGATGTCCAAATCGACTGGCGAATTCCTGCGCCTGCAAACTTTGCTCGATCAGAATATTGATCCGCTGGCATATCGCTACCTGTGCCTGACTGCGCATTACCGCAGCCAGATGCAATTCAGCTTTGAAGCCCTGCTGTCCGCACAGACAGCCTTGCAACGCCTGCGCGAGACCTATCATGCATGGCCAGCAGGTGGCGATGTCAGTGCAGAATACCGCGAGAAATTCACTACCTTCATCAATGAAGACTTGAACGTGCCGCGTGCCCTGGCACTGGTGTGGGAAATGCTGAAAGCCGATTTGCCTGACGCCGACAAAAAAGCCACGCTGACAGAGTTCGACAGAGTATTTGGCCTGGGTCTGGCACAATGGCAACCTGCCGTGCTGGCCATCCCAGCAGAAGTGCAAACCCTGGCGGAACAACGTCAGGCTGCGCGCAAGGCCAAGAACTGGGCCGAGGCAGATCGCTTGCGTGGCGAGCTGCATGCATTAGGCTATGAAGTAGAAGACAAGGCCGAAGGCATGCAAATCAAGAAGCTGTCATAAACCATACTATTCAACATCTAAGACTACTCAGGGGAAACAATTGTTTCCCCTGTTTTTCTTTCAAAAGGATTGCAATGCAAAATATCAGTCTGTCCAAAAAATTCGTAGCCATCGCCAGCATGATGATAGTGCCGGGACTCGGCCAGGCTGGCACCTACATAGAAGGCAAAGATATTCCCGCAGATTTGCGCCCCCTCATCGCAGCCAATACCAAATTGCTGGCCTTTGTCAGCGCTGACCTGAACGGTGATGATAAGACTGACTATGTCTTCATCCTGGAAAAACAAAAGAAAAACGCCGGGGATGAAGATATTGAACAAGGACAGCGCCCCCTGCATATCGCCATACGCCAGGCCGACGGTAAATTAAAACTGGTCAAGACCAATGAAAGAATCGTTCTATGTTCAACTTGCGGCGGCATGATGGGCGATCCGTTTGCCGACCTGACGGCCAACAAGAAAAGTTTTACCGTGTCCCACTACGGTGGCAGTGCCTGGCGCTGGGCGAATGAATATCAATTCAATTACTCGCGCAAGGATGATACATGGCAGTTGGTGAAAGTGTCTGAATCTTCCTTCCATACCAGCGATCCGGAAAAAGCCAAAGAAAAGACTTACACACCACCTAAACATTTCGGCAAAATTGATATAGCCGATTTTGATCCGGAAAAATTCAAGGGTGTGGGCACCAAGTAACAGGTACCAGACAAACATTGGGGAGCAGTCCCCCCCCAATGAATCTATAAACTCTTTTCAAACTGCAGACGTATCGTCGCGCTACCAGGTGTGACAGAGCTACGCAACTTGCGTCCCTCCTGGTCACTGAATTGTGAAGCCTGCAGCACATCCTGATGCAAGAGATTATTTAGCGACAGTCTCAACTGCACTTTATTTTCCAGCTTCCACAGAGCATACAAATCAAGATTACGGCTGACGCCAGTAAAGCTACGCAAACCAGACGTGACTTGCACAGTACCACCAGTCTGTAAATTAAAATTGAAACCAAATGATTGTTGCTCACTGCGCTTGTAGTCCATACCCAGATTAGCAGTCAGGGGAACCTGGTCTGTAAGGCGGTTGTCCGGCCCTGGTATGGCATCCAGCCTTGACCAATTGCGTGCTGCATTCAGGCGTACTTCTACCGGTGGCGCAGCAACCAGCAAATTCTGCAATGCTATTTTTGCATCAAACTCTATTCCCATCACTTTGGCTGTGCCGTGGTTATAGGGTGTCGTAATCCAGACGCCATTTTTCTCATACAGGTTTTGCACAGTCACATCCTGCACACGTTTGGCATACGCTGACAGGCTGAACATGCTGTTTTTGGCAAAGTAAGATTCATAAGCCAGATCGGCACCCCAGGCCAGCTCTGGCAGGAGTTGCGGGTTACCCTGAAAGTCAGGATTATTCGGACCATTGTCATTATTTGCTGTGTAGCGGCGCGGCACCAGGCTACGCGGGGTCGGTGCCTTATAAGTACGTGACAAGGCAAAGCGCAATTGATCTTTTTCCAGCCCCGGCAACTTCCACAGTAATTGCATGACCGGGCTCCAGACACTGGACCTAGTCTGCACTGCTGCCATCAGGCGACCGGTGGTTTCGGTATTCAAACCTTCCCAGCGCAAGCCCAGATAAGCTTGCAACCTGTTAGTCATATCCCATTCATCTTGCGCAAACAAGGCAACGCGGCGCACATTGGCTTTATAGTCCTCTGCCAGCGGGTCTATGGTATTGGTATTTGTCCGACGGTCAAATTGCAGACGGGCTTCACTACGCTGCGTCAGCGTCGCGTCCCATCCCAGGGCAAGGCTATGATCTTCGCGAAAGCGACTCAGGTATTTACCGTTGCTACTGGCACTGCTTTCGGCAGCATTCGATACCACATGGCGATTGAAAGGCTGATCCTGCGGTAAAGGATAACCAAAGAAATTGTAATCTGCCTCGCGATGATTATAATTCAGGCCCAGCTTCGCATTCAGTTTGCTATCGGCATCTATCCTGTGCGCCCAGTTCAGATCTGTCCGCAAAATGGCTGTATGCATAGAGGTGCGGTAATTGTTATCCGGGTATTGCGTAGCCCCTCCGACCACTGTCGTTTCGTGATCACTACCCCAATTCAAATTACCGTAGTAGTCAAAGAAACTCTGCCAACTCAGCGTATCACCATTCTCCATGGTCCAGTTCAATCGCGGGCTGAGTCCGAAGCGCCAGACGTTTGCGATATTCCTTTGCTGCATGATGCGCAGGGCTTTGAGTTCTCCTGTTGCATCATCAATGCTCTCTGTCACCTTTGATATATTTTCATAGCCAGTTTTTGAGAGTGTAGCGACGACGGAATAAGAAAGCCCGGCGTTCTTGTCAGCAAGCTCCAGAGCCAATGAGGGATTCCAGTTATTTTCGCCATGCGCTATGCCGAATTTGAATTCTTTCCTGGCACTGCTCACGCCTTTTTTCAGGATGATATTAATGGTACCTGCCACCGCCTGCGCGCTGAATTCTGCCGTCGTCGTACGCAGGATTTCCACGCGCTCTATCAACTCAGGTGCAATACTGTCTATGGAAAACCCAGGCGCTACTGCGTCGCCATTCAATAAAATCTGGGTATAACCAGATCCCAGGCCGCGCATCCGTAATTCATTGCCCACGACGGATACACCTGGCTGGCGCTTTAATACGGCCGACAATTGCGTGTCCCCGTACTGCAATAGCTCAGCAGCATTAATGGTGATTTTCGCGGCAGTGTCGTTCTTTCTTTGCGCAGTTGCCCCCGGCCCTGCAACTTCCACAGTTTGTACTCCTTCGCCACTCTTGGCGGGCACATCAGCAGCATGCAATGCAGCACTGAAAAATAAAAGCGAGGCTCCAACACAGTTCATACTGGATTTCATGAATGCTTGGTGTGACGCGTCAGACGATACAGATTTAATTCTTGAGACAGACTTGGGCATGGAGAGGAAATATAAGCGGGGGAGTACTGCCAGCCATACGGCAAGCAGAAGTTTTTAGATAACGGGGAGATTGTAAAGTGGGCAAGACTATCGCAGAACTGGCTTGTGACAAAAGCCCGAAATCAGGTGACAGGGAAAGCAGAACTCATCTCACGGATAGCGAGAACTTTGTCGGCATGCTATTTTGCCGGCGACAAACCCGCCTTGAGGTCTTTTAAAAAATCATCAAGTATGCGCGCAATGCTGCCGTCATTTTTCATCGACAGCAAAGTCGCATTGATGGTTTTTGAAGTCGGGCTTGAAGCAAATTCTGGTCTGACGCGCATGACATGAGAACCATAAGAAATAATCAGGCTAGGCCCCAATAAGTGTGTTGATGCATTTCTTTCTGCCGCAGCCAGAATAGCTGGCTGGCTACCGACGATACCCGAGATACGCCCGGCCTCCAGCATGCGCAGGCCATTTTCCAGGGTATTGATTTCTACCTTTCTGACCCGCTCATCCTGACCAAAAGTACCGTAACTTAAGCGACGCATCATGCCTATGCCTTTTTCCATGGACAGGGCAATCAGATCATCATAATTCCTCAGCGCGGCACCACGCTGCGCGACCACCACAATAGGGAACTGCGTCACCTCGGATAAAAAACTGCCTTCCTGGTTTGTAAAATTTTCAGCCTGGGAAATGCTATAGGCTTCTTTATCTGCAGGAAACATCACTACATGGCGGGCACTGGGTACCACCACGAGGTCCAGAACGACCCCTGAACGCCTGCTTAATTCATTGGCGATACGCACATTAATACCATCGTAGCCACCCTTGGCATCTTTGACGAACGCAAAAGGAGCTACCTCCGTCAGATAGAGATTGGCTGCATGTAAAGCAGGCACATGAGTGCAAAAAAGAAAAACACAGAGCGAACGCGCTACCGAAGCTGCTACATTAAGTAACATTGTTGCCACTCCTTACCGCGAACGATCAAAAATCGCACTGGTAATTATGTATTGAATGTGTATTGATATAGCCAAGTTTAGTGATCTTTTGCAAAAATTACAAATATCCCTAAACGCCAGTGATAAAAATACACTATTTACATGTTTTTTAAACAATCATCTTGAAATCCAACAAAGCGGCCTCACCTTCCCTGCTCAAGCAATGCTGCAAACAATGTTACAAAAACAGCAGCAGGCAATTATTGCCATTGTCACTAAAAAATCTTTGAGGGAAACCATGTCAGAAAAGCAAACCTTGGGCTTTCAGGCCGAAGTCAAACAACTCTTGCAATTGATGATCCATTCCTTGTATTCAAACAAGGAAATATTTTTGCGCGAACTGATCTCGAATGCTTCTGATGCATCAGACAAACTGCGCTTTGAAGCCATCAACAATGCCAGCCTGCTTGAAAACAATCCTGAGTTGCAAATCCAGGTCAGCTTCAACAAAGAGGCCCGCACCATCACCATCGCCGACAACGGCATAGGCATGAGCAAGGCAGATACCATAGAACATCTGGGCACCATCGCCAAATCCGGCACCAAGGAATTCTTTGGCAAATTGTCTGGCGACCAGCAAAAAGACGCGGCCATGATAGGCCAGTTTGGTGTTGGTTTTTACTCCGGCTTTATCGTTGCCGACCGCATCACCGTAGAAACCCGTCGCGCCGGTCTGCCAGCAGACCAGGCTGTACGCTGGGAATCTGAAGGTGCGGGCGACTTCAGCGTCGAAGATATCGTCAAGGAAGGTCGCGGCACCAGCATCACCCTGCACCTGCGCGAAGGTGAAGATGAGTTCCTGTCGGCATGGAAGCTCAAATCCGTCATCCGCACTTATTCCGACCATATCTCCCTGCCTATCAAAATGCAGAAAGAAGAATGGGATGAAGAGAAAAAAGAACAGGTCTTGAAAGATGAACTGGAAACCATCAACCAGGCCAGTGCCTTGTGGGCGCGCAGCAAGTCCGAGATCACGCCTGAGCAATACGATGAATTCTACAAACATGTCTCGCATGATTACACAGCGCCGCTGACACATACGCATAACCGTGTTGAAGGCCGTAGCGAATACACGCAATTGCTGTACATCCCGGCACGCGCGCCATTTGACATGTGGGACCGCAATAAGCGCGGTGGCATCAAGCTGTATGTCAAACGTGTCTTCATCATGGATGATGCAGAACAACTGATGCCGGTCTACCTGCGCTTTGTCAAAGGTGTTATTGACTCCAACGACCTGCCTTTGAATGTCTCGCGCGAAATACTGCAGGAAAGCCGCGACATCAAGGCTATCCGCGAGGGCTCGACCAAGCGCGTGCTGGGCATGCTGGAAGATTTGGCAAATGCTGACGGTGACGACGCTAAAGAGAAGCAAGACAAGTACACCACATTCTGGAAAGAATTTGGCCAGGTGTTGAAAGAAGGCGTCGGTGAAGACAATGCCAACAAGGAACGTATCGCCAAGCTATTGCGCTTTGCCTCTACCCACAATGACAGCGATGTACAGAACGTGTCGCTGGCAGATTACCTGAGTCGCGCCAAAGAAGGTCAGGACAAGATTTACTATGTCACGGCAGAAAGCTATGCGACTGCCAAAAACAGCCCGCACCTGGAAATCTTCCGCAAAAAAGGCGTTGAAGTTCTGCTGCTGACCGACCGCGTCGATGAATGGATGCTGTCCTTCCTGAACGACTTTGAAGGCAAGGAACTGGCATCTGTCGCCAAAGGAGGCCTGGACCTGGGCCAACTGGAAGATGAAACAGAAAAGAAACAACATGAAGAAACGCAGACCGAGTTCAAGGACCTGGTCGAGAAAATGAAAACAGCCCTGGCAGATAAAGCCAAGGATGTACGCGTGACTTTCCGTCTGACTGATTCCCCAGCCTGCCTGGTGGCTGATGAACATGATTTGTCTGGTAACCTGGCACGCATGTTGAAGGCTGCGGGTCAAAGCGCGCCTGAATCCAAGCCTATCCTGGAAGTCAACCCTGACCATCCTTTGGTACAGAAACTCAAATATGAAGAGGCCAAGTTCAATGATTGGTCACACATCTTGTTTGACCAGGCTCTGCTGGCGGAAGGCGGCCATCTCAGCGACCCTAGCGCTTTTGTGAAACGTCTTAATGAGATGTTGCTGAGTAAGTAAAAGTAAGCAAATGAGTCAATAAGCTCTCTCATCCCTGCGCAATGAAAAACGGACTCAATATTGAGTCCGTTTTTTTTATGTAACAAGCTCAGCGCGAAGGGAAAATCTTGTCACGCTGCTGTTTGGCAAACCAGTCACGCAACATCTGTTCTTCATAGCGAAAGCTGGAATTGCCAGTGGCCAGACCCGAGCGCATGAGGAAGTTCATATCCTTGACATTTTCCGTACCTGAGGCAACGCTTTTACCTTTTTCGTCTTTCAAGTCAAAACTGAAAGTCATGCGCGGCCAGTATAAATCCTTGATGACACGTATGTCATCGACAGTATTACGGAAAAATGGACGTACATCGCCAGCAAGGTCAACATCGGTGACTGTCACATCCCATTGATAAGCGTCGGGCAATTTTTTTGCCAGGTCTGCAAATATCAGGTCAAGTTCCTTGATCATGCGAGCCTGGAACCCTGATTTGGACTCATTACCGGGGCGAATATCAGTAAACTTTTCAGGCTCCTGCCAGGTGACCTTCACTTCACCTGCTTGTACCTGCGCGGTCATTACAATAGCCAAAAACACTGTGCTAAAAGTCAATTTCATTTTCCACCTCCTGTTTCATTCTACTATAGCAAGTACTGCAAGATTTTTCCCTACTTCAAGAATAGTTCATGAATGCAAAAACGACCAGACAATGCCGGTCGCCAGTCATAATGAATTTTGTCACAAAGTTTTGCAGCAGAATGTCTCACTAATGTCTCACTATTGTCTTGCTAATGTCTTACGACAGGTTTCTATCACAAGATAAAAGAAGCATGCGAGACCGTACTGCACACCAAAGGCTACTGCTTATAATATTGAGACCTGACCAAATATAAATCGAATGAAAGCTTCTTCCCTGACCTCGCCTTCCCAATCTCTTTTACTACAAGGCTTTCCACCAGTAGTGAATGGGGATACCCACACATTGATACTGGGTAGCTTCCCCGGCGTTGCTTCACTAGATGCAACGCAATACTATGCATTCAAGCAAAACCAGTTCTGGCGTCTGGTTTCTGCCTCTCTGGGCACAGACCTGGTCAGTCTGGAGTATGAACAACGCCTGCAAGGCTTGCTGGCGCATGGTATAGGTTTGTGGGATGTATTTCATTCCTGTGTACGCGCAGGCAGCCTGGATTCAGCAATACGTGAAGGCAAGCTGAATGATTTCAATGGTTTGCAAGCAAGCCACCCCCAATTGCGCAAGCTTTGTTTCAATGGTCAGACGGCAGGCAAAATGGCGGCTTACTTCAAGGAGCGTGGCTATCTGACGGCGATACTTCCCTCATCTTCACCTGCTTATACGATGCGCAGTTTTGAAGAAAAACTAAGGGAATGGCAAGCCGAGCTAGGGCCTGCCGCTCCCTGAAATTCATTTCATCAGTAACATTAAGCTATAGCGCCACGACATCGCTGCCGTGTCCGGCATGGCAGGAAAAAGCAAAATTTGCAGCTTTTTCAGTCAAAATTTATTACAACTTGTATGAATGATGTAAATTTGCTTTCCATAAACACTATGGAGGTTAAAATAAGCGGATGCTAATCAAACGAAAATCCATAGAAGCCGAGGCCAACTACCGGTCTGGCCCCACGGCAGCGGCGCCCAAGAAAGCCAACCGCAAACCCAAATTTGCTCCAGTAACCCTGTCTGAAATGGATGGAGTGCGCTTTTTGCATTTTGGTACCGAATGGGTACAAGGTGCCATGCGCCTGCGCAAACCAGATGCCATTGAACTCGAATACGCGCAACAGATGATGGCCTGGATGCTGTTCATTGATGCACCACAACACCTGGCGCAGTTGGGACTAGGGACCGGTGCATTGACCAAATTCTGTTACCGCCAGTTCGAAGAGGCATCAGTAACAGCTGTAGAGCTCAATCCCTCAGTCATTGCCATTTGCGAAAGCATGTTCAAATTGCCAGCCAATGATGATCGCCTGCAAGTGCTGGAAATGGATGCACTGGATTTTGTCAATGATGACAATAATCATGGCCATTTCGATGCTCTGCAGGTGGATTTATACGATGCTACCGCACGTGGGCCAGTACTCGACAGTGCAGAATTTTATCAAGCCTGCGCAAATTGCCTGAACGATGAAGGCATACTGACAGTCAACCTGTTTGGTGACCACCCCAGCTATGCACGCAACCTTAAAGCCATGCGCTTTACCTTTGACACCGTGCTATGCCTGCCGGAAGTCCATGATGGCAACGTTGTTGCACTTGCCTTCAAGCGCAAACCTGAATTGAATTTCCCTGACCTGTACGAGAAAGCTGAACAGATCAGAGCCAGTACCAAATTGCCAGCAAAATCCTGGGTAAACGGACTAAAAGCGGGCTCAAAGTAGCCTGCGATGCAAAACAATTCCAAAATAAATTGATGGAAACGGCCATACAGTATGAATAAACCCGCACACCGCAGTCTGAATCTGCAACAAATTTTCACCTGGTTGATGGCTGACGGCATCATCCTCAAAGATGAAGCCAAGACCCAGTTCCACGCGACCCAGGGCTTGTTGAAAAATGGCCCAGCCAGCATGCATCCCTTGACGGCAGTGGCACAGGCCAGGCTGCATTCGGCCATTTCCCCGCATATTTTGCTGACGCTGGACTGGTTGACAGAATGGGTAGCAGGCAAGGTGAACGTGCCTTTCTATCGCATTGATCCCTTGAAGATTGATTTCACCAGCGTATCTGATGTCATGTCTGCATCCTACGCAACCCGCTTCAACATACTGCCGGTAGAATCAACAAGCAACACTGTCGTAGTCGCAACGACTGAACCATTCAATACTGAATGGCAAGATGAAATACTGAAATTCAGCCGCAAGGAAATTCGCCTGGTGCTGGCGAACCCACTGGAAATTTCACAATACATCGTCCAGTTTTTCTCCTTGGCCAAATCCATCAAGGATGCGCGTAAATCGAATAAGAATGACGCCAATTTACGCCAAAACTTTGAACAACTCATAGAAATCGGCAAGACCAACAAGCAGGTTGATGCGAATGACCAGCATATTGTCAATATTGTTGACTGGCTGTGGCAATTTGCCTTTGATCAGCGCGCTTCCGATATCCATCTGGAACCTAAACGAGATATTTCTGTCATCCGCTTCCGTATTGACGGTGTCTTGCACCAGGTGTATCAGGTACCGGCCACCATCATGATCGCCATGACAGCCCGTATCAAATTGCTGGGCCGCATGGACGTGATCGAAAAACGTCGCCCCCAGGACGGTCGTATCAAAACCCGTACCAGTGAAGGCCAGGAAGTCGAATTACGTCTGTCCACCCTGCCCACGGTGTTTGGCGAAAAAATGGTCATGCGTATTTTTGATCCTGAAGTCGTCGTCAAAACCCTGCCAGAACTGGGTTTCCCACTGAATGACGCCAAGCGCTGGGATCATCTGACCAGTAAGCCACACGGTATTATCCTGGTGACAGGGCCTACCGGTTCCGGTAAAACCACCACCCTGTACACCACTTTGAAGGCTCTCGCCACACCGGACGTGAATGTCTGCACCGTCGAAGACCCTATCGAGATGGTAGAAGGCTCGTTCAACCAGATGCAGGTACAGTCGTCCATCGACCTGAGCTTTGCCGATGGTATACGCGCCCTCATGCGTCAGGATCCTGACATTATCATGGTGGGTGAGATACGTGACTTGCCAACCGCCGAAATGGCCATACAGGCCGCACTGACGGGCCATTTGGTCTTGTCCACTCTGCATACCAATGACGCACCTTCAGCCATCATGCGTCTGCTGGAACTGGGCGTTCCTTATTATTTACTGGAAGCAACTATCATCGGCATCCTGGCCCAGCGTCTGGTCAGAACCCTGTGCATCCATTGCAAGTCGCCTGAAGGTGAGTTGCAGGATGCCGTCTGGGATACCCTGACCGAAGGCTGGGGTATCAGCAAACCGGAGAAAATTTATAAACCTGTCGGTTGCCCCGAGTGCCGCCAGACTGGTTTCATGGGACGTACCGGTTTATACGAATTGCTGACGGTCACTCTGCCCTTCAGCAAATTGATCACTGAAAGTGCCGATATCCACGCCCTGCGTTCACAAAGCATCAAGGATGACATGAAACCCTTGCGCATTGCAGGCGCATATAAGATCATCGAAGGTGTTACCACGGCAGATGAGGTCTTGAAAGTCACTTCATCACTGATCTAGCATAGTCTTCAGGGAAGGCGGGGATGCGTTCAACACCGCAAAGTGATACGCGACAACTACTATGGCAAATGCTGGTGCTTGCCATACTGTATGCGGCACTTGGACGCCTTTCCCTGCTACTTGCCATCCCACCTGGTTATTCCATCGCTATCTACCCTTCTGCAGGTGTTGCACTGGGCATGGTTCTCACTGGTGGCTACCGTCTCTTGCCTGGCGTGGCAGTCGGTGCATTTATTGCCAATTTACTCATTAACCAGAGTATCTTTGGCAGTATCAATACCAATTCATTGATTGCATCAACCATCGTTGCTGCGGGTGCCACCTTGCAGGCCTTCACTGGCAGCAAACTAATCCTGAAAAAATTGCAGGACAATCTGGCGCTGGATACAGACAAGGCGATTTTCCAGTTTTTTATCTATGGCGGCGTCATTGCCTGCCTGGTCAATGCCAGTATCAGTGTCACGGCGCTGGTGGCTTTGGGGGTGATTCCCTGGCAGGATTTTTTCAACAACTGGATAGGCTGGTGGATAGGCGATACCTTTGGTGTGCTGACGATTGCCCCCATCATCATGGTTATTTATGGCAAGCCACGTGAAATCTGGTATGCCAGGCGCTGGAGCGTCATGGTGCCACTGCTGATATGCCTGATGCTGGTGATTACCGCATTTGCCTTTACCCGTTACCGGGAAGAACAAAAACAGCAGCTTGAATTCCGCCTGAAAGCTGAACGCATAGGCCAGAATCTGCAAAACAAGCTTGATACGCATGCCGACATCATGCGCAATATCGAGCGTCTGTATGCAAGTTCCATACAAGTCGGCCGCAATGATTTTGCCACCTTTGTCAGTCATAACCTGCAAAGTCAGAAAGCCATTTCCTTCCTTTCCTGGGTACCCAGGGTAGATCTGCAACAACGGGAAAGCTTTGAAGTGACCGTGCTGCGCGAAGGTTTTGCCAATTACCAGATACAGGAAATGAATGAATTTCAGCAACTCGTTGAAGTCAGTGTCAGGGATGAATATTATCCCGTCCGGTATATAGAGCCTTTTTTCGATAATCACCAGATGTTTGGTTATGACATGGGGTCAACCACGGCACGCAGGATCGCGATAGAGGATGCGCGCGACAGCGGCCACCTGACAGTAACCGATCCCTTGATTTTCAATGAGACTGATGGCAGAGAGCAATTGCACGTGCTGCTGTTTGCGCCTGTCTATGAAAATGGCAAACCGCAAGCGACCATGGAACAAAGGAAAATTGCTTTTTCAGGGGCAGCGGTCAGCATGATACGCATGGCTGACGTGGTCAGGGAAATTCTCTCCAATGAAGACATGCGTAGTGTACGCATCAAATTTTATGATCTCTCCTACCCTGGAAAAAGAGGAATATTCATCGATGAAATCAGCGGACTGAATCAGGGTTATCTGTTCCAGTCCACCATCAATTTTGGTGGCCGGCAATTTGCCTTGCAGGCGCAACCTTCATCAGAATATTGGCGCACCCATGTTGCATGGATCACCTGGATCACCATGATAGGTGGTCTCCTGTTCACTGGCCTGCTGGGTGCCTATCTCCTGGTGGCAACGGCGCACACCTTTGGCGTAGAGAGTCTGGTCGCGCAAAGAACTGCAGAATTGCATGACAGTGAAGAGCGCCTGCGCACCGTACTCGATAATGCAGCGGAAGGGATCTTGACGACGAATGAAAACGGCATCATAGAATCAGCCAATCGCTCTGCTGAAGTTTTGTTGAAATATGCTCATGGCAGTCTGCGTGGCAGAAACATGTTCAGCCTGTTTCCTGATCCGCAATCACTGCAATTCCTGTCAACACATTTGCGCACGACCAACCGTGAAAAGCAATTTGAAGTGGCAGGAAAAAGTGAACGCAGAGAATTACTGGCCAGGCAAAAAGATGATCACGATGTACCTGTGGAATTGGCAATTACCCGCGTGCGCTTGGGCTTGCAGGTCTTGTACGTCATTATCGTGCATGATCTGTCCGAGAAAAAACGGGTAGAAAAACTCAAGACTGAATTTGTTTCTGCCGTCTCGCATGAATTGCGCACACCGCTGACTTCTATCCGCGGTGTGCTGGGCCTCTTGGTTGGTGGTGTCGCCGGTGACATCCCTGAAAAAGCACAAGCCATGCTGATGATGGCAAATGACAATGCCAAGCGACTGACGACGCTCATCAATGATTTGCTGGACTTTGAAAAGCTGGAATATGGCAGCATGCAATTCCATTTCGAGACACTGCCCCTGGCGGATTTGATAGACAGTACCTTGCAGTCAAATCAGGGATATGCGCAAAGTTTTGATATAGGCATACAGTATGAAACACCGGTAGATCAAGCTGTGCATGTACGCGTGGATTCACAGCGCTTCGTGCAAGTTTTGTCCAATCTGCTGTCGAATGCCATCAAGTTCTCGCAGCCACACGGGCAGATCGACGTGCGCGTCACGACCGGCCAGGATCAGGTACGCATAGAAGTACAGGACTATGGCATAGGTATTTCAGAAGAATTCAAAAGCAGCATCTTTCAGAAATTTACCCAGGAAGATGCCAAGGCCGCCCGCAAATATGCCGGTACAGGCCTGGGCCTCAGCCTGAGCAAAACCATGATAGAAAAAATGGGCGGGCAAATCGGCTTCAGCAGTACAGAAAACCTGGGCTCCTGCTTCTATATCATTTTGCCACTTGTTACTGCAGCGACTGCCGCTGCCACACCGTCAACCACCGAGGCATAACGCAGACGCGCCCCCAGTTCCAGCTTGATACGCTGGTTTTGCATGCGCCGTGATTCTGACATGAACGACAATAGTACCGGGCTGACCTGCTGCGCCAGTTCGGTACGTGGCAAACGCGGTGGCTTCGGTAGTGCAAAGGCATCGGCGACCAGATCGAAATAGGTGGCCATCTTCATGTCGCTATCATCGACAGCATGGTATACCCGGTTAGGAAAGCCTCTGAACAATGCCAGCCTGATCAATCGTGCCAGATCATCTGCATGAATGTGATTGGTGTACACATCATCAACCTCTATCAGCGCGGGCGTGGCTTTGTGCAGACGTTCCAGCGGCAGGCGGTCAGCCGCATAAATACCTGGTACTCTCAAGATGGATAAACAAGAATGGCTGCGCCTGGCCCAGGTGCGTAGGCAGTTTTCTGCAGCCACGCGGCGCTGGGCGCGGGCGTTTTGTGGGCTTACCGTTCTGGTCTCGTCAAAGGATGCACCGGCACAGTCACCATACACACCTGTCGTACTGACATAAACAAGGCGGCTCTTGTCAGGTAAAATGGCGGTCAAATTTTGTGTTCGCCTGTCGGTCTTGCCTTCTGAGGGTGGTGGTGCCAGATGAACAACCCTGTCTGCCAGACCTTTGAGACGGGCCAGGGTATCAGGCTGGTCCAGGTTTCCCAATAAGGGAGTGGCACCGGCGGCACGTAGCTCTGCGCAGCGCCCGGTCTGGCTGGTCAGGGCAAAGATGCGGAAATGCTGACTCAACAGGGGCAGCAGGCGCATGCCTACGTCGCCGCAACCTATGATAAGCAAGCGTGGCTTGCCAATTTGTTTAAACTGTTTTTTCATGTTCAGGATTGTATGACTTTTCAAGTAAGCGTCACCCCTAGTGGCCGTCAATTTAGCTGTGAAGAAGATGAGACCGTATTGTCGGCAGCTCTGCGCGCAGGCGTCATATTGCCATATGGCTGTAAAAATGGTGCCTGCGGCTCTTGCAAGGGCAAGATAGCAAGCGGCACTGTACAACATGGCCCGCACCAGCAACGTGCCCTGCCTGAGGCTGAAGAAGCCCTGGGCATGTCCTTGTTCTGCTGCGCTAAACCGCAATCTGACCTGGTCATAGAAGCGCGTGAAATCGTCGCAGACGGTGACTATCCGGTCAAGAAAATGCCTAGCCGCATTGCAAAACTGGAAAAATTGTCACACGATGTCATGCTCATCGCCCTGCAATTACCTGCCAATGAGCGCCTGCAATACCGCGCCGGCCAATATATAGAATTTATGCTCAGGGATGGCAAACGCCGCAGCTATAGCATGGCGAATGCACCGCATCTGGATGAGCAGATCACCTTGCATGTGCGCCATATGCAAGGCGGCCTGTTCACCGACCAGGTATTTTCTACCCTGAAAGAACGTGACATCCTGCGCTTTGAAGGCCCGCAAGGTACTTTTTTCCTACGCGAAGATAGCGAAAAGCCTATCATCCTGTTAGCTTCAGGCACTGGTTTTGCACCAATCAAGGCTTTGGTAGAGCATTTAATACACATAGAATCCAAACGCCCCGTCAGCCTGTACTGGGGTGGTCGCCGTCCTGCTGACCTATATATGCATGCCTTGTGCAAGGAATGGGAAAAGCAAATACCAGGCTTTACCTATATCCCTGTGGTTTCTGATGCCCTGCCTGAAGATGAGTGGGCTGGCCGTAGCGGCTTTGTGCATCAGGCAGTGATCGCTGATCATGCAGACTTGTCTGGTCATCAAGTATATGCCTGCGGCGCACCTGTCGTGGTCGATTCAGCCAAGCGTGACTTTACAGTACAGTGCCAGTTGCCTGTGGACGAGTTCTATGCAGATTCGTTTACGTCCGAGGCTGATCTGGCGAATTGATGCAAACAGGCTTTTTGGGTGCGCCCGAAAATTTATTTTGACGCAGTGCGCAAAAAGTCCTACTATCCGTTTTATGAAAATTTTTACTGACATGTCCTCACCGAATATTGCACGACGTCGCAACTCGCTTAGCGAGCCTGGGCCGATGTAGGAGTGAGCGTGCGCGTAAAAAGCTGCACCACGAATATCCAGCCACAGGTTCCGCCCTGTGGCTTTTTTTTACCTTGAATTTTTGTCTACCCCACCCACTGTAACGACCTTAGGAGTCTTGAAATGGAATTCAGTCAGTACAACGTAAATTCCCTGATGTACATCACCCCACGCCCCGAACTCGTATTCGTCGAAGGCAAGGGCATGTATTTGACTGATCACAAGGGCAAGCGATATCTGGATTATCTGCAAGGCTGGGCCGTCAATTGCCTCGGTCATTGCCCTGACGTGATTCATGATGCGCTGGTAACGCAATCCAAGAAATTGCTGAACCCCTCCCCGGCTTTCTATAACGCCCCTATGGTGGAGTTTGCTGATTTGCTGACCAAAAACTCTTGCTTTGACCGCGTGTTTTTTACGAATAGTGGTGCAGAAGCCAATGAAGGCGCTGTCAAACTGGCGCGCAAGTGGGGCCAGTTGAACAAGAATGGCGCGTTTGAAATCATTACCTTTGATCATGGTTTCCATGGCCGTACCCTGGCGATGATGTCTGCATCTGGCAAACCAGGCTGGGACACGATTTTTGCCCCGCAAGTCAGCGGCTTCCCCAAGGCAGACTTGAACGATATCACTTCAGTAGAAAAACTGATCACTGACAAAACTGTTGGTGTCATGCTGGAACCAGTACAAGGCGAGGGCGGCGTGATCCCCGCTAGCCCTGAGTTCATGCAAGCCCTGCGTGAGTTGACAAAGAAGCATGGCCTGCTGCTCATCGTTGATGAAGTTCAGACCGGCATGGGCCGTACTGGTGAATTGTTTGGCTATCAATTGTCCAACATAGAACCAGACATCATGACCCTGGCAAAAGGCATAGGTGGCGGTGTGCCACTGGGTGCCCTGCTGTGTCGTGAAGAAGTGGCCTGTTTCGTCCCTGGCGACCAGGGAGGCACTTATAACGGCGCACCTTTGATGGCAGCGGTGGGCAAGGCCGTATTCAATGAATTGAACAAGCCTGGCTTCCTGACTTCGGTCAAGGAAAAAGGCGAGTACCTGAGCCAGCAACTGGAAAAACTGTCTGAAGAATTCGGCATGCAAGGCGAGCGTGGCTTTGGTTTGCTGCGTGCCTTGAAACTGGGTGAAAACATCGGTGGCAAGCTGGTAGAAGTTGCCCGTGACATGGAACCAGTAGGTTTGCTGATCAATTCACCTCGCCCTGACCTGCTGCGCTTCATGCCAGCATTGAATGTGACAAAAGAAGAGATTGATCAATTGATCAACATGCTGCGTGTAGTGATACAACAAGTCAAAAACCAGGACTAAGTTTAGCCATCAACGCAAAAGAATTGGCCTGTATTGTGAGAGCAGTACAGGCCATTTTTTACGACAAGAATATTGCCTCTAAAGCATGTTTAACATTTTTTAATCTGTATATAATGCACGATTCCATTCCAGCAATGAAAGCGCGCATGCACAACTTTTACAAGCCTCTCGCCTGCAAAATCGCCCTCGGTATTTTCAGCAGCATGTTTTTGCTTCACACCCCGGTTTCGCATGCGGCGGCTGAGCCCATTCCGATTGCCAGTTTTTTCAAAGAATCCCAGTTCCGTGATGCCCGCCTGTCACCGGATGGTAAAAACATCGCCATGATCATGAAGGGTGCCAACGACCGTATGGTGCTGGCAGTGCTGGAAGTAGGTCAACTACGTCCGGAAATTATCGCCAATTATGAAGACAAGGATGTACGGTCCTTCCACTGGATCAATAATGATCGTCTGGTGTATGACTTGACCGACCTGCAATACAAGGAAACACAACGTTTTTTTGGTCACGGTCTGTATGCAGTCAATAAGGACCGTAGCAAGCGTCTGCGTCTGGTCACGCATCAGTTTACCGGTGCCCGTACCAAGCTCATAGGCAATGAGTTACCCTGGTACACTCACTATCTAGATATTGCACATGGTTCTGGCTCACCAGATGTCTATGTCACACAGGCTGTAGAAGCAGGTTCCAATGTACATGATCTGTATCGCTTGAATACCTTGACTGGTAATACTGAACTGGTTACCCGTCCTGGCAAGGTCGGCAGATGGCTGATAGACAAGGCAGGTGTACCGCGTATTGCAGTAACGACCGAAGACGAAAAAGCGATCATTTATTATAAAGACCCCAAAACTGATACCTGGCGTAAGCTGGCCACGTCAGACTGGACATCAAATGACAGGATTACTCCCGTATTTTTTAGTCCCGAGGGTGATTTATATGTACGTGCAAGCAACGGCAAAGACTTCAGTTCACTGTACCGCTTTGATCTGGAAAAAAATCAATTGGACCCTGAGCCAGTGATTTCTTTGAAAGGCTACGACTTTGATGGGCAACTGATATATAACGGCCCGCAAAAGAAAGTACTCGGCCTGCGCTATGAAATGAGCAGACCTGCGACCATCTGGTTTGATGAAACCATCGCTGAAAAACAAAAGCAGATCGATGCGCTTTTGCCAGATACCTATAATTCCTTGCATTTCCCTTCAGACCTGAAAACCAATATCGCTCTGGTCTATTCTTATTCGGATGTCGCACCCGGTGCATGGCAATTGTTTGATTTCAATACTGGAAAATTAACACGCCTGGGCGTCAGCAAGCCTGAGATTAAGCCGGAACAAATGGCCGAAAAAGAAATGTTGAACTACGCGGCTCGCGACGGCATGCAGATACCGGTTAATCTGACCCTGCCCAAAAACAGCAACGGCAAAAACCTGCCGGCCGTGGTTTTGGTACATGGTGGCCCCTATGTGCGCGGCAACCATTGGAGCTGGAATCCACAAGCGCAATTCCTCGCCTCTCGTGGCTATGTTGTCATAGAGCCGGATTATCGTGGCAGCACAGGTTATGGTAGCAAACATTTTCGCGCTGGCATCAAACAATGGGGTCTTGCGATGCAGGATGATATCGCTGATGCTGCCAAATGGGCAGTTGCCAAAGGCTATGCAGACCCTAAACGTATTTGCATTGCCGGTGCCAGCTACGGTGGTTATGCCACTCTGATGGGCCTGATCAAAGACCCGGATATTTTCCGCTGCGGCATAGAATGGGTAGGCGTGACAGATATCAACCTCATGTACGACATCCACTGGAGTGATTTTTCAGATGAGTGGAAATGGTACGGCATGCCTGTGCTGATCGGTGACCAGGTCAAGGATGCTGCCCAACTAAAAGCCACTTCGCCTTTGCAAAATGCCGACAAGCTGACCCGCCCTTTACTGATGGCTTATGGCAAGCGTGACCACCGGGTACCTATAGATCACGGCACCAAGTTCTATAAAGCCGTCAAGGAAAAGAACGCCAATGTCGAATGGGTGGAATATGCTGAAGAAGGTCACGGTTTTAATCTGCTCAAGAACAATATCGATTTTTGGGGCCGTGTAGAAAAATTCCTTGATCAGAATATTGGTAAAAGCCAGTCACTGGCGGCATCAGACGCCGGTAAATAATCGCTCCTGCAAAAAGGCCACGAAAGTGGCCGTCTTCAACGCCAGCCAGTCGCGCGCTGGATACACTGCATACACGGGTGAACCACTGGGCAATTGATAGTTGTCCAGCACCGCCACCAATTCCCCGCTTTGCAAGTGCTTGCTGACGATCAGCCTGTCTATCAACAGAATACCAGCCCCCGAACAGGCGGCAGCAACCAGCGCAAGGCCATTATTTGATTGGAAGTGGCTGCTCACTCTGACCTTCTTCATCTCACCGTGCTCATCAAGCAAGGTCCATTCATCATTGGCCCTGCCTGCTGCATTGATATACAGCAGACAGGCATGTTGTGCCAGGTCTTCAGCCACAACAAGATGGCCTGCGTTTGCCAGATAGGCTGGTGCAGCGCAAAGTATGCGCTGACTATCCACCAGCTTGCGTGCAATCAGGTTGGAATCATCCAGATGCGCGACCCGGATGGCAACGTCGATTTGCCCGGCGATCAGATCCACCAGTTTGTCTTCTACTTGCAGGGCAAAATCGATTTGCGGATAACGCCTGCAAAATTCAGTCATAACCGGTACCAGCCTGGCTACAGCGGGCATCGGGCAGGTTACACGCAAGCGCCCTTTCACTTCTTGCTGGTGCTGGCCTGCCATTTGTTCTATGTTGGCCAACGCAGTATCGATGCGCTGGGCTTCATGCAAGACTTGCTCACCAATTTCGGTCAAGGTCAGTTTGCGCGTGGAACGCTGTATCAGGCGTGCTCCCAAATCATCTTCCAGTTTTGCTAATTGCCGCGACAACAAGGACTTGCCGCAACCAAGCTGGGTGGCAGCCTTGCTGATGCTGCCAGCGCGGATGATGGTGGCAAAGACTGCCAGATGTTGTGGATTCAGCATGAGTACCCCCTTCATTGTCTCACTTTAAGCAACAATATTATGCAATATCCCTGCCTTATCAGGCAACAATATCCTGTCTATACTGCTCTTCATGGTCAGCGCTTCGCTACCTTACCACTCGACAAGGAAAAAACATGAACGCCATCAATTCTCAATTCAAACTCGCAGCCCGTCCACAAGGCAGCGTTAAAGCCAGCGATTTCAATCATGTCACGGAGCAATTGCGTGACTTGCAAGCAGGCGAAGTGCTGATCAAGAACCTGTATATCTCGCTCGACCCTGCCATGCGCGGCTGGATGAATGAGAGCAAAAATTCCTATATGCCACCAGTTGCGATTGGTGAAGTCATGCGCGCCCTGGCTGTTGGCAAGGTAGTTGAATCAAATAATCCTAAATTTGCAGTCGGCGACCATGTCAGCGGCATACTGGGCATGCAAGAGTATGCTTACTCTGACGGCAATGGCATCAGCAAGGTTGACCCCAAACTGGCCCCGCTGCCACTGTATCTGAGTACCCTGGGCATGCCAGGCATGACTGCTTACTTTGGTTTGCTCGAAGTCGGCCAACCCAAGGAAGGTGATACCGTTGTCATCTCCGGCGCAGCAGGTGCTGTTGGCACCATCGTTGGCCAGATCGCCAAGATCAAGGGTGCCCGTGTTGTTGGTATCGCCGGTGGCGCAGACAAAGTCCGCTACCTGACAGAAGAACTGGGCTTTGATGCAGCAATAGATTATAAAAGTGAAGATGTCAGTGCAGCACTGAAACAGCATTGCCCTAAAGGCATAGATGTGTATTTCGATAATGTCGGCGGTGACATCCTTGATGCAGCCCTGGCGCAACTGGCATTTGGTGCCCGCGTTGTGATTTGCGGTGCGATATCCCAATACAACAATACTACGCCAATCAAAGGCCCATCAAATTACCTGAACCTGATGGTAAAGCGCGCGACAATGAAAGGTGTGATGGTATCCGACTTTTACCCACGTGCCATGGAAGCTGCCATGGTCATGGGTGGCTGGATCATGTCTGGCAAATTGAAAAGCCGCGAAGATATCGTCGAAGGCCTGGAAAATTTCCCTGAAACTTTCCAAAAACTGTTCACTGGTGAAAACAATGGCAAGCTGATTTTGAAAGTAGCTGCTGCCTGAGCCAGGTAGCCTGACTCAGATGAAAAGCCACCAGCATGCTGGTGGCTTTTTCAATCAGGGTTTCAACACGAAATGCAAGACAGATCGTGCAGGCAAGGTATAACTGAATTTATTCTTCGAAATATTGCTGAGGCCGCTTCTGGCAGTGATGGCATTACTGCTGCCGCTGACACCCCAGACTTGTGCATATTTAAGATTCACGGGGTGGTTCAATTGAAAGCTGCTTGTTACATTGCTGGTTTGACGATTGATGGCAATGACATGAATGACGTTGGGATCATTAACATCAACCGCTGCATACACCGCCGCATTTGCGTTGTTACTGGACACTGCCTTGACTGACGTGGCCGGAAAAACAGATTTATTACCATCGTAATTTCTGTATATCTTAAAACCGGCAGCAATGAACTCTTCTGCATCACCAAAATAAGTCGCCAGATAGACGCCCTGCTTGCCAAAGGTACCCAGTGCATCTGCCTGGGCGATGGCACCAGTAATATCGCTCTTGCCACCGAAATCATATTCAGTCACGGCCAGTTTGGTGCCCGGATAAAAATCATTGATGGATTGCTGCAACTTGGGCAGCATTTGCAAAGCGCGCCCATCGGTGAACCCATTGCCGGTCTGGGTAATCCAGCTAGGCTCTACATAAGTAGAATCCCACAGACTGCGGGCAGCCTGTACACGGTCAGTCGCATTGTAAGACGCTTGCGGATAGTAATGAAAAGAGAATACATCCAGTAAACGACGACCAGCACTTTGCGAAGCCTGGTTCATTTTTGCCAGATAGGTATTCGCCATGGCCATGCCATTGTAACGGTAGCGGTCACCAGTATTATTACTGTAATAGGGTTCCACATTGTATTGCGCCCAGTCAGATGGCTGATGTGAAGCTGAACCATCCCACACCGCCCACAGGCTGAACAACCCCAGATAGCCGCTGATTGCCGGTCCAAACGTTTCGGCAGAAGCATCCATGCGCTTGACGGTTGTCGCGAGGCTGATATTCCTCTGCAAAACATCAGTGACTGTGGTCAGCGAGGGGTATAGATTGGCATGCGTGCCACTCTCTCCGCTGTTCGTCGTCCAGTGATGCCAGAGATCAGGCTCATTATCCAGTTCATAGCCTTTCACGCCATTTGTTGTAGAGGCAGTGCCATATTTTTGCACGAGAAAATTGATTTCTTCATCAATATAGACCACGCCATCACTCAGGCCTGGTGTCAGACTCAGACTACCAGCCGCAGCCGGTTTGTCATTCATGATGTTTACCCAGCGCGCAGTATCCACATTCGACGGCCCAGCGGTGCTTTGCCACAGCTGGTAACCCATGCAAGTCGATGGAGGATTCAGATTAACGATGTCCTTGGGTAATTTCCCCGCAGCAGGCAATTGCAGCAAAGAATAAGTGCCCAGCACCAGCGACTGATCCTGGAAATTTTGTAATGCAGCACCCGGCGCATAATAAGCCAGGCCATTGTTTGAATTGGGATTACCCGCCCCGGCAGTCGCACTGACACCGGCATTGGAAGAATGACACCAGTCATTACCCGAATTGCTGACGCCATTTTCCCAGTTATAGCTGGTCATGTTATTACCGCCCAGGCGGCGCGAGCGCAAATTCAGGCTTTGTAAACTGGCTTGTCCGCCCTGATTGGCCCAGCCTGCTCGACCAGTACCATCGGCGTAAGCGTTATAACCATAGATCAGCGGGCTGATAGTCTTGCGCTCTGCCTGAGTATCAATGGAAAATGTCACATTCTGTGCCGACGTTGTCGAAATTTCCGCCGAAATACCCAGAATTAAAAGAACTTTACACAAGCTGACTTGTCTCATGATGCACCCTTGGTCTGCTCGTAAGTGAATTATTTCCAAGTGGAAACTCAGCACTCAGGGTACTTCATAATTTTTAACAATTCAAGAAACGTCTGGCAGCCAAATGTAACTGTAAAACATGCTGTTTCTGTTTTTCCTTGGAATAAATGAAAAACTGCTTACAGAATGTTGCAAATCCCGTTATTGCGTATTGTTTTTCACTCAGCCTTTGCATGTATTTGAGGCTATTTTTTTGCAACATGACTTTGTAATTTTAATTTCAATTTACACAAGTATTTATTAAAAAATCATCCACATCCATTTTCGAGAATAACAATGAGACCAAGCAAACTCGCCCTCGCTCTAAGCCTGACCAGCCTGATGACTACCGCACTTGCTGCACCTGCCTATTATCGTTTCCCCAGCATACGTGGTGATGCTGTTGTATTCACGGCAGAAGGCGATTTATGGAAAGTGGCAAGTAATGGTGGCCAAGCGCAAAGGCTGACCAGCCATCCTGCGGCAGAAGTCTTGCCCGCTATTTCACAAGATGGAAAATGGCTGGCATTTTCTGCTGCCTATGAAGGTGCGAACGAAGCTTACGTCATGCCCATGACAGGTGGCGTACCCAAGCGCATCAGTTTCGAAAATGACCAGGTATCTGTCCTGGGCTGGACTGCCAGTGGTGAAGTATTGGTAACGACACTCAATAGCACAGGCCCGGCCTCGCACCGTATCATCGCCGCTATCAACCCGCAAACCCTGACGCGCAGGGTATTCCCGGTGGCAGATGCGAATGAGGCTGTGCTTGATGACAGTGGCAAGTACCTGTACTTCACCCGCTTTGGCTTGCACATGACGAATGACAATGCCAAACAATATCGTGGGGGTGCTACTGCACAAGTCTGGCGGTATGACGTACAAGCTAAAACTGAAGCCACACAATTATTTGCAGAAGACAAGAGTAACAACCGTCGTCCCATGCTGTGGAAGGGCAAGCTCTACTTTGTCAGCGACCGCAATGGTGCCTTCAATATCTGGAGCGCCAATCCTGATGGCACGGATGCGCGCGTCCTGACCCAGCACAAGGAATGGGAAGTGCGCAATCCCAGCATCGCTGATGGCAAAATAGCCTATCAATTGGGTGCCGACTTGCATGTACTTGATATTGCCAGCGGCAAAGACCAGACCTTGAATATAGACCTTGTGTCTGACTTTGATCAGCAACGCAAGCGCCAGATCAAAAACCCGATGGAATATGTGTCGAATATAGAAATCGCTGGCAAGGAAGAACGCCTGCTGTTCACTGCGCGCGGACGCCTGACCATTGCAGGCTCAGGCCCGCAAAGACGCATAGACTTACCCGTGCCAGAAAACGCCCGCGCCCGCGAAGCCGTGTTTTCGCATGATGACAAATCCGTGTATGCCATTGTCGATACCACGGGTGAAAATGAAATCTGGAAATTTCCTGCCAATGGCGTAGGTAAACCTGAAGTGCTGACAACCAATGGTGACGTACACCGCTACCGTATCATCCCCTCCCCTGATGGCAAGTGGCTGGCTCATACCGACAAGCGCGGCAGGCTGTGGCTGCTGGATCTGGCAACCAAGACCAATCAGGTGATTGATGATGCAGGCAAAATTGGCGCTGAAAGGCAGGAAGAAGTCATCTGGTCGCCAGACAGTAAAACCATCGCCGTCGTCAGGGCAGACAACAAATTGCAAAGGCCGCAGATAGGTCTGTACGCTGTCGACAGCAAGCAAATACACTTTGTCACCAGCGATAAATACAACTCACATGCACCGGTGTTCTCGCCCGATGGACGCTGGCTGTATTTTTACTCTGAACGCAATTTCCAGGTCAGCAACCGCGCGCCCTGGGGTGACCGCAATATGGGACCGCATTTTGAAAAGCGTACTGGCCTGTATGCACTGGCTTTGCAAGCAGGGAATCGCTTTCCTTTCAAGGCTGACGATGAGTTGAGCAAGTCTAGTGACAAAGCCACAGATAAGGAAAAAGACAAGGACAAAGAAAAAACAGACGACAAGAACGCCGACAAGTCCAAGGATAAGCCTGCCGATAAAGCAGACGAAGTCAAGAAACCTGCCAAGCCCGTCCTCCCTTCCATACAGTATGCCGGTCTGGCCGAGCGCTTGTATCAGGTACCACTGGCGTATGGTAACTACCGCGACTTGGCCATTGATGAAAAACGCCTGTATTTCACTGAAGCAGAAGGCACGGATGGCAAGTCCACGTTGAAGACTCTGGCGATAAGCAAGACTTCACCACAACCCGACATTTTTGCCGGCAACATACGCCAGTTTGATTTGTCTGCCGATAAAAAACATGTGTTTTATCGTCAGCAAATTGGCACTGGGCCGCAGGAATTCTTTGTTGTCGAAGCCGGTGCAAAACAACCGGGCGATGTCAGCAAATCCAAAGTCAATATTAACGACTGGGCTTTCTTCCTCAGTCCTAAACTTGAATGGCAGCAAATGTATGCCGATGCCTGGCGCATGCACAGAGACTTTTTGTTTGACGACAAAATGCGTGGCGTAGACTGGAACAAGGTACGCACCAAATACGCACCACTGGTCGACCGTATTACAGACAGGGCTGAGTTGAATGATGTATTGGGCATGATGGCCAGCGAAGTCAGCACCCTGCATTCACAAAGCCGCCCTGGCGATATACGCCGTGCAGCACCAGAAGGACAAGCTGCCTCGCTGGGTGCGGTATTGAGCCGCACGGCAACTGGTTACCGCATCGACCATATCTATCATACTGAAGCGGAATTGCCGTCCGAGCGTACACCATTGTCTCAACCTGATCTGGACATCAGGGAAGGCGATATCATTACCGCCATCAACGGTCTGCCTGTGCTGGAAGCGCGCGACATCTCAGACCTGTTGACCAATCAGGCAGACAAACAGGTATTGATGCATGTCAAACGTGGTGACCAGGCTGCCCGCGCTGTCATCGTCACACCGGTCAACATGATGAAGCATGCCAATCTGCGTTATAGCGACTGGGAGCAAAGCCGTAGCGAGCAAGTCAGCAAGGCATCGCAAGGTCGTATCGGTTACCTGCATCTGCGTGCCATGGGTGCGCAAGACATCAATAGCTTTGCCCGCGAGTTTTATAGCAATATAGAGCGCGATGGCCTGATCATAGACGTGCGCCGTAACCGTGGTGGCAATATCGATAGCTGGATCATAGAAAAACTCTTGCGCAAAGCATGGGCTTTCTGGGCTTCACCAACCTCGGCACCATATACCAATATGCAACAGACCTTCCGTGGTCATCTGGTTGTGCTGGTTGACGAGTTGACTTACTCTGATGGCGAAACCTTTGCCGCCGGCGTCAAGGCCTTGAAGCTGGGGCCGCTGGTGGGCAAACGCACAGCTGGTGCTGGCGTATGGTTGTCAGACAATAATTCGCTGTCTGATAATGGCATGATCAGGGCCGCTGAGAATGCACAGTTTGGCATGGATGGCCGCTGGCTGGTAGAAGGCATAGGTGTAGTACCGGATGTTGAAGTGGACAACTTGCCACATGCGACCTTCAATGGCAAAGACCAACAGTTAGAAGCCGCCATACAGTTGCTGGAGAAGAAATTGAAAGAACAGCCAATTAAAGTTCTGGTGCCGCAAGCCATTCCACCTTTGAAATAAGTAGCAAGTAAGTAGCAAGTAAGTAGTTTCTCATATTGCATAAAAAATCCTCATAGTTAAACACTATGAGGATTTTTTTTATTTAGCTCAATGCCCGCGTTTTGCCCGCTAAGTGAGCCAACGCACAAAGTATTTACGAATGCTCAGTTATTGTGTAAATACGGATAAAAGCAGGTCTTAAGAAAGCAGGTAGTGCATGATAATCTCGCCCATCAGTTCAGTGACGACACCGGGATTGCAAGCTGCATCAGCAATCAATCTCGCTACAATTGACGCCCTGTCTCCAACAATAACCAGCAACCCCGGTTCGCCCGATGCAATTGCAACAGGCAGCAATAACATCACTGTTGACGTTTCTGCCCTTGGTGAATTGCTGGCCTACACAGCGCGCTTGCAAAGCAGGCAAACTGCAAATGCCCCGGTTACGGATACGGTGGACCCGGCGGATACAACTCAAGTTGCAGCTGCATCCAAAGCTGATGTTGCCCAGCTCACCGCCATCGCAACTTCTTTTGTGGATGCATTTAATCAACTGCAAGCCAGCAATTCCGACCTGGCGGAAAACCCCTTGATACCCACTAGTAGCGACAGCCTCTTGCAAGCCATGAATGCCGGCGCACAAAACACAGACGGCAGTAGCCTGTTCGAGCAATTGGGGAGAATTGGGATCAATTTGCAAAATATCGCCCAGCCTGACAGCAATAGTTTTCTGACACTGGATGTGAATGCTTTTCAAAATGCCCTGGCTGAAGATCCTGCGGGCACAAGCACTTTACTGACGCAGGCGTTACAAGTACTGGGTAGCGCAGAGAGCACCGTTATTGCACAAAATCAGGAGCTTGGTTCTGGCAATATCCTGACGAATACAAATATCAATGAAACTGCCAGGGCTACAAGCTCAACTGAAAGTACCGGTACAGATAACAATGTCAGTAACAGCGCTGCCTCATCGGCTAATTTGAATGAAGATGTAGGCACCGCAACGACCAACGCCAATGCAGAACTGCAGCGAGCATTGGGAGATGAAGCACTGCAGGTGGCAATCGATACCACCAGAAATTCTCAGACTGTAGTAGCAAATACTAATGGCACAAACGATACAGCAAACAATGCCGTGCAGGCAAGGCTTGAAATACCCGCATCTCCAGAAACAACGACAGCAGCGCCAGCCACAAGTGATGCTGCAAATACCTCACAAAATAATGTCGCAATCAGTCCTGCAGCAGATAAATCTGTGGATACAAGGACGACCACAACTTCTGCTACAGGGGCTGACATAGCCTCGAATGCCGCAGTGAATGCGCTAGTAACTGGTACCAACGCCAACAGCAACGCCCTTTCAGCCACAGCAGAGACGACGGACATCACCAACAATCAGTCATCACCTGCACAGGGTACACAAGCATCGACACAAACAGCGGCACAAACCCTGTCTGCAGAAACCGTTGATACACCTACGGTATTACAGGCAACTATAGCCACTGAAAACAAGTTGTCTGCAAATCCCGCAACACCGTCTTCACTGCTGACAGAAAGTCAGCTAGAAAATCAGGTCGCGGCAAATACGGCCAAATTAAATGAAAGCACGGTGTCCAGTACCGCTTCAAGCAATACAAAGACCATACTAAATACCCCTTCCACATTTGAAGAAGTCAGCAAAACTCTGGATACCATTAATCAGGCCACAGCAGCAGCAAATAATATTGCAGCCAACAAGCCACCCGGTTCAGCCAACCAGACATCAGGTGTTGCTGTTACTCCTGTACCCGTCAATACCAGCGTCCAGCAAACTACGCCCGTCAACAACAGTGCGGTAGTCAACAGCAGTGCTAATGTGACCGGTAATGTGAACAGTATACAGGCCAGCATCAACCCCCTGATTTCTGCTGCAGTAGCTGCACTTCGTGTGAGAGACGGTCTGCAAGTTAACACAGCAGAAAAACCGCGCTCAGCAGAGACTGATGCAGTCACAGCGCCTGAAGCAGTTACGGTGGTAGAGCCTGTTACGCTGGATTTGCACGAGCATGCACAAAACCAGCGTCATGATGCAGAGGCTGACTCTGCATATCATCAGGCCGGGGAATTGGGTGAACCGGAAAAAGATGCAGAAACTGCTGACAATATCAATGTCAATATTTGAGCAAATCAAGGCATAAACTTACACTGGAAGTTTTTAGGGCTCATTGGCGATCAGCAGCGTTGCCTACCACATCCTTATACGCATGCCAGCTCGCGTGAGCTATGATGGGCATCAGTATCAGGAAACCCAGGTTCCAGCTCATGAAACTTAGCACCACACTGACAATGATCAGTGAAGACCAGACCAGAGTCGCCGGAACATTGATGAACAAGGCAACACAACTGATGATCATGGCGGTAATAGCGTCAGTATCCCTGTCCAGCATCAAGGGTATGGACACCCAACTGATGGCAAATACCAGACTGGCAAAAACAAAACCTATGCAAACATATACGGCCAAAAATTCCAGATTATTCAGCGAGAACAATTGCGCCAGAAACCCCTGCATGGTCGGCATACCCTTGTTATAAAACAGCGCAAAGATCACCAGCGAAGCGCGTGCCCAGACCATCATGATGACGGCCAGTACCAGCGCCAGCACACCTATGTTGCTCCAGCGCCCGTGCATGGAAAACACGCTACCCAACAAACCTGAGCGTACATTTTCAAGGCGACGGCTGATATCGTATAAACCAAGCGCAAGCAAAGGTCCTGCCAGCAGAAAGCCGCAAGTCAGGGCTGACAGATATTCCGGTGCATTATTCAGCACCAGTCGCAGGACCAACCCCATGGCGGCAAAACATACACCATAGAAAATGCTGGCGCTACCAGATGCACGAAAATCTTGCCAGCCCAATCGTAACCAGACAAGTGGCCGGAACATGCCCACCCGGCGCAAAGGCGGGAAAGCCGCTTCATTATCAATGACGGTGGTGATGTCAGGTGGCGCACTATCCCCGCCTCTGCCTTGCGATTGATTTGCCATTTTGTCCCCGGATATTTGGAAATGCCCGCTTCTTTGATACGGATCAATTTCCATCCTAAGACAGTCCAGTACGAATAGCAATCCATACCGCAAATGTTTTATTTTAGTTTGGCGCGCAAGAAAGTATTCAGTCCAGTGACCAATTCAGGAGCCAAAGGTAGAGCCGGATCAGTATAGGAGGACATCTGTTGCCTCATGTCGCCGTTGATGATTTTCAAGACATGGTTCATGTCGTGTACCAGCAAGCTTTTTGCATCTGGCTTGGCAGCCATCAGAGCTGCCAATTGCGCGGTTTCTACCTGAATATCCTTGTCGCCCTGTATCAGCAAAACCGGACAAGTCAGTTTGCCTATCTCTTTTTCCGGGGTGTATTGAAACCAGGAAATAAGATAAGGCTGTACGCTGTCGCGATACAAAGATTTCAATTCTGTTGGCACGTCGGTATAGGTTTTTCCAGCTTGCAGGCTACTCAGAATTTCTTCATTCCGTGCGGCCAGTGGTGGCGGCAATTTCCCTTGCAATTGCTGACGCAAAACATCAGCGGCATTTTTTGCCGGGCCAGCCACGGATATATATGCCTTGACAGGTTCTTGCCGGGCAGCCAGCATGGCAATAAGGGAACCTTCGCTATGTCCCAGAATGGCAACATCGGAGAAACGTGCATCTGCCTTCAACAGCTTTAACCAGGCAACTGCATCCTGCACATAGGTTTCAAAGCGCAAATCAGCCTCGGATGTAGCTGCGCTGGCACTACCTGCAATACCGCGCTTGTCAAAACGTACTGATGCAACTCCTGCTTGTGCCATGGATGCCGCCAGCATTTTCAGGGAATCATTCTTGCCTTTGAGTCTTACGGAATTGCCATCCCTGTCGGTAGGGCCAGAACCTGCAATGAGCAAGACCACAGGTAATTTGCCTTTGCTGACGGGCAGTTGCAGGCTGCCGTCAATTTTCCCGGTAGTGGTAACAAGAACGATATTCTGGTCATTGCCGGATTGATCCTTAGCCAGGCCGGGCATGCAAAAAACCAGGCCAGCCATCAGGGTGATGGCAGAAACAAAAAAACGCATGGGTTTACTCTTCGTGATTCTTCAAGGCTTTTTCTATGCGGCGGTCAGGTATCAGCCATATCAAAGCCATCGCCACATACAAGGTCATCGATAGCAGCGGATACCAGAAAGCCAGAGGAATTGCGGTTGCGTAGGTAATAGGCGAGAGCTTGCCCTTCCAGTCTGCACCTACGGCTTTTTTCAATAAAGAATCTTCGCCCTGGGTGGCGATGATCTGTTGCTGCAAAATGAAATACGCAATCGCTGCCATCAGCAAAACGACACCATACAAAGCTGCAGGTGCAGAAGCAAAATGATTTTCACCTACCCAGCCAGAAGCAAAAGGGATGAGCGAAAGCCAGAACAGCAAATGCAGATTGGCCCACAAAATGCCACCCGTCACCTTGCGACAGGTATGCAACATGTGATGATGATTATTCCAGTAAATACCGACGTAGACAAAGCTCAGGATGTAGCTCAGGAATACCGGCCACACAGGCAGCAGCACATCCAGCGTACCGCCATGCGGCACTTTCATTTCCAGCACCATGATGGTGATCAATATGGCGATAACGCCGTCGCTGAATGCTTCCAGTCTGGTTTTTCCCATCATGCTTGCTCCGTCTTGTAAAATTTTAGTTATTCTGACGGATATACTAATCCAGCGCCAGCAAAAAACTTGGCTGTACTTGCCTGATATTCCCTGCCCGACCCGGTTGGGAAAAACCAAATATCCGGGATGAAACTACACTCAGGTATGGAGCAGGCGGCCACCGGCGAATGACCAGTTTTCCCAGGCAGTTTCCCTGAAACAGACCATGATGTTTTCAGGGTTCATGCTCTTGTCGCAGAGACGTTTCATAAGGGTATCCAGTAGTTTTTTCTTGACCTGGACACTGCGGCCGACGGACCAGAGTATCTCTATCAGGACAAAATCCTGATTCCTGTCCTTATGCAGGTCGGGGTAGTGAGTATCAAAGCGGAAGTTTTCCGGGTCCAGTTCCAATATGCGCTGAAACTTGTCTTTCTCTGGCACACCCGCTTCTATCAATGCCGCGTGTACAGCATTCAAGACTGTCTCTTTGAACAACAAGGACTTGGGTTTGCAAACGGTAATTGTGACGAGGGGCATAATGTCTCCTTTTCTACAAAAACTGCGACTTTAAAGAAGTTTATTTTCATCTTAGCAAATTAATTAGCTCTTTTGAAATTTGTTAATGTTTATTTTGGTAAGGCTTTGCAGCGATTAAGTTATATCAAGCTTCGCTTAACAAATCCTTACCTAAGACAGCTATACAACCGTGCATCACCAAAGGTATCATCGCACATCATTTCCGCATGAAAACATTGCATGTCAGATAAGTATCACGCCGTTTTACTGAGCGCTTCCCGTTTTATAGGGATGCTGCTTTGTCTGTGCTGTCTGCAATCAAAAGCACATGCCGTCACTGTTCTGCCTTTGCTACTCGCAGAAACCCGCGATGAAAACGGCGAGATCGCTCCCATCCGGCCAGAGAATCAAAAAATCATCGCCTATTTTGAACGTGCCATGGATGTGAAATTTGAAATGCGCCGTTACCCCCTGCCACGCGTCATAGAAAACATAGCCAAGGGTGAAGGTCTGGGATTTGGTTTGTCGAAAAATAGCGAGAGACTGAAAACCATGCGTTATTCAGAGGCAGTTTTTTCAGACTTTGTCTGGGTCGTGGTCAGGGACGACAGCCATATGAAATATTCTGGCATCGGCGACTTGCAGGGCAAATCCGTTGGCATAGTCAGGGGCATACGTTTTGGTGATGAGATAGACAAATTGCGTAATGTGTCGTTCAAGGTAGAAGAAGATCAGCCACAAAGTAGTTCCCGTCTGAAAAAACTTTTATCGGGACGCATGGATGTCATGCTGGTTAATTCTCGCCTGCCAAATGCAAAAGACCTGGAAGCGGAACTGAATCTTTATCTGGACGAAAAGAACCTGCGCAGCGAAACGCAAATGAATTATGGTGTCAAGGTGTTTGCCAAACCTTTGCTGGTTGATCCCATCCATTTCACCTCTGGCATCAATACCAAAGCAGATGTCATCAACAGGATCAACACCGCCATCATCAGAGGCAGGAAATCTGGTGATTTGCCTGCCCTCTGGAAAAACTAAACCGCATCTCCGCCAAGCAAAGTCAGGACATTACCCTGGTCGGGCCGCGCTGCACCACCCAGCATGTCATCATAGACTTGCCGGACTGCTGCCTCGCCCTGGCCATGGATAACCTGCATCCATGGTTTTTCTGCAGTCATCACCGGTTGCATGAAAGCTTGCCAGGCTAGTGCTAAACGAGACTGCACGCCATTCGGCCCCCAGTCTGTCATGCGTTTTTTGATTTGGGCTGGAGCAAAAAACAGAGCCGGTTTTGCACCAGGCAGGTTTGATCCGCCGCTCAGTTCTTCCCAATGCGTGCCACCCACAGCACAGCTATACTTCATGTTGTCGTTGAAATGATGATGCAATTGACTGCGTAATTGCCCGTTACCAGCCATATCAACATACACAACAGCCTGATCAGCAGCCAACTCAGTCACCTGGTCGTAACTGATGACTTCGTCATAAATAGCCATATTCCGTACAAACTCCAGGTTACCAGTTGAAGTCAGGCCAATGACCTTGCAAGCCTTGTCCTTGCGCAGCGAAAGCATGAATGCCAGTCCATAAGCGGTCTTGCTGGAGGCGCTGGAAATCAGCACGGTCTGCGCACCAAAGAACTGATTATCATCAAGAAAATCATCAATCATGAATGAGGTGATGAACAAGGGTCGCAGCAAGACTTGCACATCTTCAGATTCTTTGGTGTAGCCAGGGTCAGTGCTTGTACGAACATAGTGATTGTATAAACCATGCATGGCCTGCCTGTGTTCAACACCATCGACAAAGCCGCCAGGCGACACCCGCGTCGCCTGCACCGTTAAATGAGTCGCCATGGGGTAGTAACCATAGAAGCGCTCGCCAACCTGTACACCTTCCGCCTTCGATGCCAGTACGTCGCCAAAGCCCCAGACCGGAATATTGCCCCAGCCTTCATCTGTAGGAAAAAAATTCCAGTAATGCATGGCAGTGCCAAAAGCGGCATAAGTCACATTATTCGAGGTGAAGGCAAAACGCTCCACTTGCAAAACCACCTGACCATCTTGCAACTCCGCTTCAGCAGGTACATGCAGGGGTTTGAATCTTGACTCCAATAGATTGCTTTTGTTGACAATAAATTCTTTGGCTGGATTCTTCATGGTCTCGTCGTTTTCACGTCAGTTTATTAAGAAATTTATATTTAAATTCTAGTATTGCACGATTCAGGAAATTTTTCCTGCCTTGCCAATATTTACACATAAGCAAGACCTAGCGCACAACACGCCTTCCATTCGCGCCATTTTTACTACCGTTCACGGCGGACTTCTTTACCTCGTCGCATCTGCATTGAGGCTGATGCCTCCCGCCTTTAATCTCCCCCTGTCGCAAACATCAATCACATGTAAACAAGAAGGAGATACACATGCGCGCATTTCACCTCACTATCAGTAAAAAAATTCTGTTGGCAAGCAGCCTGGCTTTGCTGGTCAGCAACCAGGCCATGGCATTTTCTGAGCCAGAGTTTAAAACTGCCTTCCAGCAATTCACCCAGTCTGGCAAAGGTAGTGAAGAAGCTGCTGCCAATGCCTTCAATGAATTACTCAAGCAAGACCCTGCCAGTCCTTTGATCATGGCTTACGCTGGTGCCAGCACGGGCAAACTGGCAGTGACCACCATGTTCCCATGGAAGAAAATGTCTTATGCAGAAGACGGCATGGCCATGCTGGAAAAAGCCCTGCAACTCGCTGCCGCCAACGAAAGCGCTCAGAGCCATGGCAGCACACCAGCAATACTGGAAGTCAAGTATGTTGCCGCCAGCACTTTCCTGGCAGTGCCTGCCTTTATGAACCGCGGACCGCGTGGGGCAAAACTCCTCAACGAAGTATTGGAACACAAGCAATTCGACAAGGCAGAACCAGGTTTTCGTGGTTCGGTGCTGATGCGCGCTGCCAGTCTGGCGAATGAACAAAAACGCCCTGAAGATGCCAAGCGTTACCTGAATGAAGTGGTCAAACAAAATGCACCACAGGCAGAAGCAGCCAAGGCCATGTTGAAAGGTATTCCATCATGAGCCTGGCACCTGCAATAGAACTGCATGCAGTTCATAAGACCTATCAACTCGGTGCCCACGTCGTCAAGGCATTGCAAGGTGTAGACCTGACACTGCAGCGTGGTGAATTGCTGGCACTGACCGGCCCGTCCGGCAGTGGCAAGAGCACCATCCTGAACCTGTGCGGGCTGATAGACCATGCCGACGCTGGCGACATCCTGCTCAACGGTGTCAACATCAATGAATACAGTGAAACGCAAAAGACACTGCAAAGACGCGACACCATAGGTTTTATCTTCCAGAACTTTAATCTTGTGCCTGTCATGACGGTGGCTGAAAATGTCGATTACCCGCTCTTCCTGACCGGTGTACCGGCAACAGAACGGCGTGAGCGTGTAGCTGCGCAATTGAAGGCAGTTGGCCTGCATGAACATGCCCAGCATTTGCCAGATGCATTGTCTGGTGGGCAGCGTCAGAGGGTAGCGATTGCCCGCGCACTCATCAAGCGCCCCAGTCTGGTGATTGCCGATGAACCGACTGCCAGCCTGGATTCGCACACCGCCGACCAGGTATTGGACTTGATGCGTGAGCGTGGTCATGCCGAAGGCGTGGCCTTCATCATCGCCAGCCATGATAACCGCCTGACTAGCCGCAGTGACCGCATTGTGTCTCTGCTGGATGGGAGATTGCAATGAAACTCAGCTGGCTCAAATTTGCCTTTTACAATACCCTGCGCAACCGCCGCCGTTCTGCCATTACCGTGGTCATCGCTGCGCTAGGTACAGCGGCCATTCTGCTGGCTGGTGGTTTTGCCTATTCGACGTATGAAGGCTTGGCGCAGATATCTGCCCGCAGCACCGGCCATCTGACCATAGGCAAACCCCAGCACTTCACCAGTGACCAGGATGTGCCACTGCAATATGGTCTGGAGAATGCTGCGGCACTGCAAAGCAAGTTGCTGACAGACCCAGCCGTGCGCTATGTCTTGCCACGCATAGAATATAGCGGCCTGATCAGCAATGGCGACAAGTCCACCATCATGATGGCAGTAGGCATAGACCCCGATGCTGAATTCTCGGTCAAGGGCCCAACCCTGACATTGAAAGAAGGGGAGCTCCTGCAAACCGAATCAGCAGAGGCAGAAATCGTCCTGGGTGACGCACTGGCACGCAGCCTGAAGGCCAAACCCGGCAGCAGTCTGACACTGATGGCCAGTACTACCGATGGCGCCCTGAATGCGGTTGATGTCACCGTCAAGGGTCTGGTATCCACCGGTGTGCCTGACCTGGATAAGCGTCTGGTGTACTCGAATATCAAGACTGCACAAAAGCTCTTGAATACCCAGCGTATCTCCAGCCTCGGTGTATTCCTGAACTCCATGAATGCGACCTTGCCTGCGCAAGCCAGACTGGCAACAGTCTTCCCGGAACTGACAGTACAAAACTGGCTGGAACAAGCCTTCTTTTATAAATCTGTACGTGATTTATATAACCGCATCTTTGGTGCCCTCGGTGCCATCATCAGTGTCATCGTGGTGTTCGTGGTTGCCAATGCCATGGCCATGGCCATCATAGAACGCACACGTGAAGTTGGCACACTGCGAGCCATGGGTACTTTGCCAGGGCAACTGATACGCAGCTTTTCTTTTGAAGGAATGATACTGGGCGGCACAGGTGCCGTCGCCGGTGCCTTGCTGGCGATCACCGTTGCGTTGCTGCTCATGGTGTTTCCCGTAGAAATGCCACCACCACCCGGACGCTCCAGCGGCTACCCCTTACTGATCACGATAGATGCAGCCATGTATGCCATCACCGTGTTCATGATGATTGCCTTGTCGATGCTGTCGTCAGCTTTCATCGCCCGCAAAACCCTGCGCCAACCTATTGTCGATGCGCTGGCACATAACTAAGACAGGAATAAAAATGAAAACAACTATACATATTGCTGCTTTACTGCTGGCAGCAACAACAGGTCTCGCCAGGGCAGATGAAGTCAGTGATATCTTGAAAGCTGCCGATCAGTTCAGGGTCGGTACAGAAAACATGCAGGTAGAGACTGAAATCACTACCTTTGCCAAGGATGGCAGCAAGGAAAAAGAAAGAAATTACCTGGTGTTTTCACAGGTCAATCATCAATCTCTGGTGCTCATGAAAAGCCCGGCAGAAAAAGGCCAAAAAGTCTTGATGCTGGGTGATGATTTCTGGATGCTTTTGCCCGGCAGCCAGCGACCTTTGCGCATTACACCCATGCAAAAACTACTGGGGGATGCGTCCATAGGCGACGTCGCCACCATGAGCTGGGCCCAGGATTACACGGGCAAAATCATAGGCGAAGAAAAATGCGACGACAAAGTCTGTGTGCACCTGAGCCTGAATGCAGTACGCAAGTCTGTCGCCTATCAGCGCATCGAGGTATGGCTGGGCAAGACCCGTCATGAACCCATCAAGGCAGATTTATATGTGCAGTCAGAAAAACTCGCGAAGCAAGCCCGCTTTGTATTTGACAAACCACAGGCACCAACAGCAGTGACAGAAATGTTTTTGCTTGACCAATTGAGCAGCCACAAAGAAACGCGGGTGCGCTATCTGGGCCGCAAGCAAAAAACCGTACCTGAACAATGGCTGAATCCCATGTTCCTGGCCAAAAATCCCAGCCTGGAGTAATCATGTACTATCTTAAGACCCAAGCACTGAGCAGTGTGCTGGCTGCCCTGCTGTGCGCACCAGCTTGTGTCATGGCTGAGGATGCAGACTTCAGTGGCCAAGTACGTGGCCTGGTCAACAGCTATTCCAGCAACAGCGCCAGTCCTTTGGCAATTGCCAATCAACTGGCACCTGGCTTATCCAGCAAGAATACACAACTGGGTGTAGTAGAAACCGAATTGCGCGCCAGTGGCAAAGGCATTAACGCTGTCGCCACCTTGCAGGGGCAGATGAATGATGGCGGGCGTACCCAGTCCACAGCCTGGCTCAATGAACTGTACGGCAGCCTTGGCGATGGTGCATGGCAGTTCAGCGCGGGCAAAAAAACCATCGCCTGGGATGTGGGTTATGGCTTTCGCCCTAATGACGTGGTGGCACAGGAAAAGCGTCGTTCGCTGATCAGCACTACCGTCATAGGCAAACCTTTGGCCAGCCTTGATTACTTCAACGCGAATACCTCAGTGACGATGGTCTGGGTCAATCCAGGTCACGCTGCGACGACGGACGTAGCAGATGAACAGGCACTGGCAGCACGGGTTTATCACCATGCTGGTGGCGTTGATTTGCATGGCTTTGGCCGTTATGGTCAAAAGAGTGGTGGTAGCTTGGGAGCTGCTGCATCCTGGGTGGCAACAGATGAAATGGAGGTCCACGGCTCCTTACGTTTCATGCAAAAAAATACGGGCCTGCGCATGAATGCAGATACTACCCCGCTTACTCTATTACAGCGTACCAGCCCATGGCAAAACAATACACAAAGCAATGTCGCGCAAGCCATGCTGGGTGCAAACTACACTACAGAATCTCAGCACAGTTTTTTCCTCGAAGTCTGGTGGGATGGCACAGCCTTGTCAGACCGCGAGTGGCAAGACTGGAACAAGCGCAACCTGGCTTTGCAGGGCAGCGTCAATTATTTACCGCAAATGCAGCAAGTGATTGGCTATAACCTGGCCTGGCAAAACCAGGCGCTGTCGGCCTCTGGCAATATCCGTAGCAAGAATGTGTTTGCACGCTGGAGCTGGCAAAAGAATGACTGGCAACCCTCGCTGGACGTATTGTGGACGCCAGAGGACAATGGCCGCATCATCACCGCGGCACTGGGCTGGCAGGGTGACCGCATCAGTATCAATGGTGGTTTGCGTATTTATGGCGGACCCAGCAAAGCAATAATCGCGCAACTACCAGATAGCAAAACAGCCTACATTTCTGCTACCTGGGCATTTTGAGTGTAGGGATGGGCAGTTTCAGTATGAATTTCAGCGAAAAATTAAGCGATAATGGCGGCTTGCTCCAAATCGCTGAAAGCCGCCCATGTCAAAATCCCATGTTGATGCCAATTATCGTTTCATCGCCGCCAACCAGGAAGTCAATACCCGCATAGCACAAAGACATCAGGCGCTGGCCCTGTACGTAACGCTGGTAGTGAGCCTGCTGGCCGCGCTGGTGGCCCTGAAACCGGGTGAGCCCAGCAGCAAGTTGCCAGTAGAATGGCTGGTCATGGGTTTTCCCGTGGCGTCGATTTGCCTGACATTCTTGAATTACAAAGCAGAACGCTCAATCACGAATTTGCGCCATTTCCTGGCCACGCTGGAAAGACTGGAAGACGCCCACCTGCATCTGCCCAGCTATAACACCGACCCGCGTTGGGCCAAAAGCGCCAACAAGGCCAGGCGCTTTCAGGATTATGCCTGTGCAGTACTGGTGGCTGCCGCCAATGCCATAGGCCTGGGTGCAGTCACCCACATCTACCCTGAACGCGTCGCTGCCAACCAGTTTGTCATCTGGATCAGTGTCATTACGGCACTGGCTTCTTTATTTGTGCTGCTATTCATGCCAGCCTGGAGTTATCGCCCGGACAGTGAGCTGGAAAAGCAGATCGTCATAGAAAATGAAGGTACGGCTATCGTCGATAACCCGGACAAGCAGAATTAATCAAACCCCGTCCTCCCGGGCCACGCGTACTGCATTGCGCCCGGACAGCTTTGCCTCATAAAGCTTGGCGTCAGCACGCTGGAACCAGGCTTCGCCATCTTCTCCGGTCATTTTCTTTGCCACGCCTATTGATACTGTGACAGGATAGTCACGCAGCAATTGTGATTTCTCTACCAGTGAGCGCAATTCTTCAGCAAAGCGTGCAGCAGCAATATCACCTATGCCCATGGCAATGACGACGAACTCTTCACCGCCATAGCGAAAAAAACTGTCCGCTGTCCGTATGCGTGAGCGTAACAACGCACAAAATTGTATCAGGACCTGATCGCCCACCATGTGACCAAACTGATCATTAATTCTCTTGAAATGATCAAGGTCAAGTATCAATATGCAAACGTCAGCCTGCACACCATCCTTGGCGCAGATGGTTTGCAGTTGCTTGTCAAAAGCGCGACGATTACCGGCTCCGGTTAAAAAGTCTTTTTCTGCCTGCTGGTTCAATTCAAAATGCTGGAGACTGGTGCGGTCAGAGAAGATGTAGGCAAACAGATTGATCAACACCAGCGTGACGACGAGGCTGGATATATCCAGTAGCAGCATCGCACCACGCAGGATAGCAATCAGACATAGCAAAGATACACTATTGATCATCAGGGCTTCTTTAGCCCTGAGTATGAAGAAGGCGGCAATCATCGTGGGATAAACCCAGTACACGATAGGAACGCCTTTGACATACACAGCCGCCAACATGCCCATGGAATAAAACACAGTGACGGCAATCCCGGCAAGACGGACGCGTCGTGTGCGCCAGACAAATACCATGATGCACAACATGCCAAGCACGATCAAGAGATCAACCGTTGCCATCAGCAAATTACCCTGGAACAAGCGCACAATGCCAAAGGGAAGGATGCTAGGTATGCTCAGACCACAAAGCATGAGCAAGACCACTTCTTCTTTTGAGCGTTTTAACAACATGCTTGCGTTCCTGGTCTTTGCTGGCCGTTGCAGGCGATTGCTGGCAATTGAATCAGTGCATCTCAAATTGATTGCGAGACTGTTCTATGCCAGCCTAACTCAAGCCACAAGCATATGTCCAACACTAAGCAACAAGCTTTGCATGAAAAAAACAGTCTTGCTCTGTCTTTCTCAAGCTTGCCCAATCTCACCATAGCGTTACAGCAATTTGTTTATTGGCTGGCAATATCGGGATGCAAGCGGGAATACATCCAGAAATTGCCCGGTGTACCACGCACCATGCGGAAGGCCCGCAGATAACCTTCACGCCCGAAGCTCAGGCGTTCCAGCAGTTGTATTGAATGGAAATTGCTTTCAAGCACAGTTGCCTGGATACGGTTGTAAACAGCTTCATGAAAACCCCAGTCACAAAGCACCGTTGCTGCGGCTTGCATGATGCCCTTACCCCAGTATTCAGGTGCCAGATCATAGGCAAGCTCTGCACTGCGATTGACACTGGAGATAGTATGAAAACCTATCGTGCCTACCAATCTGTCCTCTGTTTTGGTGACGATGGCAAGGCGAACGGGTGTATCAGGCTCATCGCTTTCATACACATCAAACTGTGGCAACAAATCTTTTGCCGCACTGAGGTTCCAACTGGTATGTCTGATCACATCCGGATTCTTGAGATAGGCATACCAGGCTTCAGCATCACTGCGGCGTATATTGCGTAGAGCCACATCCTTGTGTGAAATGTCAGGTACTTTACTTATCTGCATACTGTCTGCATGATTAAAGAATTATTGTCTGGCGATCAGCTTGCGTACCACATCATTAAACATCTCTACCATGGCGGGGTCGAACTGGCTTTCAATATTGGCGTTGATTTCGGAAATCGCACTCAGCAAACTACGCTTGTAACTACGGTCAGACCGCTCATTGGTGATAGAGCAAAAGGTATCTACTATCGCCAACATCCGTGCACCAGAATGTATTTGCTGTCCCTGCAAGCCATTTGGATAGCCAGAGCCATCATAGCGTTCGTGATGGTCCAGTACGATACGGGCCGCTTCATCCCAGTCGCCAAAGCGCAAGAGTATCTGGCTGGCGGTCACCACATGCTCCTGTACTATTTTCAGTTCTTCCCTGGATAAGCCCGCTTCCTTGTTAAAGATACTATGCGGGATAAAGCCCATACCCACATCATGCATCAAGGAGGCAGCCTTCAATTGCCTCGCATCTACTGGCAAACCCAGGGCCTCATTCAGGGCTTCGGTTAATTGCGCGGCTTGCTCACTGCGATTTTTTCTATAGATGCTGAGATTATCTATTTGCTGGGCAAACTTGTACATCATTGCCATGTCATCCGATAATTCCAGCAATACCTTTGGAGCTTTCGGGGTATTTTCCTTATTGGCGACCTTACCATCGAGCAAAGCAATCGCATCCTTGAATTGCTGCGCTTGAAAACCTTTGCTGCTGGTCTTTTGCAATGCATCGCACAGTTCATACAACTTCTTGAGCCTGACATCGCTGGTGTGGCCATTGGCAATCAAGTCGTTGAGCAAATCCTCGACTTCATCGATGGCCAGCAACAGAAATTCACCCAACTCGCGAAAATAAGGGTCTTGTTCAGCCCTGACCCTGGCGACGATCTCTTCAACCCTGTGCAATAACTCAACGAAGGGAACCAATCCCACCATCTGGCAATTGCCCTTGAGTGAATGCATGGCGCGGAAAAGGCGGTGCACATAAGCAGTACCGCCTTGATTATTCAATTCTTTGACGCAGGCCTCGGCTTCTTCGCAAGCTTCGCGTGTGCAATCGACAAAGTCGTCAATAATGCTACGCTCCATTGCCAGAAATTCAGGACAAGTGAAACTGTCAACGCTAGTGGCTGTATTCATCTTGTGGCTTTCCTGATTGTCGTAGATCAATATTACTAAAAATTATAGTTCAAGGCAGCATTCTTATACGAAGTACGGGATTTATTTTGAGGATACTTTTCAGCATCCATCCAATGCTCACCTTGTTATTAACTCCAGCCCATCTTAATGATTACTCTGTCAATTGAAAAATTTAATAGTCAGACTGGCAAATCAATTGCTATTATAGGAAGAATGGTATCAGGCGCTCGACTTGGCCGGATATGGCATAAGCGCAGTTTACTCAATTCAAGCTAAGATTTACCTCATGAAATCCAGTATTTTGAAATTGGTTTTACCGGTCTGGCGTGCACTCCCGACTGAATTCCGGCAATCCGGGTTGGCGGCAAAAATCCGGCAGCAATTTGTGAGGCCAACACCGGTAGAAATGCCTGCGCCTGTCGTGACTCCGGTTGAGCCTGTAGCACCAGTGCATGTTGAGCGTGAAGACCCACTCGTCCCTGTACGTGCCTGGCAAGATGGTTTCAAACCAAGCCACGACTATCTGGAGTCACCTCCACCCGCCCGCACAGAAGTGCTGAAATCATCCATGTGCACAGAACAGATGATGCGCACGGAAGTTTTCCAGTACTGGACCGCGCGCATGGGCGACAGGCCAGGTCACATGCACAGAAAAATCTGGGAGTGGGCCTTTATCACTCAGGCGTTAAAAGAGCGCGGCATGCTGCAGGAAGGACAGCTGGGTCTGGGATTTGCTGTCGGCACTGAACCTTTGACCGCCATCTTCGCGGCACATGGAGCGAACATCATCGCCACAGATTTGTTCACTGAAGAAGCACAGGCCAAGGGCTGGGTCGACTCCACCCAGCATGCGAATGGCTTTGAAGCCATCAACCAGCGTAATCTCTGTGATGAAAAAGAATTACGCAGGCTGGTTGAATTCAAATTTGCCGATATGAACAATATCAGTGAAGAACTGCATGGCAAATTCGATTTCCTCTGGTCATCCTGCGCCTTTGAGCATCTGGGTTCACTCGAACATGGCAAGCAATTTGTCTACAATGCCATGCACTGCCTGAAGCCTGGCGGCATTGCAGTCCACACGACAGAATTCAATATGTCATCGAATGAGGATACCGTTGATGCTGGCTCAACTGTCTTATTCCGGAAGCGCGATATCGAAGATATCATCACTACCCTGCAATCACAAGGTCACCAGATAGACATGGATTGGGATGAAGGCGATGGCTATGCAGATGGCCATGTAGACATGGCACCTTACATACAAGATACGCACCTGCGTTTGCAGATAGAAAAATACGTGGTGACATCCATAGGTTTGATCGTGCAAAAAGCAGCTTAATTTTTAGCCATATCCACATGTAAAAAAAGCTCTGCGATCATGATTTATCGCAGGGCTTTTTTACTACTCCTGGCTAATCGTATTTAATCAGCAAACACCTTGCTTGCTGGTGTAATGCTGACAGCTTCTGCCTTGATATTGAGTTTGCGCTTGCCTATGATCTGGTCTTCATCCAGCAATTCCTTGGGTTTGTCGGAATTGTATTTGATCGGCGATTCAGCATCCACCACCAGTTTTGCCTTCAGGTCGGCAGCATCTTTGGCGATGATGACGACGGACAGGTTTTCTGCCGACAAATGCTTTTTGATGGCAGCGTTGACATCTGCCAGACTCAGCTTGCTCAGGTTGTCACGCATCATCTTGGTGAATTCTGGCGTATGGTGCCATTGCGAATCCATGGCATAGCCTAGCTGCTGGTCCTGGGTGGCCGTCATCATGAAAACATTCTTCATCAGATAGGCACGGGTAATCTCAAACTCTTCCTTGCTCAGTCCATTGTTGACCATTCTGTCGAACTCGGTAAGCGCAACACGTATGGCCATCTGGGCATTTTCCGGCGCGACCGGACGTATCCAGATTTCGAACAGTTGCGACTGACGCGCCCTGTTGGCAGTCGGGAAGAACTGGAACATGCCTCCAGGGAAGGCTTCGATATAGGCATAGTCACCATAATTCATACCGCGTACTTCACGTATGCGCTGATACAAATGGGATGAGCTGGCACGGTGTTCACCCAACCAGGTCTTGGCCAGCCACAAAGCGGCAAAATCAGGGTGCGCACGCGTCACCGTGATGGGCTGCCCCAAAGAGATAGCGGTTGCCCGCGTATTCTTTTCTATGATCTCCACTTCCAGCCCCTTGCTGACCTTGCCCACAGGTGCGGCAATGCGGGCAATGCCTGCGCCTTCTGGCAATTTCGCCAGGGTTTGCTGCAAGGAAACCTGCATCGCTTCTGTAACATCACCGGAAATACCGACCTTCAGCGCGCCCTTGGTATAAGCTTGTTTCCAGAACTGTTTGACATCATCCAGCGTAATCGCATCTATGCCCTTGATCGTACCCAGCACAGGGTGGTCATACGGTGATGCTGCAAACACATTGGTTTGCAGGCGTTCTTTGGCGAGCTCTTCTTCGTTGTTGTCCTTCAGATCCAGTGTCAGGGCATTCTTTTGCGCATCCTTGAGACGGCGGAAATCTTCTTCACGGAAACCTGGTTCCAGCAATTGCGGCAGGGCGATATTGATCAGATCATCCCATTTGTCTTTGTGCACGGAACCGCTAAAGGTCGTCATTTCCTTGTCGGTCAGGCCATTGAAGCTGGCCGCCAGCGGAAACAAGGCCTTCTTGATTTCATCAATCTTGCGATCTTTGGAACCGGCCGCATCGACCATGGCTGCGGTCAGGGCTGCCAGACCTTCCTTGCCTGCCGGGTCATTGGCAGCACCGGCATTGAACACCAGCTTGAAGCGTATCTGTGGCAAAGCTGATTTTTGTACCAGCATGTCGAGCTTGCTGCCTGTGCTCTTGTCGGCAAAGCTGGCCAGCTTGGGCAACTGGCTGACCTCGGCAGGCAATGCTGCATTCGACAGCGTGGTGACGATCATGCTGTCATCGCTCAAGTATTTTTTCGCCGCAGCCTGCAAGTCGGCTGGCGTCAGGCTGTCCATGAGCTGATAGAACTGATTCATGGTCGCGTAAGAACGCTTGTAATGAACAAAGCGCACCAGGGTAGAGGCGATTTGCTCGGTATTGTCCAGCGTGCGTATCACACCATATTTGAGTGCAGACTTGGCGTCGGCCAGTTCTTTGTCAGACAATGGTTTCGTCGTGATACCAGCAACGGTTTTGAGGATGGCATCGCGCACATACACCACGTCTTCCGGCTTCTTGACCCGTGCACCTATGGTCGCCAGGCCAGGGTCAACATTGTCTGGCGTAAAGTCAAACAACTGATCGACCTTTTGCTCATCCTGCTGCAAGCGCTTGTTCAGGGCTGAGGTAGAACCGAATGACAGGTTCAGCAGCAGACGAAGGGCGGCATGTTCTTTGTTCACTTCAGAAAAAGCTGGCGCATGGAAAGCCACCGTCACATACGGCAAGGTAGGGCTGGGCCATGGCACATGTTTGTAGATCGCACCTGTCGCTGGTGGTTCTGCCGGGACAGCAGGCTGCACCTTGCCTCGCTGCCATTTACCCCAGTATTTCTCGACCAGGGCAATGGCTTTCTGCGGCTCTACATCACCAGCGATGATGACGGTGGTACGCTCAGGGCGGTACCAGCGGTCAAAGAACACCTTGGAATAAGCATATTGATTGGGCATATCCTCAATATCCTTGAGAAAGCCCATGGTGGTGTGTTTGTAGGTATGTTTCTGGTAAGCCGCATCACGCATGACTTCAAACAGCTTGCTGATGGGATTGGCGCTATTTTTATTGTATTCACCCAGTACCGCGCGCGATTCTGTCTTGAAATCAGCTTCGCTATAGGACAGGTTCTGGAAACGGTCTGCTTCTACCCTCAGCATGGTTTCCAGGTCTTCCTTGGAAAATGTCGTGTGATAGTTGGTCAGGTCGTCGCTGGTATACGCATTTTGCCGTGCGCCAGTGGCGGTCAATATGTCTTTGTACTTGTCTGCCGGAATATCCTTGGTACCGCGAAACATCATGTGTTCAAAGAAATGGGCAAAACCGGATTTGCCCTCTTCTATCTCATTGCGCGAACCCGTCTGTACCGGGATATGCAGAGAGATGATGTTAGGCAAGCCAGTCGGCACGATGATGATTTTCAGGCCATTGGGCAAGAGCTTTTCTGTTGCGTGAAATGGCAGCAGGTCTGCCATTTTTTGTCCTGGCTTGGCTGCTTTAGCTGCCGTAGTTGTCGGAGCAGCTTTATCCTGTGCATGAACAGAAATAGCAGGGAGAAATGCAGTTGCCAGCGTAATGGCCAGCGTGCTGCGTACAAAGGTTTTCATGGTTGCACCACCTGTAATATTTTATTGTAAGGGAGCTTGATCAGATTCTATGGAGCTACGTTTTACCAACACGCAAAGATAGCTCAAAAAGCAGCGTTTTGACTACCGTTTGCAGAACAAGTTCAGAAAACCAGAGTTCAATGGCCATGAATACAAAAAGCCCTGATGCTTTTTATGCATCAGGGCTATCTTTACAGCAAATTCACTTATTTCTTGCGCTGCGGTGGCAAGTCAGTACAGACACCTTTATACACTTCAGCCGCCATGCCTATCGATTCACCCAGGGTAGGATGAGGATGGATGGTTTTGCCTATATCCACCGCATCTGCGCCCATCTCTATAGCCAGGGCGATCTCGCCTATCATGTCACCGGCATGCGTGCCAACGATGCCGCCACCGACGATGCGCTTGGTCTCTGCATCGAACAGCAACTTGGTGAAGCCTTCATCACGGCCATTGGCCACTGCACGGCCAGACGCCGCCCAAGGGAAATGACCTTTTTCAAGCTTGACGCCTTTGGCCTTGGCTTCATCTTCTGTCATACCTACCCATGCGACTTCAGGGTCGGTGTAGGCAACTGATGGAATGACACTGGCATCGAAGTAAGCTTTTTCACCGGAAGCTGCTTCTGCAGCGACATGGGCTTCATGCACAGCCTTGTGTGCCAGCATGGGTTGACCAACCAGATCACCAATCGCAAAGATATGCGGCACATTGGTGCGCATTTGTTTATCGACATTGATGAAACCACGGTCAGTCACTGCCACACCCGCCTTGTCAGCGGCAATCTTCTTGCCGTTGGGGCTGCGGCCTACCGCCACCAGTACCAGGTCATAGACTTGGGGTGCCGGTGCAGTCCCGCCTGCTTCTGCCGCTTCAAATGTGACCTTGATGCCTTCTGGCAGCGCTTCAACAGCAACCGTTTTGGTCTTCAACATGATGTTGTCAAAACGTTTTTCATTGAATTTTTGCCAAACCTTGACCATGTCACGATCTGCGCCCTGCATCAGGCCATCCAGCATTTCGACGACATCAATGCGTGAACCCAGGGTGGAATACACAGTTGCCATTTCCAGGCCGATGATGCCACCACCGATGACCAGCATGCGTTTTGGTATCTGGCGCAATTCCAGCGCGCCTGTGCTGTCAACAATGCGTGGATCAGCGGGTACGAAAGGCAGGTTCACGACAGAAGAGCCAGCGGCAATAATTGCCTGCTTAAACTGCACGGTTTTCTTGCTGCCATCCGCCGCGGTGACTTCGATATGGTTAGGGCTGAGGAACTGGCCCACACCCTGCACTACATTGACCTTGCGGGCTTTTGCCATGCCATTCAGGCCAGTCGTCATTTTCTTGATGACGCTTTCCTTGTAGCCGCGCAGTTTGTCGATATCGATTTCTGGCTTCGCAAATGTCACGCCATGTGCTGCCATGGATGCAGTTTCATCAATCACGGCAGCCACGTGCAGCAGTGCCTTGGATGGGATGCAGCCTACATTCAGGCAAACGCCGCCCAGCGTAGAATAACGCTCGACCAGCACCGTATTCATGCCCAGATCAGCAGAACGGAAGGCGGCGGAGTAACCGCCAGGGCCAGCGCCCAATACCATCATGTCGCATTCAACATCGACCTTGCCGGTGTAACCGGAAGCGATTGGCGCAGGGACAGCTGGAGCAGCAGCAGGTGCAGTTGCTGCTGGAGCGGCAACAGCAGGAGCAGACGCTGCCTGGCCTGCGGCTTCGACCAGCAACAGCAAGCTTCCTTCAGCAACCTTGTCACCAACCTTGACCTTGATTTCTTTTACAGTACCGGCATGGCTGGATGGAATTTCCATACTGGCTTTGTCAGATTCAACGGTGATCAGCGACTGGTCAACCTTGATGCTGTCGCCAACCTTGACCATGACTTCGATGACTTCAACTTCCTTGAAATCACCAATATCAGGGACTTTGACTTCGACGATGCCGACAGGCCCGGCAGGTGCTGCTGCGGCAGGCGCGGCGGCGGGTGCTGATGTTGGCGCAGGAGCGGTCGCAACTGCCGGAGCAGGCGCTGCACTTGCCGCAGCTCCTTCAGCTTCTATGACCAGCAACAAACTGCCTTCGGCAATCTTGTCACCGAGTTTGACTTTCAATTCCTTGATGACACCGGCATGGCTGGACGGGATTTCCATACTGGCTTTGTCGGATTCTACAGTGACCAGTGATTGATCAACCTTGATGGTATCGCCCACCTTGACCAGCAATTCTATGACTTCAACTTCCTTGAAATCACCGATATCGGGTACTTTGACTTCGATAGTGCTCATAGTCTGTTCTCCGTTCACAGCAAGGTTTTACGCAGATCAGCCAATACATCAGCCAGATAAGCGGTGAACTTGGCAGCCATGGCACCATCAATGACGCGATGGTCATATGACAACGACAAAGGCAGCATCAGGCGCGGCTGGAATTGCTTGCCATCCCACACCGGCTTGATACTGGATTTGGACAAGCCCAGGATCGCCACTTCAGGCGCATTGATGATAGGCGTGAACGCCGTGCCACCGATACCACCGAGTGAAGATATGGTGAAGGTTGCGCCCTGCATGTCAGCAGGTTTCAACTTGCCATCGCGCGCCTGGGCTGACAGCTCACCCATTTCAACAGCGATTTGCGACAGGGTTTTCTGGTCTGCGTTTTTAACAACAGGCACGACCAGGCCGTTAGGCGTATCTGCTGCAAAGCCGACGTTGTAATACTGCTTCAGGATCAGGTTTTCACCTGTCGCATCGAGCGAAGAATTAAATGCCGGGAATTTTTTGAGCGCTGCAACACTGGCCTTGATGACGAAAGCCAGCATCGTCAGTTTGACGCCGGATTTGACCAAGGCTTCATTCGAAGATTTACGGAACTCTTCGAGGTCGCTGATATCTGCTTCATCAAATTGCGTGACATGCGGGATCATCACCCAGTTGCGGTGCAGATTCGGGCCACTGAGTTTTTTGATGCGTGACAAAGGTGACGTCGTGGTCGCACCAAACTTGCTGAAATCCAGCGATGGCCATGGCAATACATCGAGACCGACGCCACTACCATTTTTTGCCGGAGCAGAAACCGCAGCAACAGCAGTGCTGCCAGCCATGATGCCCTTGACGAAGTTTTGTACATCTTCTTGCGTGATACGGCCTTTTTGACCGGAACCGGCGACGCGGCTCAGATCAACACCCAGTTCACGCGCAAATTTGCGTATGGATGGTGAAGCATGGGCCTTGCCTGCGCTGGCTGTTGCTATAGGTGCTGCCGTCGCTGCAACTGGAGCAGGTGCGGAGGCTGCAGGTGCCGGAGCCGCTGGTGCTGGCGTTGCAGCTACTGGCGCTGGTGATGCAGCCGGAACAGCCGCAGGTGTCGCTGCTGGAGCTGCAGCACTTGCCGCAGCATCAACCACGACCAGCAGAGAACCTTCAGCAACCTTGTCGCCCACTTTGACTTTAATTTCTGTAACTACACCGGCATGGCTGGATGGAATCTCCATGCTGGCTTTATCTGATTCTACGGTGATCAGTGACTGATCCACCTTGATGGTGTCGCCGACTTTGACCATCAGCTCAATGACTTCAACTTCCTTGAAATCACCAATATCCGGTACTTTGACTTCTACGCTACTCATAGTTTTCTCCATTGTCGCCCTGCGCTGTCACAGGGCGGTTGGGGTGAAGCCAGGTTTTACCCTGTCTTCACGCTCATCCTGCCTCTCCCTGAAAATGAGAGAGGCAGGAAATGTTAGTGGGTGTCAGACGTAAAATTACACAGTAACCGGATTAGGTTTATCTGCATTGATACCGTATTTGGCAATCGCCTGCGCCACTACAGATGCAGACAAGGCACCTTCATCAGCCAATGTCTTCAACGCAGCGATGACCACGAAGTAACGGTTGACTTCAAAGAATTCACGCAATTTGGCGCGGGAATCAGAACGGCCAAAACCATCCGTACCCAAGACCTTGTAGCTACGGTTTTTCGGTATAAAGGCACGTACCTGTTCAGCAAAGGTGCGCATATAGTCGGTCGCGACGACGATAGGGCCAGCCGTGTCTTTCAGGCACTGGGCGATATAAGGCACGCGTGCTTCTGCAGTCGGGTGCAGCATGTTCCAGCGTTCAGCATCCTGGCCATCACGGGCCAGCAGGGTGAAGGATGGTGCAGACCAGACATCGGCAGCAATACCCCAGTCATTTTGCAGCAACTCAGCACCGGCTATCACTTCGCGCAAGATAGTGCCTGAGCCCATCAGTTGCACGCGATGCTTGGTGGTTTGTTCGGATTTTTGCAATTGGTACAGACCCTTGATGATGCCCTCTTCCTGACCGGCTTTCAAACCTGGGTGGCTATAGTTTTCATTCATCAGAGTGATGTAGTAGAACACATCTTCCTGATCGGTCACCATGCGGCGCAGGCCATCATGCATGATGACTGCTACTTCATGCGCAAAGGTCGGATCGTAAGGAATACAGTTAGGGATGGTGGATGCCAATACATGGCTATGACCATCTTCATGCTGCAAGCCTTCACCATTCAGTGTCGTACGACCGGCAGTACCGCCGAGCAGGAAGCCACGTGCACGCATATCGCCAGCAGCCCAGGCCAGATCGCCAATACGTTGCAGACCGAACATCGAGTAATAGGTATAGAACGGGATCATCACGCGGTTATTGGTCGAGTAGGAAGTCGCCGCAGCGATCCATGAACTCATACCACCGGCTTCATTGATACCCTCTTGCAAAATCTGACCGGCCTTGTCTTCACGGTAGTACATGACCTGGTCTTTATCGACCGGTTCATACAACTGCCCCACCTGGCTGAAAATACCGATCTGGCGGAACAGACCTTCCATACCAAAAGTACGCGATTCATCGACCATGATAGGCACCACGCGCTGACCCAGGCTGGCATCGCGCAGCAAGGCAGTCAGGATACGGACATAAGCGGCAGTCGTGGAAATTTCACGGCCTTCTGCCGTTGGTTCCAGCATGGCCTGGAAGGCTGTCAGTTCTGGCACCACCAAAGCCTCGTCGGCTTTTTGACGGCGTTGTGGCAAATAACCACCAAGCTCTTTACGGCGCGCATGCAGATATTGCATTTCTGGCGTGTCGTCAGCCGGTTTGAAGAATGGGATAGCTGGCAATTCAGCATCAGCGATCGGCAACTGGAAGCGGTCACGCATGGCCTTGATGGCTTCGTCGTCAAGCTTCTTGGTATTGTGTGCAGTGTTGCGTGCTTCGCCAGATTTGCCAAAGCCAAAGCCCTTGATACTCTTCGCCAGGATGACGGTAGGCTGTCCTTTGTTTTCCTGGGCGACTTTGAATGCTGCGTAAATCTTGTGTGGATCATGCCCACCACGAGTCAGACGCCAGATGTCGTCATCCGACATTTTGCTGACCATTTCCAGCAATTTTGGATGTTTGCCAAAGAAGTTGGCGCGTACATAGGCACCATCCTTGGCTTTGTAGTTCTGGTACTCGCCATCAACGGTTTCCATCATCACTTTTTGCAGGATGCCGTCTTTGTCTTTCGCCAGCAACTCATCCCAGCCGCTGCCCCAGATGACTTTGACGACATTCCAGCCTGCGCCACGGAAATCAGATTCCAGCTCCTGGATAATCTTGCCATTGCCACGTACCGGGCCATCCAGACGTTGCAGGTTACAGTTGACGACCATGACCAGGTTGTCCAGCTGTTCGCGCCCAGCCATGCCGATCGCGCCCATGGATTCTGGTTCATCCATCTCACCATCACCACAGAATGCCCATACTTTACGTTTTTCAGTGTCCGCAATACCGCGTGCATGCAAATACTTCAGGAAGCGTGCCTGATAAATCGCCATCAACGGGCCCAGGCCCATGGAGACTGTAGGGAATTGCCAGAAGTCTGGCATCAGTTTTGGATGCGGGTAAGAAGACAGGCCCTTGCCATCAACTTCGCGACGGAAATGCAGCAACTGGTCTTCAGTCAAACGACCTTCAAGGAAAGCGCGTGCATAAATACCAGGGGAAGAATGGCCTTGTATGTAGAGCAAATCACCACCGTGATCTTCCGTCGGCGCATGCCAGAAATGATTGAAGCCTATGCCCAGCATATTCGCCAGCGAAGCAAAGCTGGACAGATGGCCGCCAAGATCGCCATCAACACGGTTAGCCTTGACCACCATGGCCATCGCATTCCAGCGCATATAAGAGCGCAGGCGCTCTTCAATTTCCAGGTTACCCGGGCAATGCTCGCCTTGGTCAGCAGGAATGGTATTCACGTAGGCAGTATTGCTGGAAAACGGGATATGGGCACCACGACGACGCGCCAGGTCAACCATGCGCTCCATCAGGTAATGCGCACGTTCAGGGCCTTCGGCCTCTATGACGGATTCAAGCGCATCCAGCCACTCATTTGTTTCAACTACATCGGGATCGTTGGCGGCCTGGGCCAGCACCTGGTCTATCTGGGGTGACATAGAAGGGGTCTCCTGTTGGTGCGCGTTTGGGTGAAACGCGCGGGGCGAATCGACAAATTACGGCTAGTTTTTTGTTCTCGCAAGTATTTTAACAGGACTTTTTAATTTTTCAAATAGCGATATATGATTTCATAATGTGAAATTTACGCCGCAACGCAGCAAATAAACTGAAAAATTCTTTTATTTTATTCATAAGTTCTCTATTAAAACTTAGCTCATAGCGCTTGGTGTGCAGTGCAAAATCCTTGAAATAAATTAATAGCACGCTTATTGCTTGCAATACTTGTTTGATTATCAATCGGCTAGTAAGTTGTTGCAATTGATCGCAAGCTTTTCCAAAGACAACAAAAAAAGGGCGATGAATAAATCATCGCCCTCCCAATCATCTTAATCGGTGCAAACCTTATTCTTTGAATCGATATTTCAGACCGCTTTAAAATATCCCAATCATTTCAGGGCCTTACCGACTCATAGATCAACCGTTGTTGATTATGCTGATGTAGCAAATATTTCAATACATTGCAATTGATATCTTTACTTGCTGCACTAACAGCAAGCAGATTCCTGGAAGACCACTCTACTTCTGCGCCAACATTCTGCAAAGTCTGAGCTACCTCGTTCGTATCCGTGCCCAGAGAATTGCCAAACCAGATACGGTGAGTTTTATATCCCGATGGCCTTAGGACGCGGGTAAATACATAGTCATTTGTAGTTTCTACTTCATCACCCAAATCCATATCCCAGGTAAAAAAGGGAATGCAACATATAACAAATTTATGTTCATCAATTTTCTTGGTCCATAGCTGCTCCCATTTTTGGGACTCTCCATCGTCATCGACTCTAGCCATTATTAGAAAATTAGCTTCTGCACGCCATACTGGGGATTGATGTGTTCGATACAAATCATCAGCTTTAGCAGACATGTATCTCCATTTTTATTCAAGATATGATTTGTTAATAATAGCACTACTTAATTCAGTAGTCGCCCCAATTAAAATCCAAGGCCGTGTCCCCGCAGTTTGCGAGGTTGACTTGTCTGATACGGGTGGGTGTGACGCCTATCTGAAACTACAGCACTTTGGTAACTTGCGGGGCGGTTTTGGCATAAGGATAAAAAAAGGGCGATGAATAAATCATCGCCCTCTCAATCGCCTTAATCAGCGCTACTACTTATTACAACTACTTATTATTTGAATTGGTATTTCAGGCCAACTTTGAAGTAACGGCCGATTGCGCCGCTGCCGTCCATAGGGTTGAAGCCCATTGCGCCGTAAGTCAGAGGATCCAGCGGTGCAACCTTGTCAAACAGGTTGGCGATGGAACCAAAGATTTCCAGGTTTTTCATTGCTTTGTAGCGGAAAGACACATCCAGAGTCGTGAAGGAAGCCAGTGTGCAACCTGCTGGCGCATCAGTGCCGTCAGCAAATTTGTTGGCGCAAGGCTGGCCTTCTTCTGGGATGTTTTTCATGGAACCACGATAGCTGACAACGCCAGTGATGTTCAATGGACCTCTATCCCAGCCCAGTACAAAGTTGACTTTGTCTTTTGGTGTACCTGCGCAGTTGGATGTATCGCAGTTACCATGAGTACCGGCATATTGATGCTGTACGGTGCCATCAACACGCAACCAGGAATTAACATGTGTCCAGTTGACGTCAGCAGTCAGCTTGCCGTATTCACCCAGGTTGAAACGCTGTTTGGCGTTCAGATCCACACCCTTGACTTCAGTGTAGCTGGAGTTGGCATAAGGAGCGGCACCGCCGATGATAGTACCTGTACCTGGTGTCACCACGCCGTTGATGGTCAGGTTGTTATCCTGGCGCAATACGCCTGGCAAGGCAGCTGCTTGCTGGAAGGACATGGAGTTGATTTCGTTGTTACGGCGAATCTTCCATGCGTCAATCGCGAAGCTGGTGTCTGGCAGCGGATCCCAGACTACGCCCAGAGTGTAACCTTTGGATGTTTCTGGTTGCAGGTTAGGATTGCCGACTTTGAAGCCTGTGAAAGTGGCCGCGCAATCAGAAGACTGTGCACCCGGCAGTGGTGTGCCATTAGGGCAGCGTACCGGATCCCTGACGGAAGCAGTACCAGCACTGAAGCTTTCTGTACCGGATTCTGGTGCGCTAGGTGCACGGAAGCCTTCAGAGTAAGTACCGCGCAAGGCAAATGTTTTCACTGGCGTCCATTTGGCACCGACTTTTGGTGTCACGGAATTGAAGTGAGAATATTTGTCGTAACGCAGAGCGCCGGACAATTCAAGAGACTTGATGACCGGAGCCAGCAACTCTGCATAGATCGCAGATACTGTCTCATTACCCTTTGCCGCTACATAGCTGGCATTGATGGAACCATCTTTGCTACCGTCCAGAGAAGGCATGTCATAGGATTCACGGCGATATTCAGCACCAACCGCCAGGCCCATCATACCGCCCGGCAAAGCTACCAGCTCACGGGATGCCTTGAAGTCGATGATGTCCATCTTGGTAGGTGCATCGATAGTCGCTGTCTTGACCATGGCTGCATACAAAGCTGGATTGTTTTTGCTGGCCTGAGTACCTATGTAGTATGGGAAGTATGGGCTCTTAGGATCGCCCAGAGCAGACTTCAATACTGCCATGTTGATGGTATTGGTGTAGTCCAGATGCAGCTTGGATTCAGAATGCAAAATAGCTGTATCGAAATCCCAGCCAGCCATCGTACCTTTCAAACCTGCAACGGCGCGGTAGAAGGAGTTATCAGCAATACGGCGGTTAGCACCTACGTCAAACATGGAATAGCGCAGACGTACATCAGCACCGTACGGATTTTGCGGATGCGAAGCTGACATCAGGATGGTGTTGCCGTAGTTGATGTTACCGTTCAAATTGGTTGGATTTGAAGGGAAGAACACGTTGGCGGATGTAGAAGGAGGCGTTACAGTGAACGCTGCCTTGCGCTGGGAATAGCCAAATTCAGCATACGCTTGCAAATCATCATTGATCTGGAATGTGCCACGGGTGAACAGGTTGACGCCATCAATTTGTGGCAGCATGGTACGGAACTGATCTGCATACCAGAGACAGCCACCGCCCGGATCCTGCACCTTGGTTGTCGACAAAGTCGAGCAGCCTGGCAAGGAAACATAATTCAATGTTTTTGGATCACGCAGGGAACCTGCAGGATTTGGTTGCGCGCTATTATTACCGGCGATATAACCGGAAGTGAAAGAACCTACGGTCACCATAGGGTAACCCCAACGACGCCAGTCGCCTGTGCCGATCCAGTCACGGTCATAACGCTGGCTGTTCATCAACTCGTTGGACTTGTATGCCTCGGCATTGACGATGATGTTGTATTTGTCTTTTTCCAGATTACCAAAACCTGCGGTGATCGAAGCTTTTGTCTGATTCGCATCGCGGGAACCGGAAGTACCAGCGCTGGCGCTGACGGTTACGCCTTCGTAATTCTTTTTCAGGATGATATTGACGACACCGGCGATCGCATCGGCACCGTAGATGGAAGACGCGCCATCTTTCAGGATTTCGATACGCTCAACCACTTCCATAGGGATAGTGGAGATGTCAGTAAATGCTTTTTGTCCGTCATCGGCACGGCCAAACTGCGCCATACGGCGGCCATTCAACAACACCAGTGTGGAAGTAGCACCGAGGCCACGCAGAGAGATAGCGGTAGAACCGGCAGCAAAACCATTACCGAAGCTGGTTGGCAGAGAACCCGCGCCATCGGAAGTCAGGGTTTGCAGGTATTCAGCAACGGTTGTTTTACCAGCCTTGTCGATATCCGCACGGCTGATGATTTGTATCGGCGATGCAGTTTCAGCTTCTGCACGTTTGATACTGGTACCAGTTACTTCTACACGCTGTATTTTGGCGTCATCCTGAGCAAATGCAGGTTGTGCCAGCATACCGGCTGTCATCATCAAGCCGCCAGAAAACATCACGCGCAGCGATCTTGAAATTACCTTTTCCTTCAGCATATCTCTCTCCTAGGGGGTTTGTGTCTTGTGTTACATCGCGGCTAAACCAGCCACAATGAAAAATATTTTGAAAATTAATTTTCACAATATGTATGAAGCCATTCTTGAATTTTGAAGTCAATCACTACGCAGAGAATGCGGACAGAAAACAACAAAGCGATACAATTCCATAACCAAATGAAATAAATCACTTACACAAGGGTAATCTCAAGTCGATATTTTTTATTTAAAAGACAATTAAATATCTATGGGAAAAGATGGCAAATTAATACAAAAAATATTCGTTAAATCTGCAGAGCTGAGCCCATGCTCCGCCATCCTTTATAATCTTGGTTTACCTACCTCTAACTACTGCTCAATACATAAAGTCATGACTGCCCAAATTATCAGTGGAACCCAGCTTTCCCTACAAATCCGTGCCGATGTAACACAACGAGCCGCCAAACTGACCGCTGCTGGCAAGCAGCCAGGCCTGGCAGTCATTCTGGTTGGCGAAAATCCAGCGTCGCAGGTGTATGTGCGCAACAAGGTCAAGGCTTGCGAAGACTGCGGTTTTTACTCGGTTTTGGAAAAATATGATGCAAATTTGACTGAGCAGGCTCTGCTTGAGCACATTGCCCGTTTGAATAATGATCCAAAGATCAACGGCATCCTGGTGCAATTGCCCCTGCCTGCTCACATTAATGCCAACAAGGTCATTGAAGCCATCGCGGCAGAAAAAGACGTGGATGGTTTCCATATCAGCAATGCTGGTCTGCTGATGACTGGTCAGCCTCTGTTCCGCCCATGCACCCCTTATGGCGTTATGAAGATGCTGGAATCCATTGATTTCCCTGTGCGTGGCGCTAATGCTGTGGTGGTCGGTGCCTCGAATATTGTTGGCAAACCACAGGCCATGTTGCTCTTGCAAGCGGGCGCTACTGTCACCATCTGTAATTCGAAGACCCGTGATCTGGCAGCGCATACACACAATGCTGACATTCTGGTAGTGGCGACAGGCAAGCGCAATATCGTCACGGCAGACATGATCAAGCCTGGCGCAGTCGTCATCGACGTAGGCATGAACCGAGACGATGAAGGCAAGCTGTGCGGCGACGTTGATTATCTGCCAAGTAAAGAAGTTGCGGGTTATATTACGCCTGTACCAGGCGGTGTGGGTCCCATGACCATCACCATGTTACTGGTCAATACCATAGAAGCTGCTGAAAGAACTTAATATGACTCAAGATAATCCTCTGCTGGACTTTAGTGATTTGCCACGTTTTGCCGATATCCGGGCCGAGCATGTTGGCCCTGCCATTGCAGCCCTGCTGGAGGAGAATCGTGCTGTCATCGCTGAACTCGAAAAAAACACTGGCCAGGTTAGCTGGGACAATTTCGTTGAACCACTGGAAAACGCCACAGAAAAACTGGGGCGTGCCTGGGGAATAGTCGGTCACCTGAATGCAGTTGTGGATACGCCAGAAATGCGTGCCGCCTACAATGAGAACCAACCGGCCATCACCGAGTTCTGGACAGAACTGGGGCAGAACCTGGCCTTGTTTGCCGGCTATAAAGCCTTGCTGCAAGCACCTGAATTTGACTATCTGCCACAGGCCAGGAAAACCATCATCCAGAATGCCATACGCGACTTCCGGTTAAGTGGTGCAGAACTGGCAGAGAACAAGAAACTGCGCTATGCAGAAATTCAGGAAAAACAGGCCGCCTTGTCGACCAAATTTTCTGAAAACCTGCTGGATGCAACCAATGACTATGGCCTGTTCATAGAAGATGTCGCCGAGCTGAAAGGCTTGCCTGAAGACGTCTTGCAGGCAGCCAGATCAGCGGCAGAAACCGATGGCAAAACCGGCTATAAATTCACCCTGCACTTCCCTTCGTATTTCCCGTTATTACAATACGCAGAAAATCGTCATATCCGCGAAACCATTTACCGTGCAAATGCGACCAAAGCCTCTGAACTGGGCAGCAAAGCAGAGTGGGACAATAGCGACATCATGGCGGAGCTGTTACGTCTGCGCAAGGAAGAAGCCTCGCTGCTGGGTTACCAGAATTTTGCTGAAGTATCTCTGGTCAGCAAGATGGCTGAGTCTCCCGCACTGGTTAATCAGTTCCTGGAAGACCTGGCAAAACGCGCGCGTCCTTATGCAGAAAAAGATCTGGCAGAATTGCGTGCCTTTGCTGCCGGTGAACTGGGCATCAGCGACATGCAGGCCTGGGATACTGCCTACGCATCCGAAAAATTGCGCCAGCAACGCTATGCTTTTTCTGAACAGGAAGTAAAAGAATACTTCCCTGAACACAAGGTTGTCGATGGCTTGTTCCGTGTCATCCAGACCCTGTTTGCAGTTGATATCAAACCGGATCAGGCGACCACCTGGCACAAGGATGTCAAGTTTTACCGGCTTGAAAAAAATGGTGCATTGGTCGGTCAGTTTTATCTGGACCTGTATGCCCGTAATGGCAAGCGTGGCGGTGCATGGATGGACGATGCCCGTGGCCGCAGATTGACCGCACATGGCGTGCAAACACCAGTTGCTTATCTGACCTGTAATTTCAGCGCGCCAGTGACCATGAATGGCGTGGCAAAACCTGCCCTGTTCAGTCATGATGAAGTGATCACCCTGTTCCATGAATTTGGCCATGGCTTGCACCATTTGCTGACCAAGGTGGATGACTTGTCTGTCTCAGGCATTTCCGGTGTTGAGTGGGATGCGGTTGAATTGCCTTCACAGTTCATGGAAAATTTTTGCTGGGAATGGGATGTGTTGCAGCATATGACTGCCCATGTGGATACTGGTGCAGCATTACCACGTGCACTGTATGACAAGATGATTGCCGCCAAAAATTTCCAGTCTGGTTTGCAAACCCTGCGCCAGGTTGAATTTTCGCTGTTTGACATGCGTTTGCATGATGCCTTTGAACCCAATGGTACACAAAGCGTGCAAGACATTGTTCAGGCGGTACGTGCTCAGGTGTCTGTCATGCAGCCACCAGAATTCAATCGTTTCCAGCATTCGTTCAGCCATATCTTTTCTGGTGGTTATGCAGCAGGCTATTATAGTTATAAGTGGGCGGAAGTTTTATCAGCCGATGCTTATGCTGCATTTGAAGAACATGCGACTGAATCGGGCAGCACCTTGTCGCGGGCGGTAGGCGAAAAATTTCAAACCGAAGTTCTGGAAGCTGGTGGTTCCCGCCCTGCCCTGGCTTCGTTCAAGGCATTCCGTGGTCGTGAACCGAACATCGATGCCTTGTTGCGTCACAATGGCATGAGTGCCTGAGTCTTTAGGAGAAAAATATGACATTCAATAAAAAGATCCTGATCTGTAGCGTAATTTCCAGCATTTTTATGGTGGCAACAGCGCAGGCACAAATGTACAAATCGGTCGGGCCGGACGGCAAAGTTACCTACAGCGATCAGCCACCACCGGCAAATCAAAAGGTAGAGAAGAAAAAACTGCCTGATACTTTGGAAGGTGGCAATCTGCCTTCTGAACTGGCGATCGTGGTCGCAAAAAACCCGGTTACTCTTTACTCTGCCAACGGCTGCTCACCATGTAATGATGGCCGCAGCCTGCTTAAAAGCATGGGTATACCATTCACCGAAAAAACCGTTAACACCGCAGCGGACCAGGAAAAAATGAAGCAGGTCAGTGGCGATTTGCAATTGCCACTACTGGTGATTGCCAATGTCAAATTCCGTGGCTATAGCATGGATGACTGGAAAGATGCTCTGAGCAAAGCTGGCTACCCAGCCACCAGCAAGCTGCCCAAGGATTACCGTTACGCGGCTGCTGAACCTGCGTCCCCACCGCCGCCACCAGTTGCACCCAAAACACCGGAAGCGGCAAGGCAAGCTCCCGCTCCTCAGCCCAAAAAACCGGATGATGGCTTTAAATTTTAAGTTCGCATGACACGTATAGATTTTCACAGTAATGTAGCGGACAAGCTGAATTACTCTTGCCGCCTGATACGCAAGGCCCACGCAGCCAACTGCAAGATGGTGGTATACCACCATGACCGTGCGTATCTGCAGCGGCTGAATGAGGCCTTGTGGACGCTTACTGAAGCTGACTTCCTGCCGCACGTCATGCTCAGCGATCCACTGTCAGCCATGACACCTATCGTACTCAGTCACGACGAGCATGCTGCTTGTCCGCATTACGAATTACTGATCAACCTGACTTCTGCTACGCCAGCCAACTTTGCTCAGTTTCAGCGCATGATAGAAGTCATCTCTGCCGATGATGCAGACAAACTGGCCGGACGCGAACGCTATCGCCACTACCAGCAGCAAGGCCATACCCTTACCCATTCCGTGGCGAAATAAAATGAATAATCAAATAGACGCCAGCATTCCTGTCTTGACTGAGGTCATCAAGCCGGAAGAACTACTCACTCCCGCAGGCAAGTCAGCAGCTGCAGCCGATCAACCGGGCGCAGAGGGTGTGACGCCACTGGCCAACGAAATGGCTGCCAATAACTATCCAGGTAAAGTGGAAGAAGACTGGCAAGCGCTGGAGCAAAGCCTGCGCGAAAATGTCTTGCGCCAGGTTCTGACACGCATCGATTTTGTCCTCGAGCACAGGATCAGGGACAATCTGGCCGATGTTTTGCAAATTGCCGTGGCAAATTTATCAACAGAAATACGTTCCGGTTTGCATAAAACCCTGGAAGAAGTCATCACCCGCGCCGTGACCCAGGAAATCACCAAGGTAAAAACACCTAAATAATCAAAATAATTAATAATATTTTTATTTTTAAACATAAAAAACAAATTCTCGTTTAAAAATAAAAATACCGAATGCATTTCTGATTACCTGAGAAAGCAAAGTATTTCTACAATCTCCTTCATCACATACAAGATGAAACACAGGAGATTTACCCATGAAAGTCATCGTTCTCGGTTCCGGCATTGTTGGCACGTCTTCCGCATGGTTTTTAAAAAAGCAGGGGCATGAAGTAATCGTCATTGATCGTCAGCCCGGCGCTGCGCAAGAAACCAGCTTTGCCAATGGTGGCCAGATTTCGGTCTCCCATGCTGAACCATGGGCTAATCCTTCTGCACCGCTGAAAGTCTTGAAATGGCTAGGGAAAGAAGATGCGCCATTGCTGTTTCGCCCGCGTGCAGAATGGCTGCAGTGGCTGTGGGGCATGCATTTTTTGCGTGAATGCACACCAGGCCGTACGGCAGAGAACATCCGCCAGATCGTCGCCATCTCTGAATACAGCCGCCTGACTTTGCGCAGTCTGCGTGAGGAAACCGGCATACAGTATGACTGCCTGAAAAAAGGCATATTGCATTTCTACACAGATCAAAAGGAGTTCGACATTTCCCTGCCCGCAGCAAAACTCATGCGCGATCTGGGTTGCCCGCGCGACTCTATCGATGCTGATGAAGTGGTACGCAGAGAGCCTGCACTGGCAGGCATACGCGATAAAATCGTTGGTGGCGACTATACTGAAACCGATGAGTCAGGCGACGTCTATCAATTCACGACAGGCCTGGCCGATAAGGCAGCCGCAGCGGGCGTGCAGTTCCAGTTCAACACCACGGTGACCCGGCTTTTATCAGAAGGTACGGGTGCCAGCGCCAAAATTACCGGGGTAGAAATCATCGATGCAGCCGGACGGCACAAGACCTTGCGCGCCGACGCTTTCGTTATGGCGATGGGCAGCCATTCACAAACACTGTTAAAACCCTTGGGTATCTCCCTGATGATTTATCCGGGTAAAGGCTATTCAGCAACTTATCAAATCACCAACCCTGACCAGGCTCCAGTCATCTCGCTGACGGATGACGGGTATAAGCTGGTAGTGTCACGCTTGGGTAACCGCCTGCGAGTCGCTGGCACGTGTGAAATCAATGGCTATGGCCGTGAATTGAATACTGCCCGTTGCGAAGCCATCACCAGGCGCACCCGCGAGTTGTTCCCGCATGCCTGCGACTATGACAATCCGGTCTACTGGACAGGCTTGCGGCCACTGACGCCTTCCAACGTGCCCTACATAGGCAAATCCCGCATCAGCAACCTTTTCCTCAATACAGGTCACGGTACTTTGGGGTGGACCATGGGTGCAGGTTCTGGCCGCGCCATTGCCGATATCGTTTCAGGTTTGCAGCCAGAAGTAGATTTTGCATTTACCGGCATGGAGCGCAAGACAGACAAAGTCATCCTGCAACCTGCCTGAAGTACACAAATTTAATCCCAAGACCTGATCTCAAACACAGACAAACAGGCAGGCTCAGCCCTGCCTTGCAGGCTAAAACGCGCCTCCCACGGAGCGTTATGAACCAGTTTCCCCTCACGCAAGTTGCCAAATGGAATTCCTATCTGCAACAACTTGCGTTCTTTTTGTCATCCTAATGCGACATCCTGCGTTTACTGATCAACAGCCTTAATTATTTGCCTTTGCCACTGATACGCACAGGCAACTCTTCAGCTTTTTCATCAAACGAAATGCGTGTCGTAAATTTTGCGCGCTTCATGGGGAAACGGGAATGGAAATGCCTTACATTGCCAGAGCCAGAAATGGCGCGCCGCACAAATTGGTAGTAAGCGTCCATATCAATAATATGGACAACCAGAAAATAGTCGTACTCCCCAGACACAAAATAGCATTGCATGACCTCGGCTTCTTTGTTCATGCGGGTCTCAAATTCACGCATGAATTCGTCAGACTGATTAATCAGCGATACCTCCAGAAAAGCCAGCATGCCATAGCCAAGGGCAAAGCTGTCAACCATCGCCACTTCGGCGCTGATCACTCCGGCTTCACGCAATTCACGTATGCGGCGCAGGCAGGTAGGCTGGGAGATATGCAGCTTGTCTGCCAGTATCCTGGTAGGGGTTTGGTTGTCTTTTTGCAGGAGGTTCAAAAGCTTGCGATCAAGCTTGTCAAGGGTGCGATATTGGGGCATATAAAAAACGTCAGTTTGGAGAAAAAACCACACAAAATAGCTTTGCGAAATATTTTTTCTGTTGTACCTTCTTGCTGTTCAGTTATCTGAATAAGTCAGAGATGCAGTATTGTTATCCTACTTTTTAATCCTTAGGAGTATGTTCATGTCGTTCAAAACTAAAATGATTCCACTGGCTGGCGCAATTGCTTTCGCTTTCGCTGGTGCTGCGGCAGCTCAAGATCTGGTTGTAAAAATTGGTCACGTTGGCCCTATCTCCGGCGCGATCGCCCACTTGGGTAAAGACAATGAAAACGGCGCCAAAATGGCGATCGAAGAACTGAACGCCAAAGGCGTGATGATCGGCGGCAAAAAAGCCAAATTCGAATTGCTGGCTGAAGATGACGGTGCCGATCCAAAACAAGGTACAACCGTAGCACAGAAACTGGTTGACGCGAAAGTAAACGGCGTTATCGGTCACTTGAACTCCGGTACAACTATCCCAGCATCCAAGATTTACAATGATGCCGGTATCGTTCAAATCTCCCCATCTGCAACTAACCCTAAATACACACAACAAGGCTTCAAAGGCGCGTTCCGTGTAGTGGCCAATGACGGTCAACTGGGTGGCACACTGGGCCGCTTCGCTGTACAAATCAATAAAGCGAAAAAAGTCGCTGTTATTGATGACAAAACAGCCTACGGTGAAGGTGTAGCTGCTGAGTTTATCAAAGGCGCCAAAGGCAAGGGTGCAGAAGTTGTCGTGCAAGAGCATACCACTGACAAATCTACAGATTTCAGCGCCATCCTGACCACAATCAAAGCTAAAAACCCAGATGTAATCTTCTTCGGTGGTATGGACGCTGTTGCAGGTCCTATGCTGCGTCAGATGAAAGCACTGGGCATTACAGCCAAGTTCATGGGCGGCGACGGTATCTGTACAACTGATCTGGTTAAACTGGCTGACAACGGCATTGGCGAAGGCCAGGTAGTTTGTGCTGAAGCTGGTGGTGTTCTTGAAGCGCAGAAGAAAGTCAATGATGACTGGAAAGCTGCCTACAAGAAAAAATTCAATCTGGATGTCCAGATCTATGCACCATATGTCTATGATTCCGTCATGGTTATGGTAGAAGCAATGAAAAAAGCTGGTTCTGCTGACCCAGCCAAATACCTGCCAGAGTTGAAGAAAATCAACTACAAAGGCGTAACAGGCGATATCGCATTTGATGACAAAGGCGATATCAAAGACGGCACACTGACTTTGTACACATACAAAGGCGGCAAACGTGAACTGCTGCGCGTAGTTAAGTAATAGCTGAGTAACAGCTGCTCAGTACAAGCTTATTTGAGCTGAGATTGACGAAGAGCATTGCAGTTTTATCGTTGCAATGCTCTTTCAAGATTCAAGAGTTCTTATGAGCAATAAAAAACCTGGCAATTGCCAGGTTTTTTTATTGCCTGATGATTGACACAGGCTTGATGCAGATCAAAGTATCTGCATCAAGCAAGACTCATTTAAGGCTCAAAATCCATTTAACCAGGGTTTTCGCCTCTGCTTCAGACACCTGGGCATTTGCTGGCATGGGGATAGCACCCCACACACCGGAGCTGCCCTTCAACACTTTCTGAACCAGCTTGGCTTCAGCTGTCTTATCGGCAGCATATTTCTTGGCCACTTCCTTATAAGCAGGGCCAACAACCTTGTTATCGACGGCATGACAGGCCATGCAGTTTTTTGCTTTTGCCAGATCCGCATTCGCCATTGCCGAGCCAGAAACCACTATTGCCAATACCGAACCTACCAATAAAGAATATTTCATTGCTTTCTCCAGGTTAAAAACTAATTCATTCTACCGCTTTTTGACAATTTTAACGTTTATCCCCATGCCGGGGTTGACCTGCAGTAAAATTAAGGAAACTCAATGATCCATAACAGTGAGTTTGATAGTTTTTCCAAAAAAGGATGTCTCCCATGTTCATCATCATCGTTTTATTCATCATGCTGGTACTAAAGCTGGCAGATGTGTGGATTTTTGCCACTATGTCCTGGTGGTGGATCATAGGCGGTGCGAGTGCAGCCTTTGTCTGGTTTGAAATTCTTGAGCGCATGCTGGGCCTGGACAAACGCAAAGACCATGCGCACTTTGAAAAAATCCAGAAAGAACGCGTCAAACGCGCTTTCGACAAAAAGACCCATCGCCGTTAATTTCTGCGTGCGGATGTGTCCGGATTATTTTTCCGGACTTGCATCCTGCCTCAATACAAAATACCGCAAATACCGGCACCTGCCCGATGTCTTTACCTGAATTACGAAATCTTGAGTTACGCCAGTTACGTTACTTCCTTGCCGTTGCGGAAGAAATGCATTTTGGCAGGGCAGCAACACGTCTGCACATGACCCAACCGCCCCTGTCGCAAGCCATACAGGCACTCGAAGCCATACTTGGAGCAGAGCTGTTTATCCGCAATACCCGTAATATCTCGCTGTCATCAGCCGGACAGGCACTCTTACCCGAAGTCAGGCGACTATTGCAACAGGCGCAATCCTTGCCAGAGCTGGCACAAAGAGCCGCCAGTGGCACTTATGGCCATCTGTCTCTGGCCTTTGTCTCCATTGCCGACTATAGCGTGCTGCCGCCAGCATTGCGCGAATTTCGCCGCCACCATGCCGACGTCCACATAGAACTGCGTGAAGCAACCACAGACGTACAGCTGGCGGCGCTCGAAAATGGTGAAATTGATGCGGGTTTTTTGATACCACCACTCCCTGAAAAGCTGCAAGGCTTATTCAACTATCAAAAAGTACTGTCTGAACCACTGATGCTGGCAGTACCTGAAAGCCAGGCCCAGGGGCGTCAGCAATTACGTCTGAGCGACTGCACTGACTTGCCTCTGATCCTGTTTCCACGAAAAATTGCCCCGGCTTTGCATGATGCCATCCTTGGCTGCTTCCATGCTGCGGGGCTGACGCCAGCCATAGGCCAGGAAGCCATACAGATGCAAACCATCGTCGGTTTGGTGTCGGCTGGCATGGGTATCGCACTTGTGCCACAATCCGTCTCAAATCTGCAGCGCCCCGGCGTATTGTATTTTGATTTGCCAGAAGCCAGTGCCACAGTAGAAATTGGCCTGGCCTGGCGCAAGGACAATCACTCTGCAGTGCTGGCGGCATTTGCCCACCTGTTTAACTAACCAATTCATCCATGCTGACTCATCCCAATCCTGACCCTGTCGCTTTTCACCTGGGCCCTGTCTCTGTCCACTGGTACGGCATCATGTACCTGCTCGCCTTTGCCCAGTTTATCGCACTCGGTCGCTTCAGACTCAGGCAGCCGCATATCGCCGCTCAGGGATGGACGCGTGAGCACGTAGACGACATGTTGTTTTTTGGTGTACTCGGCGTAATACTCGGTGGCCGCCTGGGTGAAGTATTTTTTTATGGATTTTCCTATTACATGGCTAATCCGCTGGAAATATTTGCTGTCTGGAAAGGCGGCATGTCCTTCCATGGCGGTTTTATTGGCGTATTGATCGCCATGTTCCTGTGGGCGCGCAAGGCAAAGTTTCATCTTGCCGATGTGTATGATTTCATCGCTCCGCTAGTTCCGCTGGGCTATGCTGCCGGTCGCCTGGGTAATTTCATCAACCATGAATTGCCAGGGCGCGTAGCTTCGGCAGATTTGCCCTGGGCCATGATCTGGCCCGGCATCAATTACCCGGTTCATCCTTCGCCCATCTATCAGGCATTGGTTGATGGTTTGCTGGTCTTCGTCATACTCTGGCTATATGCTGCCAAAGCCCGCCCGCGCCTGGCCGTCGGTGCCTTGTATGTGACGCTGTATGGCTGCACACGCTTCTTCACTGAATATTTCCGCACCCCCGACTACGAAGTCAGCATCCTTGGAATGACCATCTCTGCCGGACAAATGCTGTCATTCCCGATGATCATCATCGGTCTCTTGCTGCTAACGTTCTCTTATAAATTCAACAAAAAATCTTGAATTAAAAACTCGACTATTCTCTTTTTCAAATTCATATAGACTTCAGGAGATAAGAAGCATAAAGATTCAGGCATAAGCGGACTAAAAGTACTTGTTAAGCTTTTCAGGCATTTTGTTATCTCATCTTTGTATAAAATTTTGGAGATTAATGATGTCCAGCCTACCCTGCTTTCACCTATTCCGTTTCCATCTGCGTTCACTGCTTTGTCTTCTGTTGTTTAGTCTGGGGCTTCCCGGCGTGACACTGGCAGCCGATCCCTTGCAGGTCGGCTTCCTGTATGTCAGCCCTATTGGCGATGCTGGCTTTACCAGGCAAATTGACCTTGGCAGGAAAGAGATGGAAAAAAATCTCGGTACCAAAGTCAGCAGCAATTATCAGGAAAATGTTCCTGAAGGCGCGGTTGCAGAAAAAGCCATTGCCGAACTGGTCAAAAAAGGCAATAAACTCATCATCACGGCTTCATTTGGTTATATGGAACCAACTTTGAAGGTCGCAGCACAATTCCCTGAAGTCAAATTTGTACATCTGACAGGCTATAAAAACGCGGCCAATGTCTCAAATGCAAACGCCCGCTTTTATGAAGGACGTTACCTTGCAGGCGTACTGGCGGGCAAAATGAGCAAATCAGGGGTGGCGGGCTATGTTGCAGCATTTCCGATACCCGAAGTCATTCAGGGCATCAACGCTTTTGCCAGAGGCATGAACAGTGTCAACCCCAAGGCTGAAGTCAGGGTGCAGTGGGTCAACTCCTGGTTTGATCCCATCAAGGAAAAAGAAGCCGCCTTGTCGTTGAGCAAACAGGGTGCTGATGTATTGACACAACATACTGACTCTACTGCCGTCGTTCAAACGGCAGAGGAAAAGGGGATTTACGCCATAGCCTACCATTCCGACATGAAAAAGTATGGTCCCAAGGCACAACTGGCCGCCGTCACTCACCATTGGGGTAGTTACTTTACAAAAGAGGCACAGGATGTCCTGGACGGCAAGTGGAAGTCTGACAGTGTCTATGGCGGCATCAAGGAGGGCATGGTCAAGCTGGAATTCATCAACAGCAGTGTGCCCAAAGACGTCAGGCAGTTATTGGCGGAAAAAGAGGCCGACATAGTCAATGGAAGCCTGGTTCCCTTCGTTGGGCCGTTGAAAGACAATACCGGCAAAATGCGTTTGGAAAAAGGCCCCATGAGTGAGTTCAATCTGAAGCGCATGTACTATCTGGTAGAAGGGGTACATGGCAGTGTGCCAGCACAACAAAATTAACGAAGCCATGCTTGCTCAGTTGAAGAAGCAGGCTAAACTACATTCCATCGCAGCATCTTTATATAGTTAACAGTAAAACAATACTTTGACAATGCATAAAATCTGCTCAGCATTGATATTGATGATTTGCCTGTGCTGGCAGAGTTCTGGTGCCGTCGAGATGGTGAAAGTGTATAGCTACCATCTGAAGCCACCGCTGATACTGGATCAAGTCACAGGGCGGGGCTTGTATAACGACATACTGAGTTATCTGAATAAAGAAAACACAGCGTATCGCTTTGAACTCATTTATCTGCCGCGTCGCCGTCTCGATCTGCTGGTCAATTCCGGCAATCTGGATGGCCTGGTGATTGGTGTCAGCCCGGTCTGGTTTAATGACCGGGAAGAACAGAAATTCTTGTGGACCCTGCCCGTCATGAACGATATCGACGATGTCGTCTCATCCAAAAATCATCCTTTCGAGTTCGCAGGTGCAAAGTCGATGGCTGGCATGCGCATAGGCCTGGTGCTGGGTTATTACTATTACGGTGTCAATGAACTCATTGCTGAAGGAAAAATTCAACGTGACGATGCCAGCAGTGAAGAGCATAGTTTTCGCAAATTGATGGCAGGTCGCATAGATGCGGCCATCATCAGTCGCTCCAACTACGATTATGAAATGAAGAATCATCCAGATTTGAAGGGGCAGTTTTATATCTCGAAAAAACCGCATGACCAGTATGACAGACAGATTCTGGTTCCCTTGAACATGCCCAAGGTTCAACAGCAGATCAATGTCATTTTGAGGAATGCTGTCAATGACCCTATCTGGCAAAAACTGATCAATGCCTATCGCTGACATTATTGCTGAGTGTTGAATATTCTTTATGATGAAGAAAATTTCGCTTGACGAAGATAGCCAATTTCTCTTACAGTATTTACATGAACTCTTTTTTGACATCGACATCTGCAAGAAAAACTGCTGACAGCGCCAAGCTGCAAGCAGTGCTGCCGTCTGTGTCTGCTTCTGTACTAGTTCTACTACCATCTCTAGCAAGCTCGCTACTATAAGTTGCGTCTTGTCCAGTTTTAAGCGGCATACCTGCCAGCCTGAAACACCAGTATCAAAAATTACCCTTATATCCCAGTAGTACCCAGCACAGGCTTCCTGACATCAGGAAAAATAGCATGACACCATCAGGCACATCAGCAGAGAATTCAGCAGGCGCTATCAGCGTCATGTCTGGCTTTGCACGCCCACAGTCTGCGCTGTCACTTGCTTACAAGCTTCTTAATCACAAACTGCTAGCGCTACGACTACTGATCGGTTAACCGGCCTCGCGTTCTTTGTGGCAGCCGGTTAGCTTAGCGCCGCCACATCAGCATCCATTCACCAATTTGAAAATATCAGCGCCTTGCTGAGGCACTGTGCCAGCCCAAGGAAAAAACATCATGATGAGTAATCCAGCTAATAAATATCAAGCCTTCCCGACTATCGCTTTGCACGACAGACAATGGCCCAGCCGCAGCATCAACAAAACGCCGATATGGATGAGCACGGATTTACGCGATGGTAACCAGGCGCTGATAGAACCCATGGATGCGAAGAAAAAACTCAGGTTCTTTGAAATGCTGGTCAAGATAGGTCTTAAAGAAATTGAAGTCGCCTTCCCTTCTGCATCAGAAACTGATTTTGCCTTCGTCCGCAAACTCATAGAAGAACAACGGATACCGGATGATGTAACGATAGAAGTATTGACGCAGTCCCGCGAAGACTTGATACGCCGCACCATAGATTCAGTGCGTGGTGCCAAGCGGGCAATCGTTCATTTGTATAACCCGATAGCACCTGCTTTCCGCCGCATCGTCTTTGGCAAATCGCGTGAAGAAGTCAAACAGATTGCCACTGATGGCACCCGCCTCATCAAGCAACTTACCGATACCATGCCTGAGACAGAATGGGTATTTGAATATTCTCCAGAAACCTTCAGCATGGCCGAGCTGGATTTCTCGAAGGAAGTCTGCGATGCAGTTGCCGCCATCTGGCAACCCACAGTTGAACGCAAGATGATCATCAACTTGCCGACCACTGTCGAATGTGCAACGCCGAATGTGTATGCTGACCAGATAGAATGGATGGACAGGAATCTGGCGCAACGCGACGCCATTATCCTCAGCGTGCATCCACATAATGACAGAGGCACGGCCGTCGCCGCAGCGGAGCTTGCTGTCATGGCCGGTGCAGACAGGGTTGAAGGCTGCCTGTTTGGAAATGGCGAACGCACCGGCAATGTGGACCTCGTCACACTGGCCTTGAATTTGTACACCCAGGGCATTGATCCCGGCCTGGATTTTTCTGACATCGATAGCGTCAGACAGTGCGTGGAAGAATGCAATCAATTGCCTGTGCATCCGCGCCACCCTTATGTCGGCGACCTCGTGTTCACTGCCTTCTCCGGTTCTCATCAGGATGCGATTAAAAAAGGTTTTGCCCAGCAACAGAAAGACGCCATCTGGGAAGTGCCTTACTTGCCGATAGACCCGGCTGACCTTGGCCGCAGTTATGACGCCGTGATCCGCGTCAACAGCCAGTCTGGCAAAGGTGGCATGGCTTTCTTGCTGGAGCAGGAATATGGCATCAGCATGCCAAGGCGCATGCAAATTGAATTCAGCCGTGTCGTGCAAGCGGTAGCGGACGACAGTGGCAAAGAAATGACGGCACAACAGATACACCAGATTTTCAGCGACAGCTATCTCGCGCCAGCAACACCCATCAGTTATCAAGCTCATCATGCAAACCCCGTCCTGCATCACAGGACATCACCATCCGATCCGGCACAAGTATCCTTGCATGTCGATCTGCTGCACCACGGACAGCCACAAGCTATCCAGGGTACAGGTCATGGTATTGTTGAAGCCCAGGTCAATGCCTGTCAGGTACTTGGCTATCAAGTCAGGATCATCGACAAACAAGAGCAGCAATTGACGCGGCATGGCCGTTCACAGTACATCAGCATCATCGAGGCACGCATCAATGATGGCAGCAGCCAGCATGGTGCGGGCATAGCTGACGATGCGGCAACTGCCAGCATGCGCGCCATCATCAGTGTGATTAACCGCCATGCAAATGCAGATACGGCAATGCAAATGATTGCGGCCTGATCGCTAATGAGCAGCTTTGAAGAGCGTAGCCAGCTTGCTGACGCTGCGCTCTATCTCTGTACAAGTCAGTGAAGCAAAACCCAGTAACAGACCGTCAGGGCTTTCTGCCGGTCTGTTGAGTTTTCCCGGTACGTCAGCGTAATGCCCCAGGCCACGCAACTCCAGCCCGATTTCTTGCCCTGCTTCTATGATCTGCTCTTCATCGTAAGCCTGTTTGAAATACACAGCCAGATCAAGCCCGCCATCTTGCGCACCGCAGACCAGTTCATCTGCCAATTCCTTTTCCAGACAATTCACCAAGCACGCCTGACGTTCTGCATAGACTTTTCTGGTGCGCTTGATATGCCTGCCGAAATGGCCTTCCGCAATAAAGTCAGCCAGTGCCATTTGCGGCATGATGCTGGTATGTTTATCGATGACTGCCTTGGCCTCAATCATTGGTTCCAGTAATTTTTCTGGCAGCACCAGATAGCCGAGACGCAGGCCAGGAAATAGCACCTTGGACAAAGTGCCTACATAAATGACACTCTGATGTGTATCCAGACTCTGCAGGGATGCCAGTGGTGAACTGCCAAAACGGTATTCACTGTCATAGTCGTCTTCCACTATCCATACCGCATTTGCCTGCGCCCACTCCAGCAAGGCCATGCGTCTTTGCAGGCTCATCGTCATGCCAAGCGGCATCTGGTGGGAAGGTGTGACGAAAGCGACTTTCGCATCCGGATAATGCATAGCCGCATACGCGACATCCATGCCTTCATCATCAACAGGTACAGCGCAGATATCAGCTTGCGACGCATGCAAAGCGGCTGTCGTGCCCCGGTAGCAAGGATATTCCACCACGGCCTTTTCACCCGGATCAAGCAACATGGTACTCAGCAGATATAGGGCCTGCTGCGAACCGGAGGTAATCAGGATTTGTTCTGGCGCGCAGTTCACACCACGCGCTGCCTTCAAATAAACCGCGAGTAACTCGCGCAAAGCCAGGTGGCCAGCAGGGTCACCATAGCCCAATTGTCCTTTGGGATGACGGCAATGGCGCGCTTTCAGTCGCGCCCATATATCAAATGGGAATAAATCCAGGTCAGGCATGCTGACCCTGAACGCCCTTACACTGCCATGATGAAAACGCGTGCTGCCGCGTGGATCTATATGTTGCAATCCGCGTTTTGAAATCCTGTCCATCACCTGTGCCGCAGGTATATTGCTGACCAGTGCTTTGCTACGTTCAGCAATTGCTGGTAATTCTTCATTCACAAAAGTCCCTTGCCCTACCGAGCCGCGCAAATATCCTTCTGCCAATAATTGATCATAGGCATTCAAGACAGTTTGCCGGGAAATATTCAGCACCTGACAAAACTCGCGGCTGGGTGGCAACTGCATGCCAGGCAGCATCTGGCCTGTCAGGATGGCTTTTCGTATTTCGGCATACAACTGCCGGTACAAGGGCAGCCCGCTTTGTCGGTCGAGGACGATACTGGCAATCATTTGTGAAATATGCATGCTTACACCAAATTGGCATTCTTATTTTTTATAAAATTGGTACTTTTCAATAGCCAATACCAAGAATAAGATTAACGCATATTCATGGCAACGGAGTAAACAAATGCATCAATACCAGGCGAAAATTTTATGGGAGCGTGGCGAACAGGCTTTTAGCGACAATCGCTACAGCCGCGCGCATGCATGGGAATTTGATGGCGGTCTGGTAGTGCCAGCATCTTCATCCCCTTTATCCGTCCCTGTACCCATGTCAGAAGAAAAAAATGTCGATCCCGAAGAAGCACTGGTTGCGGCGCTGGCATCGTGTCATATGCTGTTTTACCTGTCCTTCGTTGCCAAACGTGGTTATGTGGTGGACCAATACCGTGACCTGGCGGTAGGCATCATGGATAAAAATACCCAGGGCAAGACAGCCATTACCCGCATCCACCTGCGCCCGCAGGAAAGCTATAGTGGTGACAAGCAACCCAATTTGCAGGAGCGCGAAGAACTGCATCATATGGCGCATGAACACTGTTATATCGCCAATTCCATCCATGCCGAAGTCATCATAGAAATCGAATAGCCCATGTACATGCCAAGTCATTTTTCTGAAGAACGCATTGAAGTCTTACACTCCCTGATACAGGCGCATCCACTGGCTGCTCTGGTCAGCTTGCAAGCAGGTGAACTTGAGGCGAATCACATTCCCTTCATCATCTCGCCACCAACGACAGATGCACCGTATGGCGTATTGCGCGGCCATGTGGCCCGCAATAACCCGGTCTGGCAAGGAGCAGACTCAGGTCTGGATGCGTTATTGATTTTTCAGGGCGCACAAGCCTATATCAGTCCGCGCTGGTATGAAGAAAAGCAGCGCAGCGGTTCCGTCGTACCGACCTATAACTATGCGGTCGTTCATGCACACGGCCCCATGCGCATCGTCGAAGACAGGCAGGAATTTTTACTCCTGCTCAGCGATCTCAGTGACAATTTTGAGAGCAAGTTCGACCAGCCATGGAAAGTCAGCGATGCGCCAGCAGAATATATAGACAGGATCATGGACTTGATAGTCGGCATAGAAATACCCGTGCGCCGCATCAGCGGAAAATGGAAAACCAGCCAAAACAAAAGCACGCAGGACAGGGTGAATATAGTGGATGGCTTGCGTGAAAAACAGGACCCGGCTTCGCGCGCATTGGCAGATGTCATGGAACAGCAATTGTTTAAAACCGATTAAAACAAAATGATAAGGAAAGTAAATGAGTAAAGTAGTAGTCCGTGCAGTGACCAAAGAAGATTTCGCCAACTGGTCTGTCTTGTGGGAAGGCTATAACCAGTTCTATGAGCGTACCGGTCCAAATGCCTTGCCAGAAGCAGTGACGCTCAGGACATGGGGCAGATTCTTTGATGGCTATGAACCTGTGCATGCCCTGGTGGCAGAACAGGATGGACGTCTGGTGGGGCTGGCGCATTACCTGTATCACAGAACCACCAGCCGTATTGAAGCCAGTTGCTATTTGAATGATTTATTCAGCAGTCCAGATGTACGTGGCCAGGGTGTGGGACGTGCCTTGATAGAAGCAGTGTATGAACAAGCAAAACTGGCGGGTTCTACCGTCGTGTATTGGCAGACTCATGAAACTAACGAGACTGCGCAAAAACTGTATCGCCAGGTGGCAGACAGGTCGGGATTTATCGTGTATAGAAAAAGCCTGACATAACAGACATAACAAATAAAGAAATTCATTCATTCATTTACAAGAGTGGTACGAGTGGGCAATATGCAAGCGATCGATATCCACCCTGGTCTTTAAATGAAACTGCTTTTATTGCTCGTCTGCGTACTTGGCCTGGTTTACGGTGCAAGGCTATTACAAATAGCCTTGTGGCCCAAAGTGCAAGTGCGTGTCTTGAGCACCAGACAAGAGATCACTGGCGACGATGATGGTTGTGCTACTGGCTGGCTACATGCCGAGCTTGAGTATTGGCATGAATCACGAAAATACCAGGTTCAATGGCGTGTCGACCTGATGCAGCACAGGCATTTGCCGGATGCCCTATGGATGGTCATAGCACCATCCATGCCTGAACACCCTCGTTTTCCCATTTCCATCATCAAGCCATTTGCTATATTGACGATTAGCGTGGTTTTCCTGGCTATTGAATTAACCCGCCTGCCTTGATATTGCCTTCAAGCTCACATTTGCCGTTCTGCAGCATAAGTTTCTCTAAAATTCCTGAACTTTAGCTAAAACAGAGCATCTATAGATCTTTCCACACAACAAGCTTCATAGCCAGGACATACCATGTCACGTACCCTGATTTCTCTCGCTCTTGCCAGCCTGTTTACAAATATGCTGGCAACGCCAGCCTTTGCACAAAATGCAAATGCTGGCAGCACCGGCACTATCGTCGCGCATAAACTGCAATCTGGCATAGATTTGCAGTGGATAGATAAAACTGTCAGACCGCAGGACGACTTTTACCAGCACATGTCCGGCAAGTGGCTGGCAACTGCAGAAATACCGGCGGACCGTGGCCGCTTTGGTTCATTTGACCAGTTGCGTGATTTGTCTGAACAAAGGTCTTACGACATCATCCAGACCCTGGCTGCAAACACGAAGCTGGCCGCAGGTTCAAACCAGAAAAAAATTGCCGATCTGTTTAATAGCTTCATGGATGAAGCACGCGCCAATACGCTTGACATCAAACCACTGCAAAGCCAGTTTTCCCGCATAGATGCACTTACAGATAAGACAAAACTGCCTGCCTTGATGGCAGAGCTCAGCAAACTAGGCGTGAACGTGCCAGTCGCGACCGGCATTAACCAGGATGCGCGTGACTCCAGCCTCTATGCGGTGTATCTGAGCCAAAATGGCCTGACCATGCCAGACCGTGACTATTATCTGAAACAGGATGACGCCAAGTTGCAAGGCTTCCGCGAAGCCTATCTCAAGCACCTGGAAAAAATGCTGGGCATGAGTGGCCAGGCCAAGCCTGAACAAGGGGCCGCTGCCATCATGGCGCTGGAAACCGAGATCGCCAAGGTGCAGTGGACCAAGGTAGAAAACCGCAATCCTGTCAAAACCTATAACAAGACAGATCTGAAACAGCTTGAGCAATTACTGCCTGGCTTTGACTGGAACGCTTATTTCAGTGAAATAGGCATGGCAGGCAAAATGGACTACGTCATCGTGCGTCAGCCTGAATTTTTCAGCGGCCTGGGCAAGATCATCGCCGCCACACCTCTGGATACCTGGAAGATTTATCTGAAATGGCAAACCCTGAGTGCTTATGCACCTTTCCTCAGCCAGCGTTTCGTTGACCAGGATTTTGAATTTTCCAGCAAGACCTTGCGTAGCGTCCCCGCTAACCAGGCACGCTGGAAGCGCGGCGTAGGCCGGGTAGAAGAAGCCATGTCAGAAGCCCTGGGGCAGTTGTATGTAGAAAAATACTTCCCGCCAGAGAATAAGGCGCGCATGCAAACCATGGTCAACAATTTACTACTGGCCTACAAGCAAAGCATAGAAACCCTGAGCTGGATGAGCCCCGAAACCAAGAAAGAAGCCCTGGCAAAACTGGCAAAATTCAATCCCAAGATAGGCTACCCTGATCAATGGCGCGACTATGGCAAGCTAGTCATTGCCAAGGATGATCTGGTCGGCAACGTCATACGTGGCCGTGAACATGAATACCAGCGCCAGTTGGCAAAACTGGGCAAACCGGTCAGCCGCACTGACTGGGGCATGAGCCCGCAAACCGTGAATGCCTATTACAACTCACGTCAGAATGAAATCGTCTTCCCTGCGGCAATATTGCAGCCGCCATTCTTTAACGCAGCAGCTGACGATGCAGTCAATTATGGCGGCATAGGTGCAGTCATAGGCCATGAAATCAGCCATGGCTTTGACGATTCTGGCAGCCAGTCAGATGGCGACGGTAATTTGCGTGACTGGTGGACCAAGGAAGATAAGGCCAACTTTGGCAAGCTGACCGCAGCCATGATCGCCCAGTACAGCGCTTACAGCCCCTTGCCTGGCTATAAGGTCAATGGCGCATTAACCCTGGGTGAGAACATTGCTGACAATTCCGGCCTGTCAATTGCCTACAAGGCCTACCAGATTTCCCTGGGTGGCAAACCAGCCCCGGTAATCGATGGATATACTGGCAACCAGCGTGTCTTCATGGGATGGGCGCAAGTCTGGCGCGGCAAGTCACGCGATGGCGAAACCATACTCAGGGTGAATACTGATCCGCATTCCCCTTCCATGTTCCGTGGCAACGGCCCCTTGACGAATTTGCCAGAGTTTTACTCTGCCTTTGGTGTCAAGGAAGGTGACAAGATGTACGTGGCGCCTGAAAAACGCATTACGATCTGGTAATTAACATTCAGACAAAAGAGGCAGCAATGCCTCTTTTTTAATGGAAATAGCCATAAATTATCAATATTTCCCCCGGCGGCAATACCTGCCACTGGCTTTTTGCAAAAAACGAGCCCAAGCTTATCAGTGTCGCAATGACGATATAGCCCGGCTGTGGCAAAATAGCTGGGATTGAATTCCCATCGATGAAAGCAAATTTATGAGTTTTGTACGCCGTGTCCAGCAAGATAAGTATGATGTCTATGATAAAGAGGACGTGCATGCTCGCTTACATTTCTTCAAGAATCTGCAAACCATCACGAATGCCATCCATTCGACCAGTAATATCGAGCAAATCATGCTCGATCTGTCGCACGACATCTGCAATCTGTTTGATTGTGAACGCCTGACCTTGTACTCAGTGAATTACAAGAAAAACGCCATCGAATCCAAAGTCAAGACTGGTTTGACCTCATTCAAGGATTTTGCCCTGCCTATTTCTGAAAAGAGCGTGGCTGGCTTTGTCGCCATGAGCAAGCAGACTGTCAATATTCTGAATGTGTATGACGAGGCTGAACTCAGGAAACATTCGCCCAAACTGGAATTCTTGCGCCGCGTTGATCAACGCACTGGCTTTCGTACCAAGCACATGATGGTTGGCCCGCTGATCCACGAGCAAAGCAATGAATTGCTGGGCGTGCTGCAGCTCATCAATAACCGCAATGATTGCCAGTTCCCGCCGTTGCTGGAAGAAGGTTTCAAATACCTGCGCAATACCCTGGCTGTGGCCTTTGCCCAGCGCCTGATGTCGCCACAGGTTATTCATACCAAGTTTGATTCCCTGATCAAGTCATCAATACTGTCCATACCTGAACTGGGCCTGGCTGCGCGTGCAGCACGCCGCAAGGGTGTGGATGTGGAAGAAATCCTCATCGATGAATTTGAAGTTAACTTGTCTGATATAGGCAATTCCCTGGCGACTTTCTTTGAGTGCGAATACCAGCCTTACAAGGCAGACCGCGCACGCCCGGATGCCTTGAAGAATTTCAAACGCGCCTATGTTGAAGATCATCACTGGGTCATACTGGAAGAAAATGCCGACAGCCTGACTGTCATGACGACGGACCCTGAACGTGTCATGGCTTCACGCATCGTGCATAGCCTTTTCCCTATCGCCAAAATACAATATGTGGTGACGACACAAAGAGAGTTCAGGCAAACAGTGGATCAGTTCTTTGGCGACACTGAGGCCGCTATTGCCATGACTGAGCAAAATGCGCAGGATGCGATTGATACTGTATCCGCTGCTGAAAAAGCCCTGATCGCGCAAGTCAGGGAAACCATACAGGATGCATTTGCCAAGAGCCACCCTGAATTCCAGATTGATGTGCGCTCACGCGAAGATAAAACTGTCAGCCGCATGCACAAGGATGGTTCTGTCCAGCGTATTGCAGGTCAGGTCATTGTTGATTTCCATGTCGATTTTCTTGATACCGGCATGAATACGGCAGCATAAAATACCGTGCTTCGTTAAAACGTCACGCCCTGTTAGGAGCGTGACGTTTTTTTTTAAGGTGCAGCTTCAGACAGTTTTTGCAAGTCTGGCCGCTGCCTGGCGATCTGTTGCCAGACTTGTCTGGCCTCACCAAAAGCCCGCCTGCTTTGCAGCATGGCTGCATACATGACCCAGTCTTCGACGCCTGCACCATCTTCAGGCTTCAGTTCATTGAGGCTAATAGCTTCTGCCTTGCTGGCCATTTTGAATTCAGCCCTGGCAGTATATGTCTTGCCGTCTTTGGTGGAGATATAAGCGACTTGCCAGCGGTAAGTCGCGCCCTCTTCCAGCTTTATCGCCTCTGGCATCAGCCAGTTATTCTCTTTGGTTTTTTCAGTGACGATGAGCTTCTCATCCATGTCAGAAATACTGATGTCAAACTCTGCCGCTTCAGCAGAAATCCAGTTAAATGCTGGACGCTTGCCGAGTAACAAGGAATTGTTTTCGGGCGTGACGGTAACAATACGTGGCGGTACCTGGCGCATGCGCACGGCACCTGCAATCACATTGCTGGTTTCCGCTGCACGCACGAGTTTTTCTGCCATGGGCCGGACTACCGCTTTTTGTCCCTGCAGACTGGTGACACCGTCTTTTTCTATCGTTACCGTTGCGGGGCCTGTCAACTGATACACGGAGCGTGTCGCATATAAGGACAGCGAAGCCTTGGCACCAGCCTCGAGAGTGATTTGCATTTTCGGTTGCAGGTAAGCCAGCAACTGCAGTTTGGACGTCGCGCCATTGACTTCCATCTTGCCATTGCCCTGTACATCCAGCACCATGCCCAAGGCTGCCTCGGCATGTGCCAGACCACAAGTCAGTGCAGTGACAAGACTGATCATGATGGTCATATAAGTTCTCAATGCGTTCATATTTTTACTCATATTCACACTCATCAATTAGATTGTGGTATTTAAATTTCAGTAACAGCAGATACAGCCTGCCAGCCCCATACGGCAATAGCAGAACGCCCCTTGAGATTTTTATCCCCAAGCGGAATCAAGGTATCTGCTTCAGCCAGGCTGGCAACTACTGTCTCAGAACAGACGACAGGATACCCCACATCCTTGCACAAGCCCTCTATCCTTGCTGCAGTGTTCACAGTATCTCCTATGGCTGTGTATTCATGCCGCTCTGCCGAACCGACCTGACCAATCACCGCATCGCCGGCATGCAGGCCAACGCCTATCTGCAATGCAGTTTCACCTTCCGCCTGCAATTCAAGGTTCAATGCATCCAGTGCAAACAGCATGGCCCGCGCGGCATTGAAAGCATTTTGCGCCGGATTATCGAGTTGCTTGGGTGCGCCAAAAAATGCCATCATGCCGTCGCCAATAAACTTGTCTATGGTGCCACCATGCTCATGCACAATCTTGCTCATGACGGCAAAGTAACGGTTCAAGAGGCTGACCACATCTTCAGCCTGTGCATGCTCACACAAAGTGGTAAAACCGCGGATATCAGAGAACAAAACGCAGACAGGCAAACGCCTGCTTTGTGAAGTCTGGTCTATGCGGCCCTCCACTATCTCCTGCATGACAGCCGGGCTGACGCGGCCAGAAAAAGCTTTGCTCAGACGTTGTTTGTCAACATAGTGCTGCCATGCTTGCCAGGCGCTGCTACTGCTCATGGCCAGCAAACCTGTCAGGAAAACTGCCGTTGGCGGCAACCAGAAATCATATTGCATGACGATGCTGCTGGTCATAAATAAGCCCAGCGTGGCAACTGTGAATGCCAGCAATTTGATGCGTATGCTGCGCCCCAGCCAGAACAGGGCAAACAAGGCAGACAGAGCAAACAGACCAGGCGTGCCTGCCTGCTGCAATAAACGCTGGTTCAGTATGCTGCGCAATAACTGCGCGTGCGCCAGTACGCCTGGATTGGGATCATTCTCTGGCAACCAGGCCGCCAGTGATACAGGCAGATCGACCAGATCGGTTGCGTCCATGGTCGCCCCCAGCAAGACGATCTTGCCAGCAAAGCCTTGTTGCAATTCTGCTGTTTTGCCTTGCTCGGCGAGTTTCAGTATGTCTTGTAGCGGGATATACCTGAAGCGCTCACCGAGACGGTAATTGATCAGACCATTCCAGTCCTGACGTACACCTGCAGCTGCCGCTATTTCAGTCGCCAGACCACGTTCACTGCGATCAGGCTGGCAATCCCGCCCCGGGAAACGACGTATACGCTGGTCACTGTCGCGGCAAAATTCAGCTGAGGCAACAGGTTGGAATTTCTCACCCTGCATGTCTAGCACCGCAGCATAATCCACCTGGATGTCGCGATAGTGCGCGTGCTTCAAATCCCAGATTTTGGCTGCGACCACGGGCGTAGTTTGTATGCTTTCCAGCAGTCCCGTCAGCAATATTTTATGAAAATCGAGTGCATCCTTGCGTGTTGAGATCAAGGTATCAAAGCGTTTTTCAGGCAAACTAAGATCCATGCCGACTACCTTGGCTCCAGCTTGGTTCATGGCTCTTAAAAAATTGGCCAGATGCCTATGATTCAGACTCAATGGCTCATCAACCTCATCAAGAAAAGCTTCATCAATCCCTACTACGATGGGGTCTATGACTATTTTTTGAGGAGAGTATTCACGCGATATTTTGAATTGCAAATCGAGAATTTTGTTGTCTATCGCAATCACCGCAGGTAAACGCAGCAAGATCGCAGACAAAACGAGCAACACCAGCAAACCCAGCACTTGCAGCAAGCGCGGGGTAAAAAAATCCTGCAGGCGTCTGGACGTGGTCATGGCAACTCAATATCTCAACAAACTCGTCGCGGTGGGCAATAAGCCACCCCGTCCGACCAGACTCAATGAACTGCCACTACCCAGCCTGCACAAATCGGCTGCCAGGTCTGCAAACTCATATGCTTGCGCATTCAAATTCACCAGACTGGCAGAGAAATCGACTTGCGGGCTACTCAAGCTGACAAGTCCATTCACCCCATCAGGTGCTGCAGCCTGTATCAAATTCTTGCCGCTACCATCAAATTTTTGCGGCGCACCGCCAAGCAGCAACTGATTGCCACTGGCGATGGTGGCGTTCACCTGTATGTTCACGTTACCGCCACTGGCAGCCTTGGCCGCAGTATTTGCCTGCACAAAACCGCTACGCAGTATCAAGGCTGGTGCACTGATGCTGATATCGCCACCATTGCCTGTCTGCAAACCCGTAACGGAAGTGGTGATTTGTGAGCGCTCAAGTATCAAAGCGCCTTTACCATGGACATTGATACCACCGCCATTCCCTTCAAAGGCACTGGTGTTGATATTACTATTTTTTGCAAGCAGGCGGTGAGCATAGTTGAGACGAATATCACTGGCAGCCGCATTGCCGCTGGCAGAGGCAGTGATTTGCGCCTGCTGCAACGTGATATCCGAGGCATCAATTGCCAGCAGGGTTTTGACAGGCAATTTGTCGGCGCTGACCTGGGCAGCATTGCGTATCGACAGTATGCCCTGATTCATATCCAGGCTATCGGTCGCCTTGATATTCACATTACCTGTATAACCGCTGGATGCAGCACCAGCTTCTGAACTGATGATGGCATTGCTGTCCACACGAATCTTACCTGCATTGACATTGACTTCACCAGCCTTGCCATTGGCATAAGCACTCGATGAAATTTGTGCGCCATTGCCCATCTGCAGTTGGCCCGCAGTGACATTCACCGCACCGGCATTGCCGACTGACCTGCTGGTAGATTCACCACCTGCATTAGCGCTGCTGAGGATACCCGTACTCAGAATCTTCGCATTAACGTCATCTTCCTTGATGGGATTGCTGAGCTTGCCATCCAGACTGATGCTGGCGGCATTCACTTTCACGGTACCAGCCGAACCGGTGGTGTAACTGATCGTCGCTGACGATATCTGACCGCCATCCTTCAATGACAGATTACCAGTGATATTGACATCAACATTACCGGCATTGCCTTGCGCCTGCGTACCAGCATCACTATAGATACCTGTCGCCGCTCCCTTGCCATTGACATCAAGACTGGCAGCATCAATTTTGACGCTGCCACCATTACCCACAAAGCGGGTGGCAGAAGATATTCTCGCACCATCTTGCATCTGTATGGACTGATTGGTTTTGACTGCAATATTGCCAGCATTACCCACACCTATGGTCTCAGCAAGGATGCCACTGCCGTCACCATCCAGAGCCAGGGTATTGGCAGCCACATTAATAGAACCACTATTGCCGCGCGTGTACGTAGTAGTCGAGATCCGCCCGCCACCAGCCAGTGATAACTTGTCAGCCACGCTGACATCAATATCACCACCGTTCCCGCCACGGAAATTGGCAGAAGCACGAAAATCACCGGCGTCGCTATAGATGCCCGCCTCCAAGCCCTGACCATCAATGTGCAGGCTATTGCCAACAAACCTGATCTTGCCAGCCTGACCTGCATCAAATGCGGAAGTTGAAATACCACCTTCAGAAAAAATGGTGGTGGCTCCACTGACATTGACGCTGACATTACCGGCATTGCCAACAGCACCAGAAATACTGTTAATGCCGGTAGAAATGCCATTGCCATTGATCAGCAATTCTGCAGCACTGACTTTGACATCGGCACCCTGCCCTGCCGCATAAGTGGCAGAAGAGATTTGTGCGCTATTCAATATGCTGAGCTTGCCTTTGACTATGGCCTCAACATTGCCTGCATTTCCCGTTCCTTTATTGGTGGTGCTGAGCAAACCTGTATAAGGGCCATTGGCCTCTGCCCCGTCGAGCATTATTTCACTGGCGTTCACACGCACATTGCCAGCATTGCCCGATGTATAGCTGGATGAAGAAATGACTGCGCCATTCAGGATATTGAGTTTGCCTGCCACATTGATGTCAAGATTGCCCGCATTGCCATAAGCTTCGTTAGCCTGGCTGAAAATACCTGTCACTTGTCCCTTGCCATCCATACTGACATTGGCTGCATCAAGCCTGATGGAACCGGCAGTGCCAGAACTGAAGGTAGAAGTGGAAATACGGCCAGCATTGACTATGCTGAGCTGTTGGTTTGCCGCGATAAGAATATCGCCCGACTTTGCACCACCATCGTTAGCATTGCTGAAAATGCCGGTAGGTTTGCGTGCATCTTGTCCGTCGACAAGAATATCACCTGCCTGTATACGCACCTGAGCTCCATCGACATTACCACTCACCGATGCATTGAGACTGCCACCATTGACTATACTCAATTTGCCATCCGCCTTGGGCAACTCACCATTAAAGCCAACTTCCAACTTGCCCTTGCCTATGGCAGCCACGCGCACTGTTGCGCCGGGTGCGAGCAAGCTTGCGTCATTGATAGCGATATCGCCAGCAGCCAGCGTCAGCGCCTGTTGCGGGCGGACATTAACTGTTGCGCCATTTTTGAATTCAAGAGTGGCAGAAGTATTTCCCAAAAATCCAAAAGCTTCAGGCGCGGCAGCGGACAGGGTGCTGGCTTTTGCCGTATCGACATAAAAATTCCCATCTGCAAATTTCACATAATCTGCTGTACTGATATGCAAACCTGCAGGTACATCAATGGCAGCCCCTGCACCAACAATCACACCAGCAGGATTGATGAAATAAAAATGCGGCTGGTTACCCGCAGTTGCACTGAGTTTCAACAAACCATTTATATTCGAGGCTACGCCGCCAGTGACGCGGGCTATTACATTTTGCAAAGCCGTCGAAGTGGTAAATGTGGCCGATTCACCATTTTCTATACTGAAGTTTTTAAAGCTATGAAATAAATTACCACCCTTGGTCGTACCCAGACTTTGTGGGACGACGAAATTGCCACTCAGGTTTTGTACGGCACCAACGGTGCCGTCAGTGGTGGCACCGGCGTAAGCAAATACAGGAATACTCCCAAAAGCCAAGGACAAGCTTACTCTGAGAAGGCTTAACCTGAGCAAGTCCACCTTATGCAATCGCTTAGTCTTCATAACCAGCTCCCTACCATGATGAATGGTGCCCAATAAAATGGATGACTGAACTGATTATTCTTCATCAATTCCAACTGCGCCTTTTGCAAGGCCTGCGCCTTGCTGGTGGCAGGTTCTGCCAGGCGACGGTAAAACTGGCCCATCAGCAAAGTCGCCGCATCATCAGATACAGGCCACAATGAACCCAGCGCACTCCTGGCCCTGGCTTTTAGAGCCGCTCCACTCAAGCCCAGCGGTGCCCTGTCATCACCTTCTGCCGTTTCACAGGCCGACAGTGTCAATAACTCCAGTTCCTGATTTTTCATACCACCTGACCGTAAAAATCCTTGCAGATTATCCATGGTGATCAGATCATCATGCGCCATGACAAAGGTGCTGTCGGCAGTGCCGCCAAACACACCATGTGAAGCGATGTGCACAATCTGGTAATCACCCGTCCTGACCTTCTGGCTGAATGCTGCAACGGTAAAATTCGCATTCAGCAAAGTCTGGCTAATAGTCAGTTTTTCCAGCGTACGGATTTCTTCATCAACACCAGCCAGCGCCAGCATTTGCTGCAGTTGCTGATGCTGGACTGGCTTATTCAGGATAGCGGCTTCGCTTGCCTTGGGGATATTACGCAGGCTGCGCGTCAGCACGGCTCTGGCAACTTGCCTGCCATTTGCTGTCGTTTGTGGATTAGCTGCCAGCAATTGCTCAACCATGGTGCCGGGCAATTTATCAACAACAGCACCAGGCTCGCTCATGCCTGCCAGCAGCGTTTTATATGCAGTATCGCCAAGGTTGCGAACGCTGGTATTGGTGAGGCTCAAAGCAGGTACAACCGCTATCGCATATTTTTCTATGGCAAATTGCTGGCCATCATGCAAGGCCGCAAAAGGTAAAAGGCGCAATACACCATCTGGGACAATAACCAATGTGCGTATGCCCTGCTGAGAGAGTTCGGCATCAACTGGCGCCAGCAAGGCCTGATACAGATGCTTTGCCTGCGGTTTAAAAGAAAGATTCTCTTTCAGTACAACACCAAAATCGAGCACGTCGGCGCGCATCTTTGCTGCAGACATAGGTATGCTATGGCTGTACATACCCTTGCTTGTTTCCAGCAAAAGCTCCAGCCTGTCGGGCAAGATGATGGGATAGAGTATTGCTGTGTCATGAGCGATCACATCATTCTTATTGTTCTTACGATTGGCCCTGGCGTTATCAACAGCACAGCGGTCACCCAGATAGTCCTGCAATTCGGTTTGCTTGAGCAATTCCAGCACATCGCGGGCGCGGCGCAATTGTGCATTTTTTTGGTCATCATTCAATCGCGCAGATGTCTGCAGTAACAAATCTGCAAGACCCAGATACACAGGCTCCAGAGTTGCACGGAAAGAAGAACGACCATCCTGATATTCGACCGGTATGTCAGTGCGTATGACTTCTATATGGTCGAGCGCTCTTTGATAGGCGGCGATTGCCTCAGTATTTTTTACTTGCGCCCGCAAGATGCGGCCATGACGCCATTCGATATTGATGAGCAAGTCATGCGCTTCCAGTCCCTGTGAAGCCAGCAAGGCCTGGTCAGTCAATGCCAGGGCATCATCATAACGATGTGCATCTTCGTAAAGCTGTGCAAGCTGGTCCAGTGCTTCCAGTTGCAATCTTGCCTGGCCCTGCTTTGCAGAGAGTTTACGTGCATAGTCAAAAGCCTGAAAAGCCAGGCTTTGTCCCTCTGCGCCAAAAGGCTTGGCTTGCGCACCAAGATTCAAACTATAGCGGGCAGCATGTGGCTGCTCTCCTGCTCGCTGCAGACCTTGCCACAATGCCTGCAGGTTTTTCAGGCTGGCTGCCGGGGTCTGTTTTTTTGCTTCCAGCTTTTGCCGGTTCAGTCCGACACTGATTGCGATTGCGGCATCAGAATCAGCCAATTGCAACGCCGCATCGTAGTAGTAGCGCGCCTGCTCTGCATGCCCCTGTTGCTGCTGCCAGTTGCCAACATCAATTGCATAGCCAGCCTTGTCCAGTTTATTGCTGGCATGATCAAAGGCAAATACCAGGTAGGGCTCTGCCTTGGCAATCTGATGCATTTGCACATAAGTCTGCGCCAGTGCAGACGCGGCCTTGACTTTATCTGCTGTCTGATCAGCCCTGGCGTAAGCAGTTTGCAAAGCCGACAGTGCCTGCGTATAACTACCGCTGGCACACTCATGCAACCCCTGATCCAGCGCAACATCGCTTGCAGATGCAAGCATGTGGATAGACATTGCCAGCACACTGGCAATCAAGATGCATTTGGCTGGTGAGGCAAATTTGTTACGCATATGCCACACTCTCAAAATAAATGGTAAGTCAATTGGGCATGCACACCATGGTCTTGCAAATTGCCATTGCTCTGCCCCGGCAGACTGACAAGCTTCCTGGCCAGGAACAAGTCGGCAGCCCAGTTTTGCCATTGCCAGTTCATGCCCACGCCTATCGAAGCCAGTCTTTGTGCAACCTCACCCTGGTTGCTGGCTGTCGCCAGATCAGTAAAAGCAATGAGCTTGAATTTGTGTCCGGCTTCCAGCCAGACTGGCAAGGAGTAATGGTATTCTGCATTCAGCAACCAGACACGGTCGCGTACGACAGCGTTTTCCCTATAGCCACGCACAGTAGCAACACCGCCTAGCGAGAATCTTTCCATAGGCAATAATCGATCTGGTGTTTGCTGCGCAGAAGCGCGCAAGATGATTTGATCACCAGTCTTGCCGAGGTTTTTGACATACTGCAATTGCCCTGTCCAGATGCGGTAATGCTGATCAGGTACCTGCAAGCTGGTATCACTGCCGTCTATATTATTGTGGCCAAAAGCAAACACACTGCGCAAAGCCAGCGCCTGGGTTTCCCAGCGTTCTGTCCATTCCTGGGAAAAGCGTACTACTTTGGTTTTTGAATAACCATCAGGCTCGCCGGGCGTGAAGGAGAATGCCTCGCCCAATAAACTGGTCTGGCTATCGCGCTGGCTATAGCTGAGACCGAACTCGATTTTTGTTTGCAGACTATTGACCAAAGTCTGGCTCATGCCCAGTTCATAACCCGAGCTACGGCTCTTTATATCAATAGCTGCCATGGATTCACCAACAACAGAGGAGCTGCCTTTATCAAGGCTGAGCTTCAGTGCAGTGCCACGGCTATTTACCGGCATGGTCCATCCAAGATGTACTGGGTCAGCACCTTCGCTATGAGCGATACTGGCATCCAGATAATCACCATAACCACTCAGATTGCGCACCCAGCCTGACATGCCCAGCACTTCTGATCCTATCGAAGGCGCACGGTAATTGTTGGTATAGATATTCATGCCATAGGCTTTGGCGCGTATGACATCGATGTCCAGTATCGCAGTACCGGGCTTGTCACCGGGGATGATGCGGCTATTGATTTTTTCAAACAGCGGATCAGTCAGCAAGAGCTGGAAACGCTGCTGCAAGACTGGCATATTGAACACTTCATCATCCTGGAGCAAGCGCTGCTGCAAATAAGCTGGCCGCAGCCTTTCTTCACCTTTTAGCCGGACTTCAGAAATGCGTCCTTCTATCAAACGTATGCTGACTATGCCTGATGGAAAAGGTTCACTACCGTCTGCCACGACCAGAACGGCCCCAGAATTGAGGTAACCACGTTCTGCATACAGGCGCGAAATACGGGTGCGCAATTCTTCCAGGTCAGCATAAGTGGTGCGCTTGCCGAGATAGGCTGCCGACATGCCCTGCAGTTCTGCAGTACTGATGACTGCGTTGCCATTGAATTGAAACTCCCTGATCATCACATCCCTGGCGACAGTCTGTACCACAGGCAGATCATTTGCAAACACGGAAGCTGGCTTTAACCACGCCAAAGCAATACAGGCAGCAATCAGCGATATTCTTGAAACTACAGGTCTTCCAAAAAAAGAATTCTGCATGATTATTGGCCGCCAGTACTGATATATCGATGTGCGGTCATAGTCTGAAGAATGGCTTGCATGAGATGGTTGAAAAATAAACGGAGCACAGTGTTGCTGAGCAGACCCGGCATGATAAGTCTATTGCCAAATCATTACAACGATACCAAGGTATGGCTTACATTTGGACACACCTGAAACAGGCAGACAAGGCTTTGCAGCAAGCTTAAATAAATATACACAGAATTGTCATGGTGAATTGACCATGGCAGCACAGTATCTTGCAGAGAATTGTACCGGTACACCTGGTCTGCCATGCTCTAAGATGAATATTAATGAAGACTCAGGAGTAGCAAAAAATGCAAATAACAGGTTCCCGCCCCATGCAAAAATATCAGGGCAGTTGCCACTGCGGTGCTGTGCGTTTTGAAATAGAGACGGATTTTCCTGAGCTGACGATGTGCGACTGTTCTATCTGTCGCCGCAAAAATGCCTTGATGGTCAAAGTGCATGAAAGCAAATTCAAGCTGCTGGCGGGCACGGAATCATTGAGCGAATACCGGTTTCACACCAACACCGCCCATCATTATTTTTGCAAGACTTGCGGCATTTATCCTTTTCATCGCAAGCGCGTGACGCCAGATAATTTTGGTATCAATGTCTATTGTCTGGAGGATTTTGACCCTGCCGGTATCCCGGTACGACAAGCCACTGGCGCAAAGATGACATAGAACGACATTTTTTAATCAAACCAGGAACTAGCGATGCAAACCCAAACCCTGCTTGCCTTTACCGCCATGGCCAGCCTGGCTATACTCAGCCCCGGCCCCGCCACTTTGCTGTCTTTAAAAAACGGCGCAAGTTATGGCACGCGCGCTGTCATGTGGTCAGCCTTTGGCAATGTGTGCGGCATCTTTTGCCTGTCCACTACTGCCTTCCTCGGCCTGGGTGCATTGCTGAATTCGTCAGCCATGCTGTTTACTGCCGTCAAGATCATCGGTGCGATCTACCTGTTTTATATCGGTGCAAAACAGTTGTTTGGAAAGAGTAGTGCGTTGACACATGGTGTCCAGAACGGGCATGCAGATAAGCAGCCACGTCCCCGTAAATTATTTTCAGAAGCCTTCTTGACAGCGGCTACCAATCCCAAAGCCCTGATGTTTTTTACAGCCTTGTTCCCACACTTCATTACGCCAGGTGAAGCTCTGGCGCCACAGTTTTTTGCATTGATGGCGATCTTCATGAGCCTGTCTTACCTGACCCATCTGATGTATGCCCAACTGGCTGCGCGTGCCATGCATGTGCTGGTCAAGCCGCGTTTTGTGAAGTGGATTAACCGCATAGTCGGCGCGGCCTTCATCACCTTCGGGACGATGTTGCTGAGTTTACGCAGACAAACCGCTTGAGGGTCTGAGGGTTCAGGCAGATAAGATTTTTTCCATGAAGACGCTCAAAGGGTCTTCTTCATAATCAGCAAAAGCAGCCCTTTCTGCATATCCAAGGCGGAAATACAAGCCCAGCGCCTCAGGCTGCCTGATACCGGTTTCCAGCCGGGCTACGCGGATATCCTGGTCCAGCAAGTAATCTTCCAGCGCACGCATGATGTGCTTGGACAAACCCCTGCCGCGGAATTCTTCAGGTACAAACACCCGCTTGATTTCACCATAACTTAGTTGTTCATCGTCATCAAACAGAATAGTCACAGCACCACAGGCAGCCAGTTGTCCGTCTATGTGACAACCGAGAAAAATCACATTATCTTGCACTAATGCGTCCACGCTTAACAAGTGATTACTCTCGGCTGGATACAATGCAGCCATATAAGCATCAGACATGGCTATCAATCTGCCTGCGGCCTCTGAAGCTGGATCTATTCTTTCTATCTTCATGTTCTTTTATGCTACTTTCTCTTGCATGTTGAGGCTGATCATTTTTTTGAGCTCAGGTACACAAGATCCGCAATTCGTACCGCATTTGAGTTTAGCCTGCAAACCAGTCAGGATATCGGCTGGCAAACCATCCATGTTACCAAGCGCCTTATTGATTTCGGTATCAGTCACATTCAGGCAGCTGCAAACCACTTTGCCGCGCGCGGCAAAACCCTGCGGTGCGGTGTTACTTGGCATGAGCAAGAGACGGCCCAGTCTGGCGACTGGCTCCTGTGCCTGCAGGAAGTCCTTGAGCCAGCTTTCGGCAGAAACGTCCCCTGCCAGCGCCACAGCAGCAAGACTGCCGCCTTTCACCAGGATATGGCGCGAAACACTGCGGCGCTTATCGTCATAACGCAAGACATCCGCGCCCTGTATGCCAAACAGCTGCTCGATTTTTTCCAGAATTTCAGTTGCTACCGCTTCCTCATTCGCAGCACGGAAGATCACTCCCACTTTGTCACGGCCAAATGGTGTGCAGGATGCATAGGCAAACTCGCGCATGTAAGGGCGTAAGACAGTTTGGACGGCATAAGCTTCTTCACTATCCAGCCAGGCGAATACCACGAAACGCCATGGCAATTCTGCTTTCAAAATCTTGACGGCAGCGGCTTTCAGTTCTGGTTGTTTTGAACTGGGATCGATTGCCGGTGAAGTCAATGCATTCACGCCATAGCTGGCGTTCCTGGCATGACCACGGCCAGATACATACTCTTCACCCCAGTGCATGGCGATGAAAACCTGGCCAGCGCGCTGCTCATCACTTTCAACTACCGGCAAAATAACAGTGCCACGGCGGCTGCTGACATGCACCAGGTCACCCGCTTTGAGGAAGCGCCTCTGCATGTCTGTGGCCTCCATGCAAATGCCAGGTTCAGCCACGTGGGCAAACAACTGTGCGACAGTACCCGTACGGCTCATGCCATGCCATTGATCGCGCAGGCGACCAGTGTTCAAGGAAAATGGGTAGCGTGCATCAACTGCGTCCTTGACAGGCTGATACACGGTATTGACGAAACGTGCGCGACCATTTGGCGTAGGGAAGATACCATCTTCATACAAACGCTGTTTGCCAGCGCTGGCACCAGCCGGATAAGGCCATTGCTGTGGCCCCTGCTGTTCCAGTATGGCGTATGACAAGCCGGTGATATCGAGGTCACGGCCACGGGTACTGTCGCGGTGTTCGTTCCAGACTTGTTCGTCGCTGCCGTACCTGAAGTTTGCTGGCGACTTGCCCAGCAAAGGGGCCAGTGCCTGCGCAAACTGACTGGCGATTTGCCAATCGTGTTTTGCTTCGCCAGGTGCCGGTATGACGGGGCGCACACGGGATATGCGGCGTTCTGAGTTGGTGACGGTGCCAGTTTTCTCTGCCCAGGTGCTGGCTGGCAAAAGTATGTCGGCGTAAGGTACGGTGGCGGTGCTTGCATAAGCTTCTTGCACGATCACCAGCTCAGCTTTTTGCAGGGCTTCGCGTATGAGATTTTGCTCAGGCATGGATTGAGCGGGATTGGTGCAGACTATCCAGATGATCTTGATCTCCCCCTGCCGGACTGCCTCAAACATTTCTACTGCGGTTTTGCCCGGTGTGGCGGGTACATCGTCTACACCCCAGTAGGCGGCAATTTCCGCCCTGTGTTCAGCATTGGCAAGGTCGCGGTGGCCCGACATCAGATTGGCCATGCCACCGACTTCACGTCCGCCCATGGCATTTGGCTGCCCAGTGAGAGAAAACGGCCCGGCACCTGGCTTGCCAATTTGATGGGTAGCCAAGTGCAGATTGATCAGGGCAGCATTTTTTGCGGTACCGGCAGATGATTGATTGAGCCCCTGGCAATACAGTGACAGGCTGGCTTTGGACTGGCCAAACCAGCGCGCTGCCTGTACCAGGTCAGCTTCCTTGATGCCACAGGTTTTGGCGACAGCCGCAGGCGTGTAATCACGCACAGTTTTCTTGAGTTCGGTAAAGCCTTCGGTATGTTCCTGGATATACCCCAGATCAATCAGGTCTTCCCAAAGACACAGATGCAACATGCCGTTGAACAGGGCAACATCGGTGCCTGGCAAGATAGGCAGGAATAAATCTGCTTCACGCGCGGTATCAGTACGGCGCGGATCAGCGACTATCACTTTCAGGTTTGGATTTTTTTCCCTCGCCTGCTCCAGGCGGCGATACAAAATCGGATGTGCGTAAGCCGTGTTGGAACCGACAATAAAAATAACTTCTGCCAGGTCTATATCTTCATAACAGGCAGGCGGCGCATCGGCACCTAGGGTCTGCTTGTAACCGGCCACGGCACTGGACATGCAGAGACGCGAATTGCTGTCGATATTATTGGTGCCTACCAGACCCTTGGCGAGTTTGTTGAAGACGTAATAGTCTTCAGTCAGCAACTGACCAGAAATATAAAATGCCACACTATCTGGGCCATGCGTCTTGATGGTGTTCGCAAACTTGCCCGCCATGCTGGCAATGACGGTATCCCAGTCACTGCGCTGACGCGTCTCTTCACGCATTAGCGGATCACGCATTTCAGGATAAAGAGCCCTGACTTGCTGCTGTATTCTTGCATCTGCAGACAGATGCAAGGTACTGCCTTTGCTGCACAGACGGCCAAAATTGGCTGGGTGCTCAGCATCACCGCGCACACCCAGCACTTGTTTGCCATCGCTTTCTATCACTACACCGCAACCAACGCCGCAATAACAACAGGTAGATTTGGTTTCAGTCATACATGCCTTTAAGTGCTCGCTGCATCACCATAGTATGTGATGCAGCGCATTTTTTCTAAGAACCTGTTTACGATATGTAGCGAGCGCGCGTCAGCGGGAGTGAGGAGCAGCGCAAAAAGCGGAATGTACTCTAGTACATGAGCATTTTGAGCAGCACATGAACCCCCGATCACGCTCGCGCTTAAGATCGTGAACAGGTTCTAAGCCTCTATTGCAAGTGTACGCAATTCATTCGCATCCAGATATACCTGATCTGCATCCACTTTCAAGCTGAATTTTTGCGTGCATCCTTCATCGGGCGCAATTGCACAGCCAGAAGCCAATTCGATATTCCAGTTATGCAAGGGGCAGGCCACTCTTTCACCAAAGACTATACCTTGTGACAATGGGCCGCCTTTATGCGGACACTTGTCCAGCAAAGCAAAGACCTTGTTTTCTGTATTCCTGAAAATAGCCACATCCGGTTTGGCGGCACGCGCAACCACGCGTGCGCCCAGTACGGGAATATCTTCAACACGACAAATAACTTGCCATTCATGACTCATGTTTTTTCCTCTCAAAAAATGGCGTTATGCTGGCAAGCGTTCAAACTGACGCGTATCGACCTGGGCTTTTTCTGGTTCATGCCACGGATCAGATTCACCTTCCAGTGCAAACAGCAAACGTTGATACAGGTCTTTGCGGCGCTCGTGGTCTTCCAATATGATTTTCTTCACATAATCCAAACCGACGCGGGCCAGGTAATGTACGGTGCGCTCCAGGTACCAACCTTCTTCACGGTACAGTTGCAAGAAGGCGCCGGTATACTCCATGACTTCTTCATGGGTTTTCAGTTTGACCAGGAATTGTGCGACTTCGGTTTTGATACCGCCATTGCCGCCTACATAAATTTCCCAACCTGAATCAACACCAATGACACCAACGTCCTTGATACCTGCCTCGGCACAATTACGCGGACAGCCGGATACCGCCAACTTGACCTTATGCGGTGAATACATGCGTGCCAGTTCGCGTTCCAGCTGTTGTCCCATGAGGGTAGAGTTTTGCGTACCAAAACGGCACCATTCACTGCCCACACAAGTTTTCACGGTACGCAAACCCTTGGCATAAGCCAGACCGGATGGCATGCCCAGGTCTTGCCACACGGCGCGCAAGTCTTCTTTTTTTACACCCAACAAATCAATACGCTGACCACCGGTGACCTTGACTGTCGGTATCTTGAATTTATCGACGACATCAGCAATCCTGCGCAATTCACTGGCATTGGTTTCACCGCCCCACATACGCGGGATAACAGAGTAAGTACCATCCTTCTGGATATTCGCATGCGAGCGCTCGTTGATGAAGCGTGATTGCGGATCATCCTTGGCTTCACGTGGCCAGGTAGAAATCAGATAATAATTAATGGCCGGACGACAGCTGGAGCAACCATTAGGTGTGCGCCATTCCATGAATTCCTGCACGCCGGAGACCGTCAACAGCTTGTTGGCCTTGATGGCATCACGCACTTGCTGATGGCTATGATCAGTACACGCGCACATGGGCTTGACTTTAGACGCCGTCGAATAATCACCACCGGCAGTAAACATGATGATCTGTTCTACCAGCCCAGTACAGGAACCACAGGACGCCGATGCCTTGGTATGCTTGCGCACATCGTCGAGTGTGAACAGACCTTTTTCCTTGATGGCCTTGACGATGGTGCCTTTGCAGACACCGTTACAGCCGCAGACCTCGGCCTCGTCTGGCATGGCGGCAGCCTTGGTATGACCTTCGTGGCCAACGTCGCCGGTATTTGATTCACCAAACATCAATGAGTCACGGATTTCGGAAATATTCTTGCCTTCGCGCAGCAGTTTGAAATACCAGCTGCCATCGACGGTATCACCATACAGACAGGCACCGATGAGCTTGTCGTCTTTCACCACCAGCTTTTTATAAACACCACCTATAGGGTCAGACAAAATGATTTCTTCAGTGTCTTTGCCACCCATGAATTCACCGGCAGAAAACAGATCGATGCCTGTCACTTTCAGTTTGGTGGATGTGACTGAACCCTGGTAACGGCCAATCCCAAAATTCGCCAGGTGATTGGCGCAGACCTTGGCCATTTCAAACAAAGGGGCAACCAGGCCATATACCGTGCCGCGATGATTAACGCATTCACCAACAGAGTAAATGCGCGGGTCATAAGTCTGCATGGTGTCATTGACGATGATGCCGCGATTGCAATACAAGCCTGCAGACTCTGCCAACGCCGTATTGGGGCGTATGCCAACTGCCATGACGATCAATTGTGCAGGGATTTCCAGGCCATCGGTAAAGCGTATGGATTTGACATGACCAGCATCATCACCAATGATGGCTTCGGTATTTTTTTCCAGCAGGAAGTTCAGGCCACGGTCTTCCAGCGATTTTTGCAGCATCTTGCCAGCGACGGGATCAAGCTGACGCTCCATGAGCCAGCCAGGCAGATGCACCACAGAGACACTCATGCCGCGCATTTTCAAACCATTTGCCGCTTCCAGACCCAGCAGGCCACCGCCGATGACGACAGCGTGCGTATGCTTTTCTGCCGCCTCTATCATGGTATTGGTGTCGTAAATATCGCGGTAGGCAATCACGCCCTTGAGGTCTTTGCCAGGCACGGGCAGCATGAAAGGTGTGGAACCTGTCGCGAGCAACAGACGGTCGTATTCAGTCTGGGTGCCATCTTCGGCTATCACCAGGCGACGTGCCCTGTCTATCTTGACGATTTTTTTGCCCAGGTGCAGAGTGATATTGTTTTCTTCATACCAATCCACATCATTGAGCATGATGTCTTTGATGGTTTGCTCACCTGCCAATACAGGTGATAGCAGGATGCGGTTGTAATTGGCATAAGGTTCTGCACCAAATACGGTAATGTCATACAGGTCGGGGGCGATCTTGATTAATTCTTCCAGGGTACGCACACCTGCCATACCATTCCCTACCATCACTAGCTTAAGTTTCTTCATGGCTGCTCCTTTGCTTGTCTCCCCAGACACTAAGCAAGAGCAATGCCAGTTCATTTTTATCAGAGGGAAAGGCAGAATGTTTTTATAAGCCTGCACCAATTTAACTGCGCATTAATACGGTTTTCACCAAGAAAAACTGAGAATTCCTCTGTTGGCAGCAAGAGCAATGCCACTTATTGAAGCATGCGCCCAAAATCCTCACTGCACTCATACAAAACCAAGCCATTCTGGTGCATTGCACCATTTAATTCAGATGACGCACGATTTTCGCGCAGTAAGTTTTGTTTTTAATCATAAAGCAGAGCAAAGGCATGCACATTTTGATGGCACGTCCCTTGCAAGTGGCATGCGTGTTCACTATTGGAGCGACCATGCAAAAAACATCATTCTGGAAAGCCGGGCACACACCCACCCTATTGGCATCTTTCTTTTATTTTGACCTGAGTTTCATGGTCTGGGTATTGTTGGGGCCACTCGCCATCCAGATTTCCAAAGACCTGGGTCTGACAGCGGCACAAAAAGGCTTGATCGTCGCTACGCCATTATTAGCTGGCGCTCTATTGCGCATCGTGATGGGTGTATTGGTAGATCATTTAAAACCCAAGAAAGCCGGTTTGATAGGGCAAATCGTCGTACTGATAGGCTTATGCTGGGCATGGCTGGGTAATTTGCATACGTATGAACAACTACTGTTCCTCGGCGTGATCCTTGGTGTCGCTGGCTCTGCCTTTGCCGTGGCATTACCGCTGGCATCACGCTGGTATCCTCCTGAACACCAGGGCACTGCTCTGGGGATAGCGGGTGCAGGTAATTCTGGCACCGCCTTTGCTGCCCTGTTTGCACCAGCATTGGCAATCGCCTTTGGCTGGCAAAATGTGTTTGGCCTGGCGCTGATCCCCTTATTTATAGCACTGGCTGTTTATCTGATTTTCGCCAAGGATGCACCGGGAGACGCACCAAGCAAATCCCTGACTGAATATCTGGCCGTCTTGAAAGACAAAGACGCCTGGTGGTTCATGTTCTTTTACAGCGTTACCTTTGGTGGTTTTTCTGGCCTGGCATCCTCTTTGACAATTTATTTCAATACGCAATATGGTTTAACGCCAGTGACGGCTGGTTATTTCACTGCCGCCTGCGTCTTTGCCGGTTCGCTGGTGCGTCCCATGGGTGGCCGTATTGCCGACCGCATCGGCGGTATCAAAACCCTGTCTGTCATGTACAGCATCGCTTCTGCCTTCCTGTTCATTGCCGCCATAGGTTTGCAATCGGCTACTGCTGCGGTATGTGTATTTGTGGTTGCCATGCTGGCACTGGGTACAGGTAATGGTGCGGTATTTCAACTGGTGCCGCAGCGCTTCCGTAAAGAGATGGGTGTCATGACTGGCCTGGTCGGCATGGCCGGTGGCATAGGTGGTTTTTATCTGGCTGCCAGTATGGGTTATTCACGTCAGATCACTGGTAGCTATCAAATAGGCTTGTCAATTTTCGCCAGCCTCGCCATCGTCGCCTTGCTGGGTTTATCATTGGTCAAGAAACGCTGGCGCACTACCTGGGGTTCCGCCGCCATGACTACAGCAAAAATTTAATCGATCGCATATGCCACTGACTGTCAGCACAGGACATCACAGCGTCGCCGGCTTACGCCCGCGCAATGAAGACTTTGTCGGCATGGTCACGCCGGGCGAACCCGAGCTATCCTGCAAGGGCATGGTACTGGCCGTAGCCGATGGGGTCTCCGGCAATGAAGGCGGACGTGAAGCGGCTGAATATGTAGTGCGTGGCTTGCTCACCGATTACTATGCCACGCCCGATACCTGGGAAGTGACAACAGCGCTGGACAAGGTGCTGGTTGCCATGAATAGCTGGGTACAGCAGCAAGGCTCAGTGCGTCGTGAGCTGGCAGGCATGGCCACCACCATGACTGCACTGGTCCTGCGGGGGCGCATGTATTACAGCGCCCACGTGGGCGATACCCGCTGCTACCTGTTGCGTGATGGTGTGCTGCAAAAACTGACCCAGGACCATGTCTGGGACAGGCCAGAGATGCAGCATGTCCTGACCCGTGCTATCGGCCTGGACAGCCACCTCGTCATCGATCATGGCATGGGTGAATTGCGTGTCAATGATGTCTTTTTGCTGGCCTGTGATGGTATCTGGGCCAGCCTGACCGAATATGACCTGACAGATTTTTTGAAGCAAGTCAGTGCAGGCAGCCTGGGCAGCGAAGTCGCCTGCGAAGCACTATGTGCAGCCGCACTAAAGGCAGGGTCGCAAGATAATTGCAGCGCTGTGATAGCACGCGTAGAGACCTTGCCTGAAGGTGAACTGCGCGATGCCATCAGCGAGCTGCATGCCCTGCCCGTGCCGCCGCGCATGAAGCCTGGCCAGACCCTGGACGGTTATGCCATAGAAGAAGTCATGCATACTTCACTGACGACGGTACTGTATCGTGTCAGCGAACCATCACATCACCGGCAACTGGTATTAAAAACCCTGCACCCGGACAAGGCCAACGATACGCAAGAACGCTCTGCCTTCGCGCATGAAGCATGGCTGGCAAAACGCGTCGTGGCGCGCTTTTTCCCACAGGTCATCACTCCTGATCAGAGAAACTACCTGTACTATCTCTCGACCTGGCATGCCGGTGCATCCCTGCAAAAAAGGCTGGAAGCCGGTCAGCATTTCACCATACCAGAAGCAGTTGCCTATGGCGGCAAGCTGGTACGCGCCATTGGTGCCCTGCACAGGCGCAGCATCTTGCACAGGGATATCAAGCCCGCCAACGTGCATCTGGGGGATGATGATGAGATCCGCATTCTTGACCTCGGCGTAGCACAATCCGGCTTTGACAGCCAGGATGGCCAGGGTAACGCCAGCCACACCATGGCGGGCACACCCTCATTTCTGGCACCGGAACAATTCCAGGGTGCCGCACCGTCAAGGTCTACGGATTTGTATGCCACCGGGGTCACGCTCTACTATTTGCTGACGCGCCATTATCCCTATGGTGAAGTGGAGCCATTCCAGCGCCCCAAATTTGGTGAGGCGGCATCACCAGGTCGTTATCGTCCCGACTTGCCACACTGGCTGGAAAATGTCTTGCTCAAAGCCGTCGCACGCGACGAGGCCGATCGTTTTGAAACAGCAGAAGAATTCTTGCTGGCACTGGAACGTGGCGCAGCCCATCCCCTGCCCGCCCCGCAAGCCAAACCCCTGGCTCAGCGCGATCCACTGGCCACCTGGCGCATGCTGGCAGTCTTGTCCATCGTCGCCAATGTGCTGATGTTGTATATACTGATAGCACGCTGATCCTGCCTCCCTGAGATCGCTCACTCACAATAGTATTGCTCTCGCTGTTAATAGTGCATTAACATAAGACCATAATGTCAGGCTCATGCCATGCCAGTGGCTTTTGCATGAATCTGGAAACTGCACCTTCTGTAGCAAACCAAAACGATACATTGATAACTTATGTCTTCTAGCTTAAATCGTCTGATTCAGCTCCTGCGCTTGCGCCGTATAGGTATGCGTCTGGCGCTCAGCTATGGTTTGCTGCTGATTTTATTCAGTATTGTATTGCTGTTGCCAATTTCACAAATTCGCAACATGACTGCGCGTAATGAGCAATTTGCCCGCAAAGAGGTGCAAAGTCTTTTATATGTGCAAGAACTCAGTGTCGCAACAGAAAACGTCGGAAGAGCCCTGTTGCAATTCCTGACTGTTCCTTATGAACAACGTGTTCCTGAATACACCATCGTCGATGAAAAAAATCGCCGCATAGATCGTCTGATCAGCGATCTCGAAGCCAGCCTCAGTGATGATGAGCAATTGAAAAGCCTGAAAGTCCTCAAGCAAAAACGGGCGATCTACAATCAGCACTATCTTGATACAGTCAACCAGCTGGAAGATGAAGGGCAAGATGCCGCCAAGGCCAGTTTTATCACGCGGGTAAAACCTGCGCTGGATGCCTTGTTGGATCAGTCAAAAACCTTCCTCAAACGCGAGCAGGAGCTGATCCAGACGCATCAGGCGGAAGCGCAACTGGAATTGGAAGAAACTGGCAAGATGGTGGCCATGCTCTCAATATTTGGCGTGATCCTGGCTGCGGTACTGGCGTGGCTGACTACCCGTAGCGTGGTCAGGCCGCTGGCACGTCTGGAAACCAGCGCCTTGCAAATTGCCAGAGGTGATTACCAGACACGCTTCATCCCCAGCAAGACTGAAGAAGTAGCACGCGTCGGTGAAGCCCTGAACACCATGGCTGAAGCCATAGGCATACGCGAACAAGCAGTAGAGCGTCTGGCGTATTACGACAGCCTGACCGGCTTGCCCAACCGCACCCTGCTGCTCAAAACCCATGAAGGCCAGGGTTTACCCCACCAGGGCTTTATCCTGATGGACCTGGCACGTCTGAAAGTCATCAATGAAACCCTGGGTTTTGATACCGGTGATACTGTCATATCAGATGTGGCCATGCGTCTTAAAACAGTTATCGGCGGCGATACTGCGTCACAAAAACCATGGCTCGCCAGACTGGCTGGCGGTGCGTTTGCCATACTTTGCCATGACAGCTCCAAAACTGCGATTGAAGACTTGCACCAACGCATAGATGCTGCCATGGCCGATCCGGTCAAGTGCGGCCAGCACTCGGTCGATGTCAGTCTGGTATATGGCTTTGCCATCACCGCAGCCACACCCTTGCCCTTGATGACCCTGATCAGAAATGCTGAAGTTGCCCTGTATGCGGCCAAACGCAGCGCCAGCTCATCCGCCTGGTACACCGATGCGCAAGAAGCTTCGCGCCTGACCCATCTTAGCCTGTTGTCTGACTTGCGCTCTGCTGTCAGGGAATCAGAATTGCAAATGTGGCTGCAACCCAAGCTGTATCTGCAATCTGGCAAGGCCTATGGTTTTGAAGCGCTGGTGCGCTGGCAACATCCTGTACGCGGTTTTATTTCGCCCGCAGAGTTTGTCCCCTTTGCTGAACGCACAGGCTATATCAGCATGCTCACCATGTGGATGCTGGAACAAGCCATCGTCACACTCAAAAACTGGCAAGAAAAATATCCCGGCCAAACCATTGCCGTCAATGTCAGCACCCATGATTTGCGTGACACCAGCTTCCCGGACCAGATTGCGGCCCTGTTGCGTCAGTATGACCTTGACCCCAAATTGCTGAAGCTGGAGATTACCGAGAGCGGCATCATGGAAGACCCGGGCAGCACCATAGAATTGCTGAACCGACTGCGCGCCATTGGTCTCGATTTGTCTATCGATGATTTTGGTACTGGCTATTCTTCCCTGTCCTACTTGCAGCGCCTGCCCGTCAGTGAACTCAAGATAGACCGCAGTTTTGTCACCGATATCGACAAACTGCCCACGACCCAGGGTCTGGTCAAGGCCATCATAGAAATGGGCCATGGCCTGGGTTTGAGCGTGATTGCCGAAGGCATAGAAACCGCAGCCGAACGAGAAAGCCTGCGCCAGCTTGGTTGTGATTCCATGCAAGGCTATTTCGCCAGCAAACCGCTGTATGGCGAAGGCTTACAAAAATGGCTGGACGGTCTGGCAAGCCACGCTCACGACTGATTCACGATGCAAGCACCTGATTTTCCTGTCGATGAGATATTGCGCCTGCAAACCCTGCAAGCCTGCGCCATACTGGACACACCGCCAGAAGAGCGTTTTGACCGGCTGACGCGGCTGGCAAGTCACCTGTTCAAGACACCCATCGCTCTGGTTTCCCTCATCGACAGTGAGCGTCAGTGGTTCAAATCAAAACAGGGTCTGGATGTCAGCGAAACGGCGAGAGATATTTCTTTCTGCGGCCATGCGATACTCAAGCCAGATATCCTGTACGTCGCCGATGCCAGCCAGGATGCGCGTTTTGCCGACAACCCTCTGGTCAGCCATGTCCCCAATATCCGCTTTTATGCTGGCGCCCCCTTGCGCGCACGTAACGGCCAGAGCCTGGGCACCCTGTGCATCATCGACACCAAACCGCGCATACTCAGCGCAGAAGACCTGGCTGCCCTGCGTGACCTGGCTGATTGTGTCGAGAGTGAATTTTCACGCGAAGAACAGCAAAGACAATTGCATGCCTTGCTATCGCTGACTGCCATCACTGCCCTGTCGCACCAGAACCCTGAAGCAGCCTTGCAACAGACCCTGGCCATGGCCTGTGACTATCTGGGTATGACTTGCGGCCAGATCAGCCGCGTGCAAGCAGGTGGCAAAGCCAGCCTGGTCTGTCAGTCCGGAGATTCTCTGCATCCTGAAATGGCAAGCTCGCATTCTGCACCGCTGTGCATCCTGCCAGAAGATGCGAACAAGGGCCTCATTCATGCGGCAGACCTGGCAGAAAGCAAGTACAGGGGCAAAGTGCCTGCACAGATACAATGCCTGATAGGCCTGCGCCTGCATATCAATGCCAGGGATGATGCTGCACTGTGTATCTGGCATACCGAGCCAAGGTCATTCCCGTTTTCAGAAGTAGAAACAGAATTTGTACGCCTGCTGGCCGACTGGGTCACTGGCGTCATGAAAAGACAGGAACTTGACCGGCAACTGCAAAGGCAACGTGCACTCAGCGACGCCATCGCCATGGCACAGGCTCTGTTCATACGTGAAACAGATCAGGAAAAAGGCTTTGAATCACTGCTGGCTGCGATCTTGAAACTGACAGGCAGCGCTTACGGCTTCATTTGCGAAGTCAAGAATAATACTGTCAGCAATCCTGCCCTGAAAAGCATGATGCTGGCCTGGAATACACTCAGCCCGAATATTTCCAGCACTAGCCTGGACACCGCCGCCAGGGATATCGCCTGCCTGCAATTAAAATCCAGATATGGCGCAGCCCTCAGATCAGGGCAAGCAGTCATCGACAATGCAGCAGATGCGCTCGACAAGGTTTTTCCTGCACATTTCGATGCCTTGCAATGCTTCTTGTGCATACCCGTGCAATACGATGGCGAACTGATAGCCCTGGTCGGTATCGCCAACAAGCCAGATGCCTACGACCAGTATGTAACAGAATTCTTAAAACCCCTGTTCAGCACGCTTGGTCAGTTGATCAGCGCAGCACGTGCGCAAAAGCGCAGGTATGAAACTGAGCGTCAACTGGTCAATGTCATCAAGGGCACCAATATCGGCACATGGGAATGCAATATCCTCACCGGCGAAACCATCTATAACGAGCGCTGGGCCGAGATGCTGGGTTACACCCTGGCAGAACTGGAGCCCACTACCGTTGATACCTGGCTCAAGCTATGCCATCCTGAAGACCTGAAGCTGACCAGCGCCATGATAGAACAGCACTTCAGGGGTGAAATCGAGTACTTTGATCTGAAGAGCCGCATGCGTCACAAGGACGGCCACTGGATATGGATACATGACCGTGGTTGCGTCGTCAGTTGGGGGCCCAATGGCGAACCCCTGATCATGTCAGGCAGCCATGCCGACATCACCAAGCAAAAAGAAGCGGAAGCAGAACTCGAACACGCCTATGAATTGCTGGAAAAATCCAATACTGCCGCGCGCATAGGTACCTGGGGCTTTGAAGTCAAAACCCGCAAGCTGCAATGGAGTAAAGTCACCCGGCAGATACATGAAGTTGATGAGACATTTGAATGCGGTGTTGATAATGCCATAGCTTTTTACAAAGGCGCAAAAAACCAGCAAGAAATTCGTGAATTATTTGTCAGGGCCATACGCGAGAATATTTCTTTTGATAGCGAATTTTGTATACTCAGTGCCAAGGGCAATGACAGATGGGTACACGTAATCGGCTTCCCGCAATTTGAAGAAGGCGTGTGTGTACGTGTCTACGGCACCTTTCAGGATATCAGTGAGAGAAGAGCCGCCGCAGAAGACTTGCGCGACCAGGCTGCCCATACCAGCGCAGTACTTGATAATGTGCTGGATGGCATCATCACCTTTGATGACCAGGAGATCATCCTCAGCGTCAACAATGCAGCAGCACATATTTTTGATTATGCCGTTGACGAATTACTGGGTCAGAACATACGCCAGATCATCCCCTATCCCGTGCACGAAAGCGACAATGAACAAGCGCAAAAAGCCGGCATACAAAACATCATAGGCATAGGGCGCGAAGTGGAAGCCCGTCGTAAAGATGGCAGCTTGTTCCCGCTTGATTTGTCGGTATCCACCGTTTCAAGATTAGGGCAACCACTGTTCATCGCCCTGATGCGTGATATTACCGAACGCAAGCGCACTGAAACCATCAAGAATGAATTTATCTCTACAGTCAGCCATGAATTGCGCACACCCCTCACCTCTATCTCGGGCGCACTTGGTCTGATTTCTGGCGGCGTCTTTGGCAGCTATCCAGAACGCATGAAACAGATGATCGATGTCGCCAACAAAAACTGCCAGCGTCTGACCTTCCTCATCAATGACTTGCTGGATATGGAGAAACTCACGGCAGGCAAGATGACATTCCGCCCTGAAACGATCGCCATACGCGAGTTGCTGCAACAGGCGGTGGAAGCCAATCAGACCTTTGGTTCAGAACGTGGAGTCAGCCTGCAACTGGCAAAACGAATGCCGGAGATCAATATCTCGGTCGATACCCAGCGCTTCATGCAAGTCTTGTCGAACTTGTTGTCAAATGCCATCAAGTATTCACCTGAAAATGATGTGGTCAGCATCGAAGCAGAAAAGCGGGGACATAAGCTGCGCATCATCGTCATTGATCACGGCGTCGGCATACCGCATGAATTCCGCGACAGGATATTCCAGAAATTTGCCCAGGCAGATTCTTCTGACACACGGCAAAACGGCGGCACCGGCCTGGGCCTGGCCATCACCCGCGAACTGGTAGAAAGAATGGGCGGCACCATAGGTTTTGAATCGATACCCGGACAAGCCACCAGGTTTTATGTGGATTTGCCGGTCTCTTGAAATGCCTTGAAGCATTGCGCTTCACTTCATCAACTCATTTCTTCATCATCAACGCAACACTTCACGAGTGCATCAATTTCTCATTGCCAACGCATTGCCAGCAAGTGAAAAGTTTTCGTGCATTATTAGATAAAGCACTACCACAATTATTGCTTTTTAGATATGCTCATTACATATCTTATTTGCTTTGCTCTTTGCTATATTCATTGCTTCACTTCTTCCACCGCGTCACCCACCAAAACAGGCGGACCAGGCAATGCGTGCAACCAGGAATGTTCAATTCTATATCTACATCTCGTATCTCTTTACTGCATTGATCCTTATCTTTGCCATCGCCATGGGCACTGTGCAATTCAGCCGCATGAGCCAGATCATATTGGCGCAAGCCAATAGCAGCTATGCCCTGATAGGTAATGAAGTCGCCAGCAATGTCAAAGACATTTATGAACCGGTAAAAAACCAGACGGAGATACTTGCCCAATCACATCCCATCTCTGGCAAAGATCTGAACGAACGTCTTACCCACGTTAACTATCTGGCCAAGGCCATCGTCAGCGTCAAATCTGCGACCTCTGCTTATGTGGGTTTTGCCAATGGCGAATTTTTTCTGCTACGCCAGTATGCCAAATCCAATGGTGGGCAAGACATATTCAAGGCACCGGATAAAACAGCCTGGATAGTGCAAAGCAGCAGCATGGATGCGGGCAAGATGGTAGAACACCTGGTGTATCTGGACGACAGGCTCAATGAAATCAGCCGCCAGCAAATCCCTCTGCGCAATTATGACCCGCGTCAGCGTGGCTGGTATGAAACCGCCATGAAAAACGCCAGCCAGGCCAATGTCAGCGAACCCTATTACTTTTTCACGACCGGCCAGATAGGCGTGACTTATGCACAAAAAATTGTCGATGCCGATGCTGTCGTCGGCATCGACATAGAAATGCCCACCATCCATGAAACCATCAGAAACAGCAACGTCACCCCTTCCACCAGAATCGCCCTGATAGATAGCAAGGGTCAGTTGCTAGCCTGGCAAAACGGCAAACAGCCCGCCTATAAACCACAGATCGTCACCAAGCTCGATGGTACCCAGGGCATGCCCACCCTGGCTGAGCAAAATGCCCCAGTCCTCAATAAAATACGCGAACTCGACAGCAGTACTGGCAATAGCAGCCAGACACTGGATGCAATCGATAAAACCTGGGCGACCTATCAGGGCAAGATAAATATCCCCGGCGGCCATGACCTGCGCATACTCATCGCCAGCCCGCATGAAGAATTACTGGCCGATATCATCAGGATGCGCGAGCAAACGAGCTTGCTGTTTCTGGTAATGCTGATGATAGGCATAGCTGTCACCATTTACTTCTCGCGCCTGGCATCCAACCCCCTGAAACAATTGAATGACGAAGCCAGCAAGATTGCCCGCTTCGATTTCAAGAGCCCCATCAATATCCAGTCACGCATCAAGGAAATTGCTGATCTCAGCAATTCCATGCGCGGCATGAAGGCGACCATACGCTCCTTCCTCGACATTGCCAGCAGCCTGGCATCAGAAACCAATTACGACAAATTGCTGGCACGGGTACTAAAGGAAATGTCAGAAATCACCGAAGCCAAATCCGGTATCCTCTATCTCTATCAACCGCAAGACAAGGCCATGCAAGTGGTGCAAGCCTATGTTGATCATCAGGTATTGGAAACCAATGCACACAGCATCAGCATGGCAGATGAGAACCACCCCGTCATACAGGCGTGCAAGTCCCGCAGCAGCATTTGCCAGTTGCAGGCAGCGGACCTGACACGCTACTTCAGCACCCTGCCTGCCACCGACCACACCACCACCCTGATCGCCATCCCCTTGAAAGATAGGAGCGGCACGCTGGTCGGCGCAATCGCCCTGGTGATAGATGATGCAAACATAGACCCGGGCAGGCAAGCCATGGCCGAAGCAGTATCTGGCGCAGCCGCAGTCGCCATCGAAAACCAGCGCCTGATACAGGAACAAAAAGCCCTGCTGGAAGCCTTCATACAACTCATCGCCAGCGCCATCGATGCCAAGAGCCCCTACACCGGCGGCCATTGCCAGCGTGTACCGGTACTCACAAAACTATTGGCCCAGGCTGCCTGCAAGGAAACCGAAGGTCCCTTTGCCGGCTTCCAGCTCACAGACGCAGAATGGGAAGAACTGCACATCGCCGCCTGGCTGCATGATTGCGGTAAAGTCACGACACCTGAATACATCGTCGACAAAGCCACAAAGCTGGAAACCCTGTACGACCGCATCCATGAAATACGCATGCGCTTTGAAGTCTTGAAACGCGACGCGCAAATCGATTACTGGCAAGCGGTAGCCAATGGTGGTAATGCGACGGAATTGAAAACCCAACTAGACGCAAATATCGACAAGCTGGACAGTGATTTCGCCTTCCTCGCAGAATGCAATGAAGGCGGTGAATTCATGGCCCCCGATAAAATCGCCCGCATACAAGACATCGCCGGACGCCACTGGCTCAGGACACTGTCTGACCGCATCGGCATTTCCCACGATGAAAAAGAACGCAAAAACCGCACAACAGAACCCAGCTTACCAGTGCAGGAACAGCTGCTGAGCGACAAGCCAGAACACATCTTCACCAGATCACCCCGCGACACCATCACACCTGACAACCCCTGGGGCTTCAAGGTCAAGGTACCAGAGCATCTGTATAACCGTGGCGAGGTCTATAACCTCACCGTGGCACGTGGCACCCTGTCAGAAGAAGAGCGCTACAAGATCAATGAACACATGATACAAACCATCATGATGCTGGAAAAACTCCCCTTCCCGCGTCACCTGGCCAGAGTGCCAGAAATCGCCGGTGGTCATCATGAAAAAATGGATGGCACAGGCTACCCCAAACGCCTGGCCGCCGCCGACATGAGCATCCCCGCGCGCATGATGGCGATCGCCGACATCTTCGAAGCCCTGACCGCTGCTGACCGTCCCTACAAGAAAGGCAAGACCCTGTCAGAAGCGATCAAGATCATGAGTTTCATGAAAAAAGACCAGCATATCGATGCAGAATTATTCGGGCTCTTCCTTAAATCAGGTGCCTATCTGGAATACGGCAGGCTGTTCATGAACCCTGAGCAGATCGATGAATTTGATATCCATGCCTATGTTTGATTTGTTCATTCGCATGCGTCTTTTTTACTGATACCAGCCCCTTACTTGTTTCACCGATCCGTCCCGGCGACGGATCAATCTGTTTTCTATACATGCAATGCTAAATTGCAAACTCAACAGTATTCATATGTGCAATAATAGTTTCCACGATGAAACTTTTTAAATAGTCTTATGTCTATCCGCCAAGGACAGTCATCTGATTTGCAAAAGACATCCCCAAAAAATAAATGGGTAAAACTCATTTGCAAACATCAACCCTGATTTAAAAAAAGAGAAAATATGAATGCAGATTTAATGCAAAGGCTGGCTGACTGCGAGCAATCCAACAAGCGCATGAAAAAACTGTTCTGGCTGCAAGCATTGGTTTTCCTGTGCATCGCCGTATGGTTCACTGCCTCGCCTACCCAGGCGCAAGGCCCGGATCAAAGCGGTATTATCAAAGCCAAAGAAATCGTCATCGTCGACAACAAGGGCATAGTCCGTGCCCGCCTTGGTGGTAACCTGCCCGATGCCATTATCGATGGCAAAGTCACACCGCGTGGCAGCAATGCGGCTGGTCTGATCATCTTTGATGAAGAAGGCATAGAACGCGGTGGTTATGTCACCCAGGACAATGGCAGCAACGCCATGATTACCCTCGACAGCAAGCATAAACAACTGGCTTTATTCGTCGCCGGGCCTGAAGGTGAAGCCAGCGCCCTGCGTCTCTGGAACAGTGACAATGGCATAGAATTACGCTCTGATGCAAATGGATCACGTCTCAGCGTGTCTGACCAGAATGGCGTCAAAATGCAACTGCCTGAAATCAAGCCATTGAAAGAATCGACCTGCAAATATTTTGCTGATCTTGAGAAAAAATATCCGGGCAAAAACATCTGCCGCAATAAATACAGTAAAGAAGCCTGCGACCCATGCATGCAGTAACACCCGGTATGACCCTGGCTGAATGAAGGCAGGAAAGGGCTTCCCTATACATATAAGGAAGCCCTTCTGTTCCATGCAAGCAGGCTTGCCGCTTCAAAATCTTACTTGCTCGCTGTTGCCCTGGTATAGCTGTTGATCAGATTCCGGTAATCAGTAATATGGCTGGGCGTGCCATAGGTATACCCAAATCAAAACTCAGCCGCCGCATCGCCCTGCTGGAAGAACGCCTGGGCGTGACCCTGCAACTCGAAGCCAGCGAACTGGGTGTCAAGGCATTAGGCACACGCTGCTGACGCCTGGCTGCCATCGCTGGTGCAGGCGTCGTGACACTGCCAGTGATGAGGAAGGAGAATTGAAGGATGGCCGCCTGGTCCAGCTCATTCCCTACTGGACGCAGAAGCACGGCATCGTCCACCTGGTGTTTCCATCAAGGCGGTGGATAAGGCTTGCCGTGTGCAGCCTGATTGATATGCTGGATGAATAATTTATGGACTTGCCGAATAACTGGAACTAAAGAAACAGCCTGCCGGACCCTCTGCATTTATTGTTTACTGCAAAGAGTACGAGATCCCCTGCCCTTCAGGGAGTTGGTCAGTCTGTCCTCTGGTGCGAACTATTTGTCTCGGCATCACCATCTTCACACACTGGCCAACCCTTGCCTGTTTATCTCCGTTTCTTCTGCAACTGCTTGAGCCGCCCTGGCCACGGCCACGATGTGGGGAAAGGTTTGAGGGTGTGCATTTTGTCCTCAGTGCAGGGGCCGGGTGCGCCGATGGGGCAGGTAGTGTTGGCGCTGGTGGAAATTTCAGGATCGATCTCCGTCGCCTCGTAATTGACGGGGAAAGTGATGCCACCAAGCTTGACGCTGAGACTGCCTTCGCCTTCGGAAATGCCAGCGTCGGTGAGGAAAGTGCCATCCAGTTTGGCCCCCGTGAAATTTGCGCCTTGCAGATACGCACTGGTCATGTTGACAGCGATGGTGTCGTAAGTAGACAAGTCGGCATTACTGAAGTCGCAACCAACCAAAAAAGCGCGGGTGAAGCTGGCACCAGTCATCATTTTTTGTTCGACCGCGCTAAAGTTAACAGCCTTGAGGTAGGCATTGCTGAAGTTGGTCAGGCGCATGGTAGCGCCATTGAATGTGGTTTCATCCATGCGCGCGCCGGAAAAGCTGGCACCCGAGAGGAGTGCATTTTCAAAGCTGCAGCCTGTCAGGCTCGCATTGGTAAAGTCTGCCGCTGGTAGTTCCAGTGTGGTTTCCAGGATGCTGGCCTTGAACTGGGCGGCGGGCAGGTTGGCATTGGACAGCTTGATGCCACGCATGATGGCATTATTGAAGTTGGCCCTTGCCCCGCTGAGCCCGCTCAGGTCAACGACTGTAAGGTCGGCGGACTGTGCATTGAGGTCGTCGATGTTGCTTGGTCGCTCAGTGATACGGGCATAGGCCAGTATCTTGTGGCTCCAGTCTTTACCAATCAGGGCGTATTTAAGTTTGCTGCGCACAAAGCGCATGGGAGCAGCAGCGGTAGAAGTCAGCACAAGTGGCGCACTATTGATGACGCTGAGCAGATCGCAGTTTGAAAAATCACAATTACCGCCGGTCAGCGTGCTGAGGTTAGTGCCTTTCATCAAGGCGAAAGTAAAATCTACCCCCGTCATGGCCGAGCCACTAAAATCGGCACCATCAAGTGTGGCGCGGCTAAAACTGGCCTTGTTGAAGGTTCCACTGGTAAGAATGGTGTCCTTGAGCAAAGCACGACTGAAATTGGCGCGGCCAAAATTGATGCCCGCCAGATTTTCGCCTGACAACTCAACGATGGCAGCGCCAGCCGGGGTAAAGTCAAAATGCGTGACCGACTTGCTGGCCTGCATCTGGTCCACGCCATCGCCAAGCTGCACGGCTGTCCACACAGCATTCGTGTCGCCTGCCATGGGCACGCTATTCAGATTACTCAAGTGACGCGCCTTGCTGATATCGTCCACTTCGACGAAATGCGGGTTACATATCAGGTCAAACAGTTTTGTCGGGTCCTGACCTTCAAGATAAAAACGCAGGTTGACTTTGACTCCAACCGGGGTGCGCAAACGGTCAAGCTTCAGACGTAATGGACGCACAGGCACAGGATAGAGCGGCATGCCAGTGGGCAGCGTGGTGGCTATCAGATGCGGGGTAAATTGATTGAAGCTGACAATCTCGCCATTGCTGGCTTGCAGCACGAATGTGCCATCACCCTTGGCAATGGCAAGAAAACTGCCCGCATCTGCTGGCAGTGGCACATAGGTGTCAGTGCCATTTTTGCGGATGGTAGTACGGTCTTTGCTGATCAGGCCCAGTCTTTGCTCCCACAGGATGAGCTTATGGTTACCAACGGTGAACTGAAATTTTCCGGCGAATGTTTTCATTGATATATCCTGGTGACTTAATGTTGTGGAGGTGCAGGTGGACGCCAGTGGCTGATGCCAGGTTCGGGGCGGCCATCTTTGCCAGCCAACACTTCGTAATTAAGGGCAAACAGGTTGCGCAGCAAGTCAACGGTAATGCGCGCCGCAGTGAAGTTGCCAGTGCTGGCGAGGAAGACACCTGCCGGGTCGTACAAATCCATGCGGTAGTCTTCGGGCTTGGCACCACTGCCAGTGTGACCAAGAATAAAGATATGGCCCTTGGCCTCAACCGCCATGTCAAGCAGGTTGAGCTTGCCAGGGCGCAGCGCCATGACAGGCACTTTGGTCAGTTCTTTGCCTTCGGGATTGGCAAAGTAGGCCACCGGATTGCCATTCACATCAAAACACTGGACGCGTACATTGCCTGACTCCAGCACCAGCACACGCCCATCCACAGCCAGGGCAACTGCTACCGGTGTCTTGATGAGGCCGTGGCGCTTGCCTTCGCCCGACATCAGGGTGGCCAGCGGCGCGCTGGCATCACTGCCAGCCTGGGTAGGCAAGCCAATACGGTAGATTTTGTGGATGCTGCGGTTGATGCCAAATACATAGCCATGCGGGTGTACCACCATCTGGTCTATGCTGTCGGGGAAGCGGCCCCAGCTCTGGTTGGCAACAGCATTGAATTCTGGCACGTGGCTATATTGCAAAGCCACCCGGCGCAAATGGAAGCCACCATCAGGATTGCGGGTTTCATGATAGACGCCACGGCTGGGGTCAATCAGGAAATTGCGGCCACTGCCATCGTCGGGCGATACCACGTCATACCCAATGCCACCACCACCGGTAAAGCCGACATGCTGGGTAGCGTAGGCTTTTTGCGGATGTTGCAGCACCGACAGGTTTTGCGTGGTGTACATGCTGGCATTGGTCGCTGGCCGCGATGCAACGTCAGGTGGCAGGTGCAGGTCAGTGGCCTTCCAGGCATAGCCTATCATTTCCGGATACTGTGCCACGGTGATGGAATGCAGTTTTTCGATGATGCCATGCTGACTTGAAGGCGACTTCATGGTCGCCAGTGGGGCAGGTCCCGCCTTCCAGACATGCTCACCATTTTTCATGGTGATTTTTTCCTGGTGTTCATAGATTGACCAGGCACCAAGTGGCACTTCGTTGATGTCGATTTCTATCGGTGGCACAGTGAGCACGGCCTGGCCATTGCTACCCTCCGCTTTCAGCCAGCCACTAGCCCCCTGCCCTGATTGCCAGCCATTCTCGGCATAGAAGAACACCAGCACGCGCAGGTTGCCAGCAGCGGGCACGCCATCGAAGCTGATGACGATATCGTCACTGATGGTTTCTGGCGGCAAGGTCTTGACCAGCCTTGGCAGGGTCGCGCCATTGTCATAAGCTACCACCACGCTCAAGTGATGGTGATGATCGGGGAATTTTTTGTACAGCTTGCTGGAGGTAACGGTAACGCGCAAGTCTATGCTGCGGGTGACTTCCGTGACGTGGGCACGTGGCGACTGACGTATGGCACTGGTAGTCTGCGCCAGTTGCGCCGCAGTGGCAGCAATATCAGCCAGTAACAGGGCCACGTTGATGAAAGGGATAGCTTTCTTGGCAGCACCAACGGCTATCATCTCGGCAATGATTTGCGTCAGTTGACCGAGGCCAGCCTTGGCCAGCACGACCAGCAGTTTTTTACCCACTGTCCATGCAGCCTTGGCGGGGTTGTCAGCAAAACCGATATACATCCCGACAAAGGCGGCCAGCAAAGCACCATAGACCGGTTTTTGCTTCAGCAGTTTCATCATGCCGCCAGAAGCCGTCAGGGCGGCCCCCGCCACCAGCAACATCGTAGGCAGCGCCATTTCTATGATCACAGTCATGATTATGCCCGGCGGGCAAGCCACCGGGTCATTCGCACCGCAACCCAGGCCACCCCAGGTGAAGCGTATGGTGCCAGCATCATGCGGCACCGGCACATCGAAGTGAGAAGAATCGGCAGACAAGGGTATGCCCATAATGGTTTCTACAGGGTCAACCATGCCGACATAGCGTTTATAGCTGTCACTGTCAAACACCGAATCTAACAAGGGGAAGCGCGAAGTCCAGTTCTCAGGTGCCTTGGCCTTGCCACTGACATCGAGAAATTCAACATAGCAAGACAAATGACGCAGCCAGTGATTTTTAAGGACGATGGTCAGGTTGCCATTCGCACCGCTGGAGAGCATGGGGAAGTGAAACACTTTCTTGGCTTCATCCGCCTTGCCTACTGCAAAATACGATTTGCCAAAGGCTGCGCCATTCGATGTGACCAGATACTGCAAAATCGTGCCACCACCCATCAGTATGCATTCAACCTGGGCATGCCTGCCGCTGGGCGAAGTGACCAGCGCCGCATAGCGCCCGGCGGCATTGGGCAAGGCCCGCAGCGGACCGGTCATGTCATCAAGCACGACAAACAGGTTTTGGTCGGCCAAGGCTTTTTGTGCGTCTTCATCAAAGGCATAGCTGGGTTTGTCTTCACGGCTGGACCAGGTGCCTTCAGCCCGCCAATTGCTGCCGGCTGGTGCAGCCTGGTAGCGCACATCCGGCTCGAACACCAGGCCATCGGTGGGCGTCAGGTTCTTCAGCCGCCAGCGCACATCGCTTGAGGCGCGCAGTTTTTCTGAGCGCAGCATATGCTTGGGTTGCACCTTGCCGTCATAGGCCGCGTCGGTCGTGCCGTACTGGGTAGACCAGGTCTGGCCACGCAACTCTTCTGCCTGGCTGGCATACACCAGCGCCCGCGACAATGCCTTGCTGATCGCATCGAGCACATCAGGATGCAGGCCCATGGTGAATACCGGCTTGCCGTCATCCCCCACCGCTGGCTGGTCGCCGTCATACACGCGCTCTACCGTAGACCAGTCATCAGGATGTTCAAGTATCTTCAGCACCACCAGATTAAAATCATTCAGGGCACGCCGTATGCATGCCTCGATCACCGTCACCGGCCCACCTTCAGTAGCAGCCTGGTTGAGATTGATCAGTTCAGGATGCTTGAACAGCAGCGCCACTGCAGTCTCATACGCATCCTGGTAATTGGCGATATGGTCAGGCGTGGCCTCTATCGCCTGCAATTGCGTCGACAAAAAATTCTGGCCAAACTGGCGATAAGCAAGCTTGGGGTGCAAGGCCTCATCAGGATTGGCGCGCAAGAGCTTGCGCCTTACGTCGCGCAACCTGGCGTCGCGCGGCACATGGATGCCCATGGAGATCGTGCGTTCGGTTTCATAACCGTCGACGATCACCGGCGTAGTCACCCACATCAGCGCTACTGCATCAGACGGCAAATCCACCTCGGCATAATGGCTGACGACCTCGTCAGGCACCATTTTCAGGAAACCATTTTTCTGCCGCCCCTCGACCAGCGACTGATCAGTATGCGGCGTAATATCGTATTCATTCATCGCCACATGCAGCTTGAAGCTGGCCGCCGGGCTAGGCGCGGCAGCGTGCAAGATATTGGCCGCAGGGTCGGTGACAGAAGTTGTAGTAGTAGCGGTGGCAGACAGATGCCGCGCAAGATCGAAATGAAGAAGGTGGCGCTCAGTCGCGCGCTCAGGCAAGGCCATGCGTATTTCCTTTGATGAAAAAATCGACTTAGAGAATTGCTGCAAACAAACAGACGGATGGGACGAACAGAAAAGGCATGAAAGTAGGGAAGATGGCAAAGTATCCAACATTCGGACAATGATCACAAGAACAATTTCTTACAAATTGTTACGACTTCAGGATTTTCCTGTTTCGACGATATGCGTAGCCTCGCCCTGGTAACGCAGGCGTCACATTCCTGGCGGTAATGAGAAGAAGAAAAAAAACTCGGAATGGCCGCCCCTGCCAATATTTACTACTGGTCACGGAAACACGACGTCGTTCGTCTGGCCTGCATTTGCAGATGCGGGGACATGAGTTTAGAGATTTACAGAAACTACCCAAACAATCAGGAATGACCAGGCCACTCCTGATTTTGCATGCGCAATCAATCTTGCTTGAATCTGGGAATAAACAGATACGTCAACACACTGGCAAGCGCATAGCTGCTCATCAGCACCACAAAAGCCACAGGCATGCGCCATGCCCAGTCTGCGGTCGCATGAAAAATCCCGCCCATGATGGCAACGCCAACCAGCGCACCAATCTGGCGACTGGCATTGACGGCGGCAGATGCGCTGCCTGCATAACGGGTTCCACATACTTGCAGCACGGTGGCGGTCATCGCGGGCAAGGCCAAACCCACCGAAACATTCATGACCATGGCGCACAGGGTCAGTAACTGCAGCATCAAGGCGGATGTCATATCACAGCTCAGTGTAGTCACAAGTATGCACAATGCCATCAAGGCTGCACTGGCCGTGCCAAACAATAGCGGATAGCGCGTGCCCACCCGTGCAGAAATCTGGCCCGACAACAGATTACCCACCATGAAAGAAAACATCATGGGCAGCATTTGCAAACCGGTCTGGCTGGCTGTGATGTGCAAGGCATCCTGGAAAAAAATACCCAACAAGAAGATTTGCGCGAAGGTAGAAAAACTGATCAGGAAACCTATACCGCTCGCCGCCGGGAAAGTCGCATTGGCAAACAGGGCGCGCGGCAACAAGGGATGAGTGCCACGCCGCTCTTGCACTACCAATGCCAGCGCACTGATGGCCATGCCAGCCAGCAGCAACATGACAAGTGCAGATTGCCAGCCATAAGCCGGGCCTTCGATCAGGATGAAAGTCAGGCTGACCAACGCCGCAACGAGCAAGGCATGACTGAGCAGGGACAGCGGTCTGGGGTGGGCAGGTGCTTTGGGTATCATCTTCTTCACCATCAGCACACCCAGTATCCCCAACGGGATATTCACCATGAAAATACTGCGCCATCCAAACTGCTGCATCAGCATGCCACCTATCAGCGGGCCACTGCCGCTGGCAACACCAACCAGTGCCGACCATATGCTCAACATTTTTGTGCGCTGTTTCTGGTCCTGGAAAGTATGGCTCATGAGACTCAATGAGGCAGGCATGAACAAGGCCGCCCCCAGGCCCTGCAATAGCCGCGCAATAATCAGCACAGTACCGCTATCAGCCAAGCCGCATAACAGCGACGCCAGGATAAACACCAGCAAGCCTGCCTGGTAAGTCGTCTTCGCGCCCCATCGCTCTGCAAGCGCGCCGCCGATAAGCAAGAGCGAAGCAAAACTCAGGGTATAGGCATCCACCACCCATACCAGGCGGCTCAGCGGCAGGGAAAAATTACTGGCAATCGCAGGCAGCGCGATATTGACCGAGGTAACATCCACCATCGCCATCATGAAACCCAGCGCCAGTGTCAGCAAGATCAGTGCTTCATCCAGCCTGCCCAGGCGCGGGCCGCCTGTCGCTGCCACTGCCGCTTCCAATGTTTCGCACTCATGCGCCAGATAGATACTGCCTTGCCCACCACTTGCCCTGCTCATGAGAACTCCTTTTTTAATAAGCCTGGGAGCATGGTAGTTGTCTTGTCTGATGCAGTAAATAAGCATAAGATCATCGCTATGATGCAAAAATGCATCATCAATTGAATACTGAAATGACTGCATCAAACATGGATTGGGACGACACAAGAATTTTCCTGGCGATTTATCGCGCTGGCACCCTACGCAGTGCAGCGGCCACGCTCAATATCGACCAGGCCACCGCAGGTAGGCGTCTGGCCGCGCTGGAACTGGCCTTGAATGCACGGCTGTTCCTGCGCACACCTTCCGGCTACGTGGCGACACCGGCAGGTGAACATGCATTAGCAGCCGCCGAGATGATGGAAAAAGCCTCAGACAAATTGCAGCGCGAAATCGCCGGGATTGATAACCGCCTCTCAGGCGTAGTGCGCGTTGCCACGTCCGACACCATGGCCAGCCACTTCGTCATCCCCGCCATGCAAAAGCTGCACGCTAGCCACCCCGATATCCGCATCGTGCTGAGCACCGCAACCCAACTGAGCAACCTCACCAGACGCGAAGCCGACATCGCAGTCCGCCTCGTCAGACCCACCGACCCAGACCTGATCGCCCGCCACCTGACCAAGCGCAAGCTAGGCCTGTTCGCGGCAAAAACCTACCTCGAAAAACACGAAGTAACAGCAGACAGCAAAGGCCTCGACGGCCACGACATCATCACCTATCAACACCGCATCGCACCCCGCCATGCAGAAAAAATCTGCGGCCTGCCCATCGCCAACGCCCGCGTCACCATGGAAGTCAGCAGCGTCATGATGATGCTCGAAGCCACCCGCGCTGGCATGGGCATAGCGGAACTGGCAGTCCACCTCGCAGAAAACGACCCCCTGCTCACCCGCCTGTGGCCAGAGCGGGAAGACAGCTACGACGTGTGGCTGGTCATGCATGGCGACCTTGCACGCACTGCGCGGGTCAGGGCTGTTGCGGATGCGATTGTTGGGTGTTTTCTGGGGAAAAAGGACGGCTAAGCAACAAACAAGAAAACCGACTAGTCTGTCAAAGATCAGTTATGACATGGCCGCCTGGTCCAGTTGCTTCTCTAATGCACACTGAAGCACGATATCGTCCATTTGATGTTTTCATCCAAGCAAGGGTTAAAACCAGCGTGCATAGTTTGTTTGACTCATTGGATGAGCAACTCAAGGGGCTGCTGAATAATTAGAAGTTAATATTTGTCAAATTATCACAGAATAAATTGACAATATAATCACATTCAATGCAGGATCTCTACATTAGGGGTCTATGGATTTATTTCCTTGCAATAAAAATATACGTAGTTGGTTTTTCATGAATTTGGTATTTCAAACAACTAAAATAATGGAATGAAACTGTGAGCTTACAAACAAATTTAAAGGGCCGCTTGCGCAATACATCGCTCCCTAAGAGCCATGGCCTAATGCCTATGTTTGAGGCAGTAGTTAACTCAATTCAATCAATTGAGGAAAAAGGAAATTTGCGTAGCGACGGACAGATTACTGTCGAACTTCTTCGCTTGAATCAAGGGAACCTTGATATCGGTGCAAAAGCTATCGCTCCCATAATTGGCTTTACTATTAAAGACAATGGTTGTGGCTTCAATCATGCCAATTTCAACTCTTTTGAAACACTAGACTCAGATCATAAAATTGAGAAAGGCTGCCGTGGTGTCGGCAGATTGATGTGGTTAAAAGCGTTTAAGCAAGTCGAAGTTATAAGTGATTTTATAGATCAATCTTCAGACCACCAGCGTAGATCATTTCGCTTTGATGAAAAATTGGGTGTGCATGCTAATGAGATTACCTCAACCCACGGCAAAGAAACTGGCACCACAATCAAATTAGTTGGGTTTGAAGAGCAATATAGGAAAGCCGCACCAAGTAGCGCTGAACCAATCGCCAATCAGTTACTAGAACATTGTTTGTGGTATTTTGTTCGGGAAGAAGGCGTGCCTAAGATTTTTTTCAAAGATGGCAATGACTTACTGGATTTAAGTGATCTCTATGACCTCCATATGCACACAGCAGCACATCATGAAAAAATTACTATCAAGGAGAAAATCTTTGAACTTACTCATATTAAATTCAGAGCATCAGTAAATAAGAAACATCAAATTGCCCTGTGTGCGGCAAACAGATTAGTAAAAGAAGAAAACATTCAAGGAAAAATACCTGGGCTGTATAACAAAATCGGTGATGCGATTGGTGAATTCACCTACACATGCTATGTTTCCTCAGATTACTTAAATGACCATGTTAGAACTGAACGCACATCTTTCAATATTACCGAGGATTTAGAGGGTATATTTTCTGACGCAGAACTCAGTTTAAAAGATATCCGTGATGCAGTCCTCGAAAGATCGAAAGAATATCTGTCGGATCTACTGTCTGAAAATCTAGCTGCTGGAAAAAAACGTGTTGAAGACTTTATAGCGACTCGAGCACCACGGTACAGACCTATTGTAAATTACGTAAATGATGCCGACCTAATCATCGATCCCGAAAAGACAGATAAAGAATTAGAACTTTATCTGCACGCTCAATGGTATGAAATAGAGCGAGAACTTTTAAGTGAAGGGCACGATATTATGCAGCCACAAATTGATGAATATGCCGAGGAATATAGCACACGACTGCAAGCTTATTTGCAAAAAGCTGAAGATCTGAAAAAATCAGATCTTGCCAACTACGTATCTCACCGCAAGGTCATTATTGATCTTCTTCAGAAATCCATAGAACGCCTGGACAACGGAAAATATGCGCGCGAAGATATGATTCATGAGCTAATCATGCCTATGCGAAAAGATTCAACCGAGGTTTTCTTAGACTCATGTAATTTATGGCTTCTTGATGAAAGACTTGCATTTCATAACTACTTAGCTTCGGACAAAACTTTAAATGCAATGCCTATCACCGAAAGCAATTCAAACAAGGAACCTGACTTATTGAGCCTACGGATTTTTGACAATCCTTTGCTAGTGCATAATCAATCAACTTTTCCACTTGCATCGATTACCGTGGTTGAGATAAAACGCCCTATGCGCAATGATATGAAAGAGGGTGAAGATAAAGATCCTATTCAGCAGTCACTTGATTATTTAGAGCGAGTACGTGAAGGAAAAGCAAAAACAGCATCTGGCCTCCTTATTCCAGGATCTCAATATATACCAGGATATTGTTATGTTTTGTGCGACTTAACTGAAAAAATGGTTAAGCGCTGCAAGAGTGCAAATTTAACCGTTACCGCTGATGGCATGGGCTATTTTGGATTCAACGACAACTTTAAAGCATATATAGAAGTAATCTCTTTTAACCAACTAGTAACAGCCGCAAAAGAAAGAAATAGAGCTTTCTTTGATAAACTCGGCTTACCAAGTAATTGATACACACAAGTAAAAAATGTCCCTGATTGTTTCCGTAATGTATATAGATGAACTGACTGGAAAATTTTCAGGCGAGATACCTTTATCAGCAGGAACAGAGTTGGCAGGACCGGAGCAGTGGCGAAAGTCATTATATGGATCGCCTGAAAGCGTTGAACTCGGGCTCTCTTTACTATGCTCACTCAAGCATCAGGATATTCTTGTATTTGGAAGTGATGTTGTCACGTTAAGAAATGAAGCCACTACCTTGCTGAACGCTTTAGATCATAACTTTGATTACAATCATCGGCTGTACAATATTATCCGTGCCTGTGAGCTTGCAATTGCTAACGGCGCAGCGGTATGGATTGCATGAAATGATACTGTTGAAAACCAAAAGATGATGCTTGAAGTAAAAACGGCGAAGTAAAAATTAACTTCGAGTTAAACCACAAGCATCTATCACAGCCGCCCTGAATCCTTCCTGATAAGCTGCTACACCACCCCAGCCCTCCCCAACATCGCATGCAACAACACATTGCACCCTGCCTCCAGGTGTTCTGATTTCGCATCTTCAATTTCATTATGGCTGATACCATCCTTGCAGGGTACGAAGATCATGCCTGATGGCGCCAGTCTGGCGGTGTAGATGGCGTCGTGGCCTGCGCCTGATACTACATCCATGGTGCTGTAGCCCAGGGTGGCTGTGGCTTCGCGTACGGCGTTGACGCAGTCTGGGTGGAAGGGGCATGGGGGGTAGTAGGAGACGCGTTCTACGCTGATGCTGAGGCCGCTGTCCTTGCTGGTCTTGTCGACGAAGGCGAGGATTTCATTGTGCATGGTGTCCAGCAATTCGGACGACACGTTGCGCAGGTCTATGCTGAATTTGACTTCGCCGGGGATGACGTTGCGGCTGTTGGGGAAGACCTGCACCATGCCTACTGTGCCACGGCCATAGGGCGGGTAGCGGTTGCCGATGTTGACGACTTCTTGCATGATTTTTGTGGAGATTTGCAGGGCGTCTTTGCGCAGGGCCATGGGGGTGGGGCCTGCGTGGGCTTCCATGCCGGTGACGATGCAGTCGTACCATGATAGGCCAAGCACGCCGGGGACGACGCCGATGACCTTGTCGGCATCTTCGAGTACCGGGCCTTGTTCTATGTGGGTTTCGAAGTAGGCACCGATGGGGTGCTGGCCTGGCACTTCTGTGCCTTTGTAGCCTATGCGCTCCAGTTCATCGCCTACGGTTTTGCCTTCGGTGTCTTTGGCGGCGTAAGCAGTCTCCAATGAGAATGCGCCGCAGAATACGCCTGAACCCATCATGACGGGGACGAAGCGTGAGCCTTCCTCATTGGTCCAGAAGGCGACTTCGATTGGTGCTTCTGTTTCTATGTTGTGGTCGTTGAGGGTGCGCACGACTTCAAGCGCGGCCAGCACGCCGTAGTTGCCGTCGAACTTGCCGCCGGTGGGCTGGGTGTCGATATGGCTGCCGGACATGATGGGTGGCAGTGCCGGGTTCTTGCCTGCCCTGCGCATGAAGACATTGCCTATCTGGTCTATGGTGACGGTGAGGCCGGCCTGCTTGGCCCAGGAGACGACGAGGTCGCGGCCTTGTTTGTCGAGGTCAGTCAGGGCCAGGCGTTTGACGCCACCTTTTTGTGTGGCACCAATTTGTGCCAGTTCCATCAATGAGTCCCAGAGACGCTGACCATTGATGCGTAGATTTGCCGTAGTCATGTTAAATCCTTCATGTTCAATCCTTCTTGATAATTTCTTACGCGCGCATTCTATTGAGCGCATGAAACATGGGCGAGAAGGACGGACGTTTGATATAGCGCCCTGCCCCCATCTCTGCCATTAATTCACCTTGTTTGAAAACCAGCTTGCCACCGCTGATGGTGTGAGTTGGTATGCCTTTGACGGTGCGGCCTTCAAAGACATTGAAGTCGCCTTTGGAGAATTGCGTTTTTGCGGACAGTGTCTTGGTGCCATTGACGTCCCACAGCACGATGTCGGCATCTGCACCTTCGGTAATCACGCCCTTGCGCGGGTAGATATTGAAAATCTGTGCGCAGTTGGCGGAGGTTACCTTGACGAATTCTGACGGTGTCAGGCGGCCAGTGTTGACGCCTGCATCCCACAGGATCATCATGCGTTCTTCTACGCCGCCACAGCCGTTGGGTATCTTGGTGAAATCATCCTTGCCTGCAGCTTTTTGGGCAGCGCAGAAGGTGCAGTGATCAGTGGCCGTGGTATGCAGGTTGCCGCCTTGCAGGCCTTGCCACAAAGCCTCTTGATGATGGCTGCTGCGGAAAGGTGGGCTCATGACATGGCCTGCCGATTGTGCAAAATCAGGGTTCTTGTAGACGCTGTCATCAATGACGAGGTGGCCTGCCAGCACTTCACCAAATACGCGCTGGCCATGTGCACGGGCGCGGGTGATGGCGTCGAGTGACTCCTGGCAGGATACATGGACGATGTAGAGCGGCGTGTTAAGCACATTGGCAATGGCGATGGCACGCTGTGCGGCTTCGCCTTCTACCATGGGTGGGCGTGACAGCGGGTGGGACTGTGGGCCTGTCATGCCCTTTTTCATGAGCTCTTGCTGCAGGACATAGACGAGCTCACCATTTTCTGCATGCACGGTGGGTATGGCACCGAGCTCCAGTGCGCGGGAAAAGCTTTTGACCAGGATTTCATCATCGGCCATGATGGCGTTCTTGTAGGCCATGAAATGCTTGAAACTGTTGACGCCATGTTCATTAACGAGCTTGCCCATATCAGCGTGAACGGTCTCATCCCACCAGGTAACAGCGACATGGAAGGAATAATCACCGGCAGATTTTTCTGCCCAGCTGCGCCAGATGTTGAAAGCCTCCATCAAGCTTTGTTGCGGGTTGGGGATGACGAAGTCGATGATGCTGGTCGTGCCGCCCGCCAGGCCAGCGGCAGTGCCGGTAAAGAAATCATCTTGCGTGACCGTGCCCATGAAGGGCAATTGCATGTGGGTGTGCGGGTCTATGCCACCGGGCATGACGTAGAGGCCTCCAGCGTCTATGACTTCGGCACCCGCAGGTGCGTCGAGGTTATCGCCGACGGCGATGATCTTGCCGTTGTCGCAGAGGACATCGGCTTTAAATTCGCGGTCTGCGTTGACGACAGTGCCGCCGCGTATCAGGATGGTCATGGCAGTTCCTTCATTAATTCATTGGGTGTGCGAGATCAGGGAGGTCGCTTCTCGTAAGTTGGGCTTCGCTTCATCAAGCCCAACACTCGGCGTTAAAAAACGTATACGTTAATTGAGGCCCAGTGTTGGGCAGATAAAGCGTTGCCCAACCTACGCATTCGCCAACCTCATCCTTCAACACCTACTCCGTGATTTTGCACATTCAAACCTTCTTACCACTCATCAAACCCATATACACCACACCGGACAAGGCCAGGCCGACGAACCAGGCGTAGGTGTAGATGGTTTTTAATACTTCTGGAATAGCCGGGAAGCTGGCAGGGAAAGCTGCATTCAAAAAACCCGGGATATTCGGCAAGACGCCGATCACGAAAGCGATCACGGCAGCCATGTTCCAGCCATTTTTATAGCTGTACTTGCCTTCATCCTGGTACAGGGCAGCGACATCAATTTCTGTCTTGCGGATGAAGTAATAATCGATAATCAAAATACCGGCGATGGGGCCAAGCAAGGCGGAATAGCCTATCAGCCAGGTGAAGATATAACCCTGGGTAGATTCCAGAATCTTCCAAGGCATCATGATCAGGGCAATGGAGGCGGTGATATAGCCACCGGTTTTATACGAGATCAGCTTTGGGTTCAGAGCCGAGAAATCATAAGCCGGGCCGACGAGGTTGGCAGCCAGGTTAACGGAGACCGTGTCTATCAGCAAGATCAGCAAGGCGATCAGGACGGCAATGCCCGTCATGCGGCTGGCGAGGTCTACCGGATCCCATAATGCTTTGCCGTACAAAACTACCGTGGCAGATGTGACGATCACTGCCAGCAGCGCCAGCAAACCCATGGGTGCAGGCAAGCCTATGGTCTGGCCGAGGATCTGGTCTTTTTGTGATTTGGCAAAGCGGGTAAAGTCAGGGATGTTCAAAGCCAGGGTAGCCCAGAAGCCGACCATGGCTGTCAGTGAAGGCCAGAAGGCAGACCAGAATTGCCCGGCTTTTTTACCGCCTTCGACGAATTGGGAAGGCTGATCCAGTAATGGGCCAAAGCCGCCCGCCTTGTTATACACCCAGCCCAGCAGCACAAAGCAGATGATGATTTTCAAAGGTGCCGTATAGGTTTCCAGCTTGCGTATCGAGTCCATGCCATGGAAGATGTACCAGAACTGTATGCCCCAGAAAATCAGGAAACACACCAGTTGCGTGGCGTTAATGCCCAGGCCAGCGATATTGTCACCCCCCAGCGGATGGCCGATCATGACGCCGCCCAGGGTATAAATCATTTGCCCGCCAAACCAGGTTTGTATGCCATACCAGCCGCAGGCGACGATGGCACGCATCAAGGCAGGTAACCGTGCACCGCGTACGCCAAAGGAAGTGCGCGCGAGCACCGCATAAGGGATGCCATATTTGGCACCGGCATGGCCTATCAGCAACATGGGGACGAGTACGATGGCATTGGCAAGGAACACGGTGACCACCGCCTGGTAGCCCGACATGCCACCTTCGATAAGGCTGGCCGCCAGCGTATAAGCCGGGATACACATGACCATGCCGACCCAGAGCGCAGCAAAGTGATACCAGCGCCAGGTGCGCTGTGCTTCTGAAGTAGGTGCTAAATCCTCATTCCAAAGTTGCCCGCTTTGTGTCTGCATATACTCTTCTCCAGGTGGAATATTCGAAAAAATTCAGGTACGAAAGCTATAGCAAACTTTATTCCAGATGCTGATGATGTGCAAAATATCCTCACCCCTTGAAGGGGAAGGAGTCTAAACACCCAGATTACTAAATCTGACAGAATTTATACCCCCACTCACCTCCAAGTACAAGCAATTATTTCAACACCGCACGCGGGTTGCGCGGGTCTTGCGTCCAGTTCATATACGGCTTGCCAGTTGCCTGGGGCACCATGGTGATGCACTGTTCTACCGGGCAAGTGATCTGGCAGAGGTTGCAGCCTACGCATTCTTCCTTGATGACTTCGTATTTGCGGGTGCCGTTGTCAGCAATCAACTGGGCAATCGACTGATGCGATGTGTCTTCGCAGGCAATATAGCAGCGGCCGCATTGTATGCATTTGTCCTGGTCTATTTCGGCAATGACGGCATAGTTCATGTCCAGGTATTTCCAGTCTGTCGTATTGGCGACGGCTTTACCGGCAAAGTCACTGATGCGCTCGTAGCCTTTTTCATCCATCCAGCGTGACAGGCCGTCCGTCATTTCCTTGACGATGCGGAAGCCGTGCAACATGGCTGCGGTACAGACCTGCACTGAACCTGCACCCAGTGCCAGAAATTCTGCCGCATCACGCCAGTTGCCTATGCCGCCTATGCCTGAGATGGGCAGGCCCTTGGTGGCCGGGTCACGCGCTATTTCCGCCACCATGTTGAGGGCAATCGGCTTGACGGCGCTGCCACAGTAACCGCCGTGCGTGCTTTGCGTGCCGACGATGGGGCGGGCAATCATCTGGTCGAGATCTATCGAGGTGATGGAATTAATGGTGTTGATCAGCGACACCGCGTCAGCACCGCCATTGAAGGCAGCGCGGGCTGGTATGCGCACATCGGTGATGTTAGGTGTGAGCTTGACGATGACGGGCAATGAGCAATATTTCTTGCACCAGCGAGTGATCATTTCCACATATTCTGGCACCTGACCTACGGCAGCGCCCATGCCGCGTTCTGGCATGCCGTGCGGGCAGCCGAAGTTGAGTTCTATGCCGTCTGCGCCTGTCGCTTCTACCAGTGGCAGGATGCGTGCCCAGCTTTCTTCTTCGCAGGGGTACATCAGGGACACGATCATGGCGCGGTCTGGCCAGTCTTTTTTGACTTGCGTGATTTCGCGCAGGTTGATTTCGAGGCTGCGGTCGGTGATCAGTTCTATGTTATTGAAACCGATAACTTCACGGTTCTTGCCAAAGTGGGCAGAGTAACGGGAAGAGACGTTGACCGGTGGCGGGTCTTCACCCAGGGTTTTCCAGACCACGCCGCCCCAGCCTGCTTCAAAAGCGCGGATGACGTTGTAGGCCTTGTCGGTCGGTGGTGCAGAAGCCAGCCAGAAAGGATTGGGTGCCTTGATACCGGCAAAGTTAATCGAGAGGTCAGCCATATTACACCTTCGCTTTCAAATCATTATCAATCGCCAGCGCTGCCAGCTTGCCATGTTGGACTGCCTGTACCGTCAAGTCCTGCCCGTCGGCGATGCAATCGCCACCGGCATAAATGCCTGTGACACTGGTGCGGTACTGCCCATCCACATGGATTTTGTCATTCTGCTTTTGCAGGTCCTTTGCCAGTGCATCTGACAGGCTGCTGTTGTCCATGCTTTGGCCTATGGCTTTGAAAACGGCTTGTGCGGGGATGTCGATAGTGGCACCGCTGGTTTGCAATTTGCCGTCCACTTCTTTGGTACGGGCAAAACGCATGCCACTGACCTTGCCTTCTGCATCGCGCAAGACTTCTTGCGGTTGCGCCCAGGTGACGATGCGCACCTGGTTGGCCTTGGCGATATCCTGTTCATGATGGGTGGCAGACATATGTTCCGCACCACGGCGGTACACCAGAGTGACTTGCTCTGCACCAAGGCGTGCGATTTGCACTGCCATATCGATGGCAGTATTGCCGGCACCGATGACCACGCATTGTTTGGGTACCGGCAGTTTAGTCAGGTCGTCTGCCTGGCGCAGTTCGGCGATGTAATCTACCGCAGCCATCAAGCCGGGGGCATCTTCACCTGTCAGGCCAAGCTGGCGGCTGGCACCCAAGCCAAGGCCGAGGAAGACGGCATCATAATCACGGCGTAAATCTGCCAGTTGCAAGTTCTTGCCAAGTACCTGTTCATGCTTGACGGTGATACCACCAATTTGCAGCAGGAATTCCACCTCACGCTGGGCGCTGTCTTCTGTCAGTTTGTATTTGGCGATACCATATTCATTGAGGCCGCCGGATTTTTGTTTTGCTTCAAAAATCACGACATCGTGACCTAATGTCGCCAACCTGTGCGCACAGGATAAACCAGCAGGGCCACCGCCGACGATGGCGACTGTTTTACCTGTGCTGGCAGCACGCTGGAAAGGATGCTGTTCGAATTTTGCATTGTCGAGTGCAAAGCGTTGCAGCAGACCGATCTTGACTGGTGCACCTTCTGCATCATGATTGCGCACGCAGGCATGCTCGCACAAAATCTCAGTTGGGCAGACGCGTGAGCAGCTTGCACCAAGGATGTTTTGATCGAGGATGACTTTGGCCGCACCATTGATATTGCCGACAGCAATATTCTGGATAAAGCTGGGCACATCAATTTCTGACGGGCAGATGCGTGTGCAGGGAGCGTCGTAACAATAGAGGCAGCGGTCACTTTCTATCGCTGCCTGGCGCTTGTTCAGTGCCGGATTCAAGTCAGTGAAATGCGAACGCAGCGTTTCCTGACTTTCTTCTGCCTGGGGTAAATGCTTAAGGGCTTCCAACATGGTGGCTCCAATCAATCTCGGTTTGCTAACTTTTTTCTAAAAGCAAGTTTCGTGACAGCGATTATTTATTTTGAGGGAATGAAAATTCTGCCCCTTTCGAAATGCTATCCGGCCAGCGTTGCATAACTGCCTTGACACGGGTATAAAAGCGCACACCTTCCGGGCCATAGATATGATGATCGCCAAACAGGCTGCGCTTCCAGCCACCAAAACTATGGAAGGCCATAGGCACAGGCAAAGGTACGTTCACACCGACCATGCCAACCTGTATCATGCGCACGAATTCACGTGCAGTACCACCATCGCGCGTGAAGACGGCGACGCCATTGCCATATTCATGTTTGTTGATGAGGTCTGCTGCTGCTTCCATGTCTGGTACGCGTACTACACACAGGACGGGGCCAAAAATCTCTTGTTTGTATACAGTCATTTCTGGCGTCACATGATCGAACAGGCTGCCACCGCAGAAGAAACCTTGCTCATGTCCTGGCACTTTGAAGTTGCGTCCATCAACAACAAGTTTCGCACCTTCTGCCACGCCATCGCCTATCAGGCTTTCTATGCGCTCCTTGGCGGCGTGAGTAATGACCGGGCCCATTTCTGCATCAGGGATAAGGCCATTATTGATCTTGAGGGATTTGACCCGCGCTGCCATGGCATCGACCAGGGCATCAGCAGCAGAACCAACGGCGACGGCAACCGAGATGGCCATGCAGCGTTCACCGGCAGAGCCATAGGCTGCACCCATGAGTGCATCGACAGCCATTTCCAGATCAGCATCTGGCATGACGACCATATGATTTTTTGCGCCGCCGAGTGCCTGCACGCGCTTGCCATTGGCACAGCCACGTGCGTAGATTGCCTGGGCAATCGGGGTGGAACCGACGAAGCTGATGGCTTGAATATCAGGATGATCAAGCAATGCATCAACGACAGTTTTATCACCCTGTACGACATTGAAAACACCATCTGGCAAACCGGCCTGCTTGAGCAATTTTGCATGCAGCAAGGATGCAGATGGATCACGCTCGGACGGTTTCAGAATAAAGGTATTGCCGCAGGCGATAGCGATAGGAAACATCCACATCGGCACCATGACGGGGAAGTTGAATGGCGTGATGCCAGCGACTACACCCAGCGGCTGGCGCATGCTGCAGGCATCGATGCCGCGGGCGATCTGTTCGGAATATTCGCCCTTCAAAAGTTGTGGAATGCCAATAGCAAATTCCACCACTTCTATGCCACGCGCGACTTCACCTTTGGCATCGGCCAGGGTCTTGCCATGTTCCTTGGTCAGCAGATTGGCAAATTCATCGGTGTGCTGTTGCAGCAGGTTCAGGTAAGCCATGAGCACGCGGGCGCGTGACAGGGCCGGTGTGTTTGACCATGCAGGAAAAGCCTTGACTGCCGCGGCGACTGCGAGGTTGACATCCTGCTCGCTACCCAGCGCGACCTGGCCCTGGACTGAACCGAGCGCAGGATTATAAATATCGGCAAAACGTGGCTGCACGCTTTGATGCAGTTCGCCGTTGATGTAGTGATTGACTTGATATGTGGTCATGATGTTCGCCAGATTAATCGAGGTGTTTCAAAATGTCGTGCAGTTTGCCGAACAGCTGGTCTACGTGTTTTTTCTCCAAAATCAATGGAGGAGACATGGCGATGATGTCGCCCGTCGTGCGTACCAGTACGCCTTCAGCAAAGGCTTTCTTGTAGGCGGCCATGGCGCGTGCGCCGACTTTGCCAGGCATGGATTCCAGCTCTATCGCACCGATGAGGCCGACATTGCGCAAGTCTATGACGTGCGGCAAGCCTTTCAATGAATGCAGGCCGTCTTCCCAATAAGCAGTCATGCTTTGTGCATGTTCCAGCACTTTTTCTTCCTTGAATACTTTGAGTGAAGCCAGGCTGGCAGCAACTGCCAGTGGGTGACCGGAATAGGTGTAGCCGTGGAAGAGTTCTATGCCTGCCGGGCCTTCCATCAAGGCGTCGTAGATTTTTTGATGGCTGAATACCGCTCCCATAGGCACGACACCATTGGTCAGGCCCTTGGCAGTCGTCATGAAGTCAGGCGTGACGCCAAAGAAATCGGATGCGAATGGCGTACCCATGCGGCCAAAGCCGGTGATGACTTCATCAAATATCAGCAGGATGCCGTGTTTATCACAAAGCTCACGCAGGCGTTTCAGATATCCTTTTGATGGCAGGATGACGCCAGCAGAACCAGCCAGTGGCTCAACGATGACGGCAGCGATGGTGGAAATATCATGCAGGGCAATCAGGCGTTCGAGTTCATCTGCCAGATGCGTGCCGTATTCTGGCAAGCCACGGGTGAAGGCATTCTTTTCCAGGTTGTGTGTATGCGGCAGGTAATCAACACCGGCCAGCAAGGTGCCAAACTGTTTGCGGTTGGCTGGCAGGCCACCGAGCGACATGCCGCCAAAGCCTACGCCGTGATATGCACGTTCGCGGCTGATGAAGCGGGTACGCTGGGCTTCGCCGCGGCTGCGGTGGTATGCCAGCACCATTTTCATGGCGGTATCGACAGCTTCCGAGCCGGAATTGGTATAAAACACCTGGCCAAATTTGTTGCCGCTATAGGCTATCAACTGTTCTGCCAGCTCAAAGGCTTGCGGGTGGCCGATCTGGAAGGCAGGTGCGTAATCAAGTGTCGCTACGGCATCTTGTACCGCTTTCACCACAGTTGGATGGGAATGGCCCAGCGGCACGCACCACAGGCCTGCCGTACCATCGAGTATCTCGCGGCCATTCTGGTCGCGGTAGTACATGCCAGAGGCAGAAGCCACCAGACGCGGGGCCTCTTTATAGTCACGGTTGGCCGTGAAAGGCATCCAGTAGGAATTGAGTTGTTGTTTGCTGAGCATGGGCTTCTCCTGAAAACAATTTACCAAGTGGTAAAAATATGCTGAAATGCTAAATAAGCATATGCAGTAATGACATATACAGCCAGTTTAATTTCATCCAACCGTATTGGTAGCCGAGACATAACAGTTGTGTGCACCTGCACAATTTAGTTTATGTCTAGCGAGGAGTAAAAAGCATGGACGCCGTAAAAGAAATGCAGGCAATAGAGCAAAGCCCAGTCTGGCCGCAACTGTCGCTGGAGCGCAGCCGCCAGGCCAGCCTGGTCGACCAGATTGTGCAAGAGGTAACCAGGCTGGTGCGGCAGAATGACCTGGCGCAGGGTAGCAAAATGCCCTCAGTGCGGCAGTTTGCCAAATGCAATGCGGTCAGCACCTTTACAGTTGTGGAGTCTTATGAGCGGCTAATTACCCTGGGCCTGCTCAGTTCACGACGTGGTTCTGGTTATTTTGTCACCAAACCAGCCTGTACACCGCAGCCCATGGCGCAAGCCGTCATACCTAGCGCGCTGGATGCCTTAAGCCCGGATTTGTATTCTGGCGTATCTAGCGCCCTGCCGGTAGGTTCTGGCTGGTTGCCGCCAGAGTGGTATGGCGATGATATTTTGCTGGATGCACTTAAGCAATCCATGCGTATCCCTACCCAGCGCCTGCGTGGCTATGGTAACCCGCTGGGTTTCCCCAGCCTGCGCCAGCACCTGGCCGGCAGCCTGTCACAGGAACTGTTCAGCGTTGATTCTGAACAGATATTGCTGACCCATGGTGCTACCCATGGTTTTGACCTTATCCTGCGCACGCTATGCAAACCCGGTGACACTGTACTGGTAGAAGACCCCGGTTATAGCAATCTGCTATCCCTGATACGCCATCACGGCTGCATACCGATAGGCATAGCCCGTGATGAAAAAGGTCTGAATCTCGACAGCCTCATGGAAAAAGCTCTGCTGCACCAGCCCAAGCTGATGTTTGTGAATACGGTCTTGCAAAACCCGCTGGGCACCAGCCTGAGCCAGGCGCAGGCACACCGCCTGCTGGCTTTGGCAGAACAGTTTGACTTCTGGCTGGTGGAAGATGATATCTACCGTGAACTCTGCCCACGGCCTGAACCTTCACTGGCAGCGATGGATGGTTTGCGCCGTGTGATACGGGTGGGCAGTTTTTCCAAGACGCTATCCCCTACCCTGCGTGTAGGCTCGGTCTGCGCATCGCATTCTTTGGTAGGTGAACTGCTGAGGGTGAAGATGCTGGCTGGTTTGACGACATCTGAAATCAATGAACGTGCGGTGCTGCATGCAATCAGCTCGCGCCTGTACCGGCGCATGCTGGAAAAACTTAAACGCCAATTGGAAACCTCGCGCAATGCCAGTATGGACATGCTGCTGGCAGCAGGTTTGACACCCCTGGCTGAACCGCGCGGCGGCATGTTCATCAGCGCAGGTTGGAAAGACAGCAAGGCTAGTGCCAGCGAGATTTCGCGCCAGGCTTTACAGGAAGGCATCTTGCTCGCACCGGACGAATTCTTTAGCCTGCGCGCCAGCGACCACCCCTGGTTCCGTTTCAATATCGCTTATAGTGACTCAGATGTATTGAAAGCCTTTTTGATGAAGCAGCGTCATGGATAGAGCGCCGGATAAACTCACACGCTCACGCGATGCGCTGGAAGCCCGCATCATGCAGGCAGCAGTCGAAGTGTTTGCCGAAGCCGGTTATGCAGGCACGGCGCTGGCATCGATAGCCGAGCGGGCTGGTCTGTCGAAGCAGAATCTGCTGTACTACTTCCCTACCAAACAGATACTGTATGAGAAGGTGCTGGATCAGGTGTTGGACCAATGGCTGGACCGTATGAACATACTGGCAGACCCCGAGCATGACCCGGCGACACTGCTTGGTAATTACATACGCGCCAAACTGCGCTTCTCGCGTGAGCAGCCTCAAGCCTCGCGTGTATATGCGATGGAAGTCATCAGCGGTGCACCTGTATATGCCGAGACCATGCGCAATAAAATCCTGCCGTTGTTACAGAAAGATATCGCTGTATTTGAGGCCTGGATGGCGGCTGGCAAAATTGCTGCAGTGAATACGACACACTTGTTATTTTCGATCTGGGCGATGACGCAGTCCTATGCCGATTTTGCCGCCCAGATGAGCCTCGTACTGGGACATAGCCCACTGAATGAAAATGATTTTGAGGAGGCCGAGACATTAATTGTTGATATGGTATTGCATCGACTGCGACTCAATGCTGTTACGCCCAGCGAAACCGCCATCACTACGGCAGCAATGTGAATGTCTGTCAAATACCACATAATAAAATGATGCTGGAAGGCATTTCCATAGAATTGCTGGCATAATAAATTCCCAGGATACAGGCCGTTTCGATTGATTATCTGACCACAAACGATGTTGCAGTGCAAATGATCGGGGGAGTGCATGAATCACGAACAGGGATCAGAAGAAGACTGGATCATTGAAGATGAAAGTAATGACAAGTCACAGGAACAGCTGGACACCTCATTTGAATCACACCCCTGGCGACTGCTCATCGTTGATGATGAAGAAGACATACATGCCGTTACCCGCCTGGCCCTGAACAATATCGTTTTCAAGGGACGCCCGCTGGACATATTGTCAGCCCACAGTGCATCAGAAGCGTTTGACATTTTAAGCAGGGAAAACGACATCAACCTGATCTTGCTGGATGTCGTCATGGAGACCGATGACGCCGGTTTGCGCCTGGTAAAACGCATACGCGAAGAACTCAAGAATCAACTGGTGCGCATCGTACTGCGCACTGGCCAGCCTGGCCAGGCACCTGAAAAAAGTGTCATTGTCGATTACGACATCAATGACTATAAAACCAAGACCGAACTGACTACACAGCGCCTGTTCACCACGGTGATAGCATCACTGCGTGCTTACGAAGGCTTGCTGTCGATAGAGCGCAGCCGCATAGGTTTGACACGCATACTGCAGGCATCTGCCAATTTGTATGAGTTAAAGTCATTGAAGGAATTTGCCTGTGGCGTGCTGAACCAGATCGGCGCCATCCTCGATGTCGGTGCTGATGGCGTCTTATGCCTGTCACGTAATCCGCTTGGCACACCAGATGGCAATCTGCAAGCCAGCGTTATTGCGGCGACCGGTACTTACAGCAATTTTTCTGGACTGGATAAATTGCCGCAAGATTGTGAATGGACCGTCATCGTCGAAAAAGCCTTCAACGAAAAGAAAAGCCAGTTCCAGCATCCTGCGGATGTCTTGTTCATACACACCAGGCAAGGCCATGAATTTGCCATCCTGGTGACGCCGCCCTGGCCACTGGGGCAAATGCAGCGCGACTTGCTGGAATTATTCTGCGACCGCATTGCTGCCGCGTTTGATAATCGCTATCTGAACGAGCAATTGCAAAAAGCGCAGGAAGCCTCGGTTGTCGCCCTGACTGACCTTGCAGAATCCCGCGATACCGATACAGGTGGCCATGTACAGCGCGTCTGCAGACTGACCAATGCCATTGCCAGTGAACTCAAGCGACGCAATAATTTTGCCACTGACCTGACACCACAATTCATGGAAATGGTGGGTATTGCCAGCATCCTGCATGATGTGGGCAAGGTGGCGACACCAGACGCGGTCTTGCTGAAAGCTGGCGGCCATGACAAGGAGGAGCGCGTCATCATGGAATACCATGCATTGGCAGGTGAAACCGTGTTGGCGCGTGCCGCTACCATGGTGGACGGTGTCAGCTACCTGACTTATGGCTCACAAATTGCAGGCAGCCATCATGAGCATTTTGATGGTCATGGTTATCCACGCAAATTGAAAGGGGAAGATATCCCCTTGTCAGCACGCATCGTTGCAGTGGTCGACGTGTTTGATGCCTTATTGCACCGCCGTCCCTATAAGGAACCCTGGTCACTGGAAGACACGATCGCCTATATCAAATCCCGGAGCGGCACACAATTTGACCCTCTGGTGGTGGATGCCCTGATCCACTACGTGCAAACCGAGAAGCCGGACTGGGTCGCCAACGGTGAGCACTGAGGCAGAACTTGCTTCAGTGTTGACAAGCTTTCACTTCGTCAGGACTGCTGCTCGCCAAGGCCTGAATTATCGGGCACTGCACCTGCTGCGTTGATGACACGCACTGGTGTATCAACTGAGTCAACATGTCTTCCATCCTGTGCAGATCAGCCAGTTTGGCCTGTACTTGCAGCAAACGTTCCTGTGCGACATCGCGTATGGCTTGCCTGTCATTACCATCTTCCAGCATCAGCAAATTGGCGATTTCATCGAGGCTAAAACCCAGTTCCTGCGCCCTTTTGATAAACCGTATGCGCTCTGCCAGGCGGGCTGGGTAGGTTCTGAAGCCACTGGCAACTTCAGGCACAGGCAGCAAATCGCGGCGCTGGTAGTAACGTATGGTTTCTACGCCCACGCCCGCTGCCTTGGCCAATTGCCCTATCGTATATTGATCTGCATCAAGCATCGTTAAAAAGTCCTTGACTCTGTTCTTGGGTACGGGGTCTATGATAAGCCAATCAAGCTAAATTTGTATTGGAAGGAAAAACGATGGCTCAAGATCACACCAATCACCAGCATATGGGCAGTTGCTGCGGGCACAAGCATGAAGCGCAGCCAGGCACTGAACAAGAAAAAACGCAGGACAAGAAATTCACAGACCCTGTGTGCGGCATGCAAGTCAGCAAGAACCTTGAGAAAATGGCCCGTTTCCAAGGTATTGCCTACTATTTTTGCAGCACTTCCTGCGTCAGCAAATTCAATGCGACGCCAGAAAACTATGTCAAAGCCAAGAAGATCATCGGACTAGGTAGCGTTGCTAATGTCAGTGGCGATGCCATGCAAAGCGATGCACAGGGTGAGCACAAGGACCCGGTTTGCGGCATGCGTGTCAATGCGCAAAGCCAGCATCAGTTTGTACATGCAGGACAAAGCTATTATTTTTGCTGCAACTCTTGCCTGGAAAAGTTCCGTAAAGATCCAGCTGCCTGGCTGGACCCGGCCAAACGCCCCGTATCTAAGCCCGTCGCCAAGGCAGTAGCGAAAGATGCGATATTCACCTGCCCCATGCATCTGGAGATAGAACAAGTTGGCCCCGGCACTTGCCCGCTTTGTGGCATGGCGCTGGAACCCAAGGAAGCTTCGGCAGAAGAAGATACCAGCGAACTGGACGATATGACGCGCCGCTTCAAGTTCAGCCTGGTGTTGAGTTTGCCGTTGCTGATCATGACCATGGGTGACATGCTGCCTGGCGTGTCTTTTCACAGCCTGCTGGGTATGACAGTGTTCAACTGGCTGCAATTCCTCCTGGCGACGCCTGTGGTGTTATGGGCTGGGCTGCCATTTTTTGAACGTGCGCTGGCATCCTTCAAGACCATGCGCCTGAACATGTTCAGTTTGATAGGTGTGGGCACGGCTGCCGCCTATGTATTCAGCCTGGTGGCATTGCTGTTGCCAGACATTTTGCCCGCTGCCTTCAAGATGGATGGCATGGCGCCCCTCTATTTTGAAGCTGCGGCCGTCATCATTACTTTAGTCTTGCTTGGGCAGGTGCTGGAGTTGCGTGCGCGTTCGCAAACCAATGCAGCCATCAAGGCACTGTTGGGTTTGACACCGGCAACTGCGATACGCATTGCTGCCGATGGCAGCGAGACTGAAATTGCACTGAACGAAGTGCAGCTTAATGATAGCTTGCGTGTCAAGCCAGGCGCGCATATTCCTGTCGATGGCGTATTGCTGGATGGTCATAGCAATGTTGATGAAGCCATGCTGACGGGTGAACCGCTGCCAGTCAGCAAACAGGCTGGTGACAAGGTCAGCGCCGGTACCATCAACCAGCAAGGAAGTTTCAGTATGCAGGCCCAACGCATAGGCAAAGACACTTTGCTGGCCAGCATCATCTCCCTGGTAAATCAGGCTGGACGTTCACGTGCACCGATACAGAAGCTGGCTGATCAGGTATCCGGCTGGTTTGTGCCTGGCGTGATTGCCGTTGCCGTGCTGGCCTTTATAGGCTGGGCTATCTGGGGACCGACACCGGCACTGGCGAATGGTTTGATGGCCGCAGTATCAGTATTGATCATCGCCTGCCCTTGCGCGCTTGGCCTGGCGACACCGATATCGGTCACGGTTGGCATAGGCCGTGGTGCCCATGATGGCGTTTTGATCAAGGATGCCGAGGCACTGGAAAGACTGGAGAAAATCGATACCCTGCTGATAGACAAAACCGGCACCCTGACCGAGGGCAAACCAATGCTGCAAAACTTTAGTGTTGCCAGTGGCGAATCAGAAACAGATTTACTCGCGCTGGCATTGGCACTGGAGCAGCGTAGTGAGCACCCGGTCGCCCATGCAATCGTCACCTATGCAGAAGCACGTGGCAGCAAGCCAGCAGTGATCAGTGACTTCACGTCGATCACGGGCAAGGGTGTCCGTGCCATGGTGGGCGGCAAGCCAGTCTTGCTGGGTAATCCTGCGCTGCTGAAAGAGCACACCATCAATTTGTCGAATTTTGAACAGCAAGTCACCGATTTACAGATGCTGGGGCATACCGTCATGTTGATGGCAGTTGAACAAAAAGTGGTAGCCTTGCTGAGCGTGGCAGACCAGATCAAGAACAATAGCAAGGATGCGATTGGTCAGTTGCAGCAGCAGGGCATGCAAATCATCGTGCTGACTGGCGATAATGCCAACACGGCGCGGGCGGTGGCAAAACAACTGGGGCTGGATGATGTGCGCGCAGACTTGCTGCCAGCAGACAAGTTCCGTATCGTGCAAGAATTGCAAGCACAGGGACGCATAGTCGCCATGGCCGGCGATGGCATCAATGACGCACCGGCACTGGCGCAGGCCGATGTGGGCATTGCCATGGGCAGCGGAACCGATGTTGCCATGCATAGCGCCCACGTGGTGCTGGTGAAAGGCGATTTGCGCGGCATCGTCAAAGCCCGCTCCCTGAGCCAGCAGGCGATGAAAAACATCAGGCAAAACCTGTTCTTTGCCTTTGCCTATAATTTTGTTGGTGTGCCTGTGGCTGCCGGGCTTTTGTATCCTTGGTTCGGGATTTTGCTGAGCCCCATGATAGCCAGTGCAGCAATGAGCCTGAGCTCTGTTTCGGTAATCAGCAATGCGTTGCGCTTACGGCACGCCAAACTATAAAATTGGCTCGCCAGGAACAGGTAAAATACGCGCCTGTTCCTGTCCGCTGCCAGCGCTGTGCTGGTTGAAAAGTTTAATAAGAAGAGTTCATGCGTATTTCCATTCTGGCCTTTTACATTGCTACCCTGTTTATTTACCCCGCACACGCAACCGAAAAAACAAAACTGCCTGACAAGAAACCTGCTGAAAAACCCATCAGCGTGACCATCTACGCTGCTGGTGATATCGCCGCTTGCAAGAAAAAGAACCCGCTCGAAAGCATGGCAGCCAGAACTGCGGAATTGATTGCCGCAAGTCTCGCCAAAGATAGCACAGCCAGGGTGATTACCTTGGGTGACAACACTTACCCGGTCGGCAAACCCGAAGAATTTGCAAAATGTTATGAACCGACCTGGGGTCGCTTCAAGGATAAAACCCTGCCCTCGCCTGGCAACCATGATTACGGCATGCCCAGGGCTTTAGGTTATTACAATTACTTTGGCGAACTGGCGGGGCCGGACAGACGCGGCTACTATGCGACACAATTGGGTAAGTGGTTAATTCTCTCACTCAACAGCAATCTAGATAAAAACCAGATGCAAGTGCAATTGACATGGCTGAAGGCAGAGCTGGCCAACAAGAAGCAAAACTGCACGCTGGCCTTCTGGCATCATCCTGTATATAGCTCAGGTGGCCATGGCAATAATAAAAACATGCAGGAAGCCTGGGCCATGCTGGTAGCAGCAAAAGCTGACGTCGTACTTGCTTCGCACGATCATGATTACGAACGCTTTGTCCCGCTGGACGCCAATGGCGACAGGGATGACAAGAACGGCATACGCAGCTTCATCGTTGGTACCGGTGGTGCCAAGCTGACGCCCATGTTTTTACCCAAAGGCGCGACCGAAGTGCGCGATAATTCTACCTACGGCATATTGAAACTAAGCCTGCATGACAAGTCTTATGAATGGGAATTTTTGCCTGTGCCTGGGCAAAGCTTCAGCGACAAGGGCAAGGCCGCCTGCCACTGATCGCAGTTATTAAGCCCCTCCCCGCTTACAAAGGGCGTAATTTAGGCAAACCACCCGCTGAGTCATCTCCATCTGCGACTATTTGTTCGAGTGCATTGCGCATGGCCTTGACCTTACTTGCCCCCAGTCGATCGCTCAAGTGGCGTTCAAACTCCTGGTGGAATGCGTGAGCCACTTCCATCAGGGCCAGCGCACGTGGCGTCAGGTGAAGCAGACGCACCCTTGCATCGCTCGCATCATCTTCGCGCTGGACATAGGCTTTCAGCACCATGTCATTAATGATCTTCAAGGCACCCTGCGGCGTCATTGCCAGGCTGTCTGCGACCTGCTTCAAATTTTGTGGATTATTCTTCAGCAAACGAAAAACATAGCCAAAAGAACTTCCTATATCGGCGTAGCCTTGTTGTGCCAGGTGCTGGTGCAATTGCTCCTTGAAACTGCCAAAAGCCAGATTCAGCAATACACCCAGATCAGTATTTGCTTGCATGGTAATTTAATTCACCTTAGTTTATAATCCTTGGTGAATTATATCACAAGAGGAAATCATGAATCTGATCGAAGCGTCGTCCGCCAAAGTTTTTACCATGCATGAGGCCAAATTTACCGGCCTTGCCTCACCCAGCCGCGGTTCTCACGAAAATTCGGCCTGGATCGTTGAATTGAGTTCCAACAAACCCGGCGCCACCCACGAACTTACGCGAGAAGAAATATTTATCTGTCTTGCGGGCACGGCAAAAGTGAGCATGGGGGAAGAGCATCTCAGTCTGAGTGCAGGAGCCTGCCTTATCGTACCAGCGCATACGCGATTCTCTCTCAGCAAGACCAGTGAAGAGAATTTTCGTGCCGTCGCGATATTGCCCGTGGGTGCAGAAGCAATACTGGAAAATGGTCAGGTTTTTGTGCCACCGTGGGCGCTCTGATAAGCTCTCCCTAACCTCTGTCAACATATTAGCCTCGCAATATCAAGCGCATCCGGAATATGAAATGGATGATATCGTCCATATGAAATTCAAATAATGATTCCGGATTTTTTTGCACTATACTCAAGTACGGCCCAACGACTTGATCGCATTGCTGCGTCAGGTCGTGATTTCCCGCGTCCGCCAGGCGCATACTGGAGTCGTCATGCATATAGAAGAAACCCTCAGGCTGGATTTCAAGGACGTTTTGATACGCCCCAAGCGTTCCACCCTCACCTCCCGTTCTCAAGTCAACCTCGAACGAGAATTCGTTTTCCATCATTCACGCAAGACTTATCACGGCATCCCCATTATTGCTGCCAATATGGATTCCACTGGCACAATGGAGATGGCTGCCGCACTGGACCCACATCAATTGTCGGTTGCCCTGCACAAGCATTATGATGAAGACGCGCTGGTTGAGTATTTCTCTGCCCTGCAAAGAAAATCGACGGCCTTCTATTCCATGGGCATTACCCAGTCTGATTTCGAAAAATTCTCAGCTGTCATGGCGCGTGCACAAAATGCCATTGAGTATGTCTGTATAGACGTGGCCAATGGCTATACCGAAGGCTTTATCAATTTCGTGAAAAAGGTACGCACCACTTACCCTCACCTGACCATCATGGCAGGCAATGTGGTAACTGGCGATATTACTGAAGAGCTGATACTGGCTGGCGCGGATATCGTCAAGGTGGGCATAGGCCCTGGTTCAGTCTGCACGACCCGCAAGATGACGGGTGTAGGCTACCCGCAATTATCCGCCGTCATCGAATGCGCCGACGCTGCCCATGGACTGGGTGGACAGATTTGTGCCGATGGGGGCTGCGTTGTACCCGGTGATCTGGCCAAGGCCTTTGGTGCAGGTGCCGACTTCATCATGCTGGGTGGCATGCTGGCTGGCCATGATGAATGTGCCGGTGATCTGATAGAACGCGATGGTCAGCAGTTCAAGCGCTTTTACGGCATGAGCAGCCGCGCTGCGATGGACAAGTATGCCGGTGGTGTCGCCAAATACCGCGCATCTGAAGGCAAGGAAGTATTGATCCCTTATCGCGGCCCGGTGGAAGCAACTTTGCAGGATATTCTGGGTGGAGTACGTTCTGCCTGTACTTATGTGGGCGCGCACAAGCTCAAAGAACTGACCAAGCGCACAACATTTATCCGGGTGACACAGCAATTAAATGAAGTGTTCGGAAAATCCTGAAGCAAATGAAATCTATTTATCACTAAATATCACTAAACAAGCCCAACATAATCTAGTAACAATACTACAAGCCAACTTCGAAGGAAGTTGGCTTTTTTTTCACAATTCGTATCATTTAAATGATTTAGCCAGCATTTGGCACAAATCCTGCATAGTTAGGTATGACCAGGACAACTTTGATATATCAATTTTCACAATTTCAATCACATCTGTGATTTGAATATTGCTAAGTGCCTATATCCATGGCAGGATAGTCGTTCGGATTTGTGAAAATTTACTTAGCAGCAAACAAATCGATTTTGCACCGAATTAATGCATTTATTTTTGATCGCACTATTTCCATGCGTCCGTCTTTTTCGCAGCGAAGCAGCCGATTGTTTGATTTAACTTTAGCTTTAAAAACGGTCTTTTGTCTGGAGTAATATGAAAACGGTAGTTATTAAAAAAACAGGGAAGCTGTCATTTCTTACTTTCAGCCTGGCATCCAGTGCTCTACTCATTAGCGCTTGTCAAAAGACCCCGGAGCCAACCCCTGTTGCCAGTGCGCATGACGCGCCAGCATCCAGCGCCATGCCTACTGGCCTGGTAAAAAATCCCGTTAAACATGGCGACACTGCCGACGTGACCAAGTGGATGGACATGGCATCCAACAAGTCCGCTGCACAAATTGCCAAAGAAGAAAAACTGGCGAAAGAAGCAAAGGAAGCCAAAGAAGCGAAAGAGGCTAAAGACGCCAAGGATGCAAAACTGGCAGCAGAAGCAAAAGCCCTGGCAGCCAAAGTCAAAGAAGTACCCAAGGTCGCATCCGCGACGGCAACAGCGCCTGCACCTACTCCTGCACCCAAGCCTGTTGAAGCACCACCACCAGTAGTCGCTGCGGCACCCAAGCCTGCACCAGCGGCAGCACCGGTAGAAAACCTGACCTTGAAAGTTGTCTCCAGCATACAACCTAAATACCCCAGCACTGCAGTACGTGCAGGCATCACTTCAGGCGTAGTCAGTGCGCGCGTACACATTGATACGGACGGTAAGGTCTCGCAGGTAGAGATCGTCAAAGCCAATCCACCCAAGCATTTTGACAAGGAAGTGATTGCCGCAGCATCCCAATGGAAATATGCACCTATCTCCAAACCCCTGACAACGCTGCTGGAATTCAATTTCAAACTCGATAATTAAAGATTGGAAATTCAAAAAAGCCAGTCTGATATAAAGTCAGACTGGCTTTTTTATGTTTACTGCTCATTGCTTTACTTATGGCTTTGCTTATTGCCTGCTCAACCTAATCGCAAACGCTGATCCTGATTTGCTGCTTGCGCTTTCTTAAACTTGCCGGTTTTGCCGTCACCACCTTCTGCCATGCCAGCCATTTTGAATACGCCTACCACCTGATGCAGATTATCGGCCTGCTCCAGCAAGCTTTGGGCTGCTGCTGCAGCTTCTTCCACCAAAGCGGCATTATGCTGGGTCACCTGGTCCATCTGGGTAATAGCCACATTAACCTGCTCTATCCCACGGCTTTGCTCACCGCCTGCCGCAGCAATCTCACTCATGATGTCTGCCACCTGCTTGACCGATGTCACGATCTGGCTCATGGTAACGCCGGTTTCATCCACCAGTGCAGTACCTGCGTTGACTTTGGATACTGAGTCACCGATCAATTGCTTGATTTCTTTGGCAGCACTTGCCGATCTTTGTGCCAGATTGCGTACTTCTGAAGCAACTACGGCAAAACCACGCCCCTGTTCACCGGCTCTGGCCGCTTCGACAGCCGCATTCAGTGCCAGAATATTGGTCTGAAAAGCAATGCCATCAATGACGCCGATGATATCGACGATTTTGCGCGAGCTATCCTTGATCGCTCCCATGGTATTCACCATTTGCCCAACCACATCGCCGCCCTTGCTGGCAAAATCAGATGAAGACATGACCAGTTGATTGGCTTGCGCAGCACTTTCAGCATTGTGCTGTACGGTCGAGGTCAGCTCCTCCATTGACGACGCGGTTTCCTCCAGTGAACTGGCCTGGCTTTCAGTACGTTCAGATAAATCCAGATTGCCAGTTGCAATTTCGTTCGATGCAGTGAAAATAGTGTCCGTGCTGATCCTGACCTGGCTGACGATGGAAATCAGGCTCTTGTTCATATTGAACAGCGACTGCAGCAATTCGCCTGTCTCATCTTTAGAGCTAACCTTGATATCCTGGCGTAAATCACCTGCAGCGATATTATTGGCAATCTCAACCGCATAATTCAAAGGCCGTGAAATGCTGTTGACCAACCAGATGCCCATGGCAGATGCAAACAACACCGACAAGACGATGAAAATGGCGGCATAAATCTGGAAGCTGTGGAAGAAGCTTTGCGAAGATTCATATTCAGATTTACCGACATTTAATTGCAGTTGTATGAGTGCATCCATGTTCTCCTTCATCGTCAAAAACAAGGGGTCAACTTTGCCATGGAATAATTTTGACGCTGCGTCCGTCTCTTTATTTTTTAATGCAGCCAGCGCGGGATTTAAGCCTTCATCCAGGAACTGTTTGCGTCTGACAGCAAATTGGTCGGCCAGGATTTTTTCATCTGGCGTCAGATAAGTCGCCATGTATTCTGACCATATCTTGCTGGCTTCTGTCTTGCCTTTCTCAACTGCGGCTATGTGCGCTGCCGACTTCTCTGGATCGTCTGTAATGGCCTTGGCGACGATGACCTGATTCCGCATAATCAGGCGCATGACAGCATCTAGTTGCCCCAGAGCGACCAGTCTGTCGTCATACACGGTTTTAATCGAATTATTGCTGGCATTCAGGCTCAGATAGCCAGCCACACCTATGGATAACACCAAAGCTGTCAACAAGATAAAACTGAAGATGAGCCTGGTCTTGATGCGAATATCCTGAAACATACTTGCCCCCGTAAACGCTGTGTTGAACGTGACAAACCATGGTTAAAGCAAAGGACTTTTTTTGAATCTGGCCTGATACATGAGTATCATCAAGGCCAAAGCAGGACTAAAGCAGAACCACAGAGCGAGATATACTCGTCTGACAATTGACTGTAAGTGCTAAGAGGCAATAACTCAAGGTCTGACTAAAATTTCACAATTTCTTGAGCTATTTTCCCGACAAAGTATGAAAGATTGTTTCCATACGCAAATATTGGTATGAAATTTGAAAAATGCCTAAATTATTCTGTTTGATTGTCTACGCCGGGCGCAGCCAGTTTGCGCAAGACCTGGGCAGCTGCCATCAGACCGAAAGAGGCGGTAACGACGATGGAAGAACCAAAACCTGCACAATTCAATCCTGTAACACCAGCACTACCATCGGCACTGGGATTGAGATCGACTTCACAAGCTTCGGCAGTCTCTGGCATGCTGAGTGCTTCCATGGAGAATACCGCGTCAATACCGAATTTGCTTTTTGCCCCGCGCGGGAAACCATGGTTTTGACGCAAGCGCTTGCGTACCAGCGCCAGTAAAGGCTCTTGTTCGGTACGTGAGAGATCGCGTATTTCTATCTTGCCAGGATCAGTCTGCCCACCTGCTGCACCTATGGTAATCAGCGGTATCGCATGCTGGCGGCAATAAGCAATCAAGGCAGTCTTGGCTTTGACATTGTCGATCGCATCAATCACATAATCAAAACCGGGCTCGCCAAGCATGGCGTCAAGATTGTCTGGGGTGACAAAGTCTTCAACCTCGTTCACCTTACAATAGGGATTGATCAGGGCAATGCGCTCGGCCAGTGCAGTGACCTTGGCCTTGCCGACAGTATCGGTATTAGCCTGTATCTGGCGGTTGATATTCGATTCAACCACATTGTCGAGATCTATCATGGTGATACGGCCTATGGCACTACGCGCCAGCGCCTCTACCACCCAGGAGCCGACACCGCCCACGCCGATGACGCAGACATGTGCCTGCTTGAAACGTTCAAGACCTGCAGCCCCATATAAACGGGCAATACCACCAAAGCGGCGCTCAAAATCGATATCTATTACTTCTTGCATAAGAAAATTGCGCCCGCAGGCTGGACATTGTAAGCAGGCGCTATTTTACTTGATGCGGCTCAAGCCGTGACTTTACTGCCAGCTTTGCGCTTCAAGTCAGAGAACAGCGAAAATACCCAGGGTCGGGTTGCCAACAGCAGTGCCATGCCCTGCCTTTGTTCTGATGACAAGCTGGCATCAATGTCAGCCAGCTCATTAAATTCTGTCAGCAGGCGCGCCATTTTTCTTTGCAATACTGCAATCGAGGCTGCGCTAAGTTCTCGGGTTTCAAAGCGTAAAATCGCCTGTTCTTCGTGAAAATCACTTTGCAAAAATTCTTCCATGACCTGCGACTGGTACTTCTTGCGTATGGGGCCGTCATCACGCCATTGCAGGGTGGTATGGGTCAATAATTTGATGCGGTTATTTGGATGCAATTCGATCAGGCCCAGACGCTCAAGCTTCATCAGTAACTGCAATAGCTCAGTTTCTGCAATCTCAAATTGCCTGGCAATTTCCTTGACTTGCCATTGGTTCAGCAAGAGATAAAACACGCCCAGCAACCTGGGTTGCTCTGCCAGTGTTTGCTCTTGCGATTCTGATAGCTCCCCCTTTAACTCTTGCTGGCCGCGCGCCAACCTTGCCAGTTCCAGGAAATCAAGTTCCAGCAATTGGCAGATGGATTCCAGCCTGCGTACTGTGAACGTCGATTCAGAAAACAAACGTTTCACGCTGGCTTCACTGATTTGCAAATGGGCTGCCAATTGCGCATAAGTCAGGCCTTTTTGCTTCAGATGCTTTTTCAGGGCAATCGTGATTTGCTGAGTCAGATTCATGTTGCGCCCACTTTCTGGATGAATTTAAGTGACAAAGTAACGTCAGGTATTGATATTCAATACTAATTTTTAATAGATTGTATATCAATACCCAAAATCGCAAAATGGAATCTTCAAATCAGGAGAAAACAACATGCCCAACAAAAACCAGTCACATAGCGTAATCAATGTAAATGATGTGCATTCCGCGCTCAACCTCACAAAAGTGAGCAGGATTGTTGAAGTGACCAATCTCGCACAGCTTGCCAGCACATTGGCCGCAGCAAAAAGCAATGGCAAAAAGATCGCCATCAGTGCTGGCCGCCATGCCATGGGTGGGCAGCAGTTTGCTGAAGATGCGGTCTTGCTGGACATGCGTGGCATGGATAAAGTGCTGGACTTCGATCGCGAACTGGGCATCATCACGGTCGAGGCTGGCATACAGTGGCCTGCGCTGATTGATTACCTGGAAGCCGCCCAGAAAGACAGCTTGCATCAGTGGGGCATACGGCAAAAACAAACTGGGGCCGATGACCTCAGTATAGGTGGTTGCCTGTCTGCGAATGTACATGGACGTGGCTTGCAAATGCGCCCGTTCATTGCCGACGTAGAAAGCTTCAGCCTGCTTGATGCGCAGGGGAACTTGCAACACTGCAGCCGCGAAATCAATCGCCACCTTTTCAGACTGGTCATAGGTGGTTATGGCATGTTTGGCGTCATTACCAAAGTCAGCCTGTGTCTGGCTAAAAGACAAAAAATGCGACGTGATGTCAGTATCATCTCGCTGGATGAGTTGATGCCCGCGTTTGCACAACGCATAGATGCTGGCTACGCTTATGGTGACTTCCAGTTCGCCATCGACCCTGCCAGCCCGGACTTTTTACAGCGCGGTGTATTTTCCTGCTATTGCCCGGTATCTGATGCCAGCAGCATCAAGGAAGAACATGCGCTCAGCGATGAGCAATGGCAGCAATTGCTGGTACTCGCCCATGTGGACAAGAGCCGTGCCTTTGATTGTTATGCCCAGCACTATATCGCCAGTTCCGGCCAGGTTTACTGGAGTGACAGGCTGCAACAAACCACTTATCTGGATGGCTATCACAAACAGATAGACAGCCTGCTTGGGCATCAAGGTTCGGAGATGATAGGTGAGTTGTATGTACCCAAAGCTGAACTGCCAGCCTTCTTGCATGATGCTGCGCAGGATTTTCGCCAGCACGGAGTGGATCTCATCTATGGCACGGTACGCCTGATAGAGGCAGATACAGAAAGTTTTTTACCCTGGGCCAAACAAGATTATGCCTGCGTCATCTTTAATTTGCATACTGAACATACTGAGAGCGGTATCGCCGCCACCGCTGCAGCTTTCCGTCGCTTGATAACTCTGGCGATCAAACGCGATGGCAGTTTTTACCTGACTTATGGACGCTTCGCGACAGTTGAGCAAATTCGCCACTGTTATCCCAACTTTGAAAATTTCCTGGCTTACAAGCACCGTTTTGACCCTGATTCACTATTTCAGAGTACCTGGTTCCTGCATCATGCAGCCATGTTCTCTGCGGACCTGGAGCAGGCAGCATGAAGACAAATCAGGCCAGCAACACTGCGCTGATCGTCGCAGCCGGGGTGCAGATGCTGGCGCGTGATCCGGATTACCGCGACCTGGTGCCACACGCGATGGCAGTACATGGCCGACGCTTATTGCGGGCCAGCCACCCGCGTCTGTCCGGCCTTGTTGCACGCCACTGGTTTCGCACACTGACCTATGCGGCAGAGAAAATCACTCTGCCAGGCATCTTGTTGCACTATGTCTTGCGCAAAAAGCAGATCAGGGAATATGTCGCACAATCTGTCGCCGCTGGTACACGTCAGATCGTCTTGATAGGTGCGGGTTACGATACCCTGTGCATGGAATTGGCTGAGCAGTTTGCCGGATTGAAACTGATAGAAATCGATCATCCGGCAACACAGACTGTGAAGCGTGCTGCGGCAGGACCATCACACGCAAATCGCATACACTATATCGCGGCTGAACTGGGTAAACAATCTCTGGCCGAAGTGTTAAGCAGTTGTCCGCACTTTCATGCAAGACAAAAGACCCTGTTCATCGCAGAAGGTTTGCTCATGTATTTGACGACCACCAATATTGCCCAGCTATTACAGCAAATGAAAATAGCCGCAACCGAGACATCATTGATTTTCACCTGGATGGAAATCCAGGCAGACGGCCGGCCCAACTTCCGTCCGGCCAGCAAGATCATCGATTTTTTTCTGAAAAGAAAAGCCGAACCTTTTTTGTCTGGCATGGCACAAGACCAGGTCCCGGCATTTTTGCAGAAAAATGGTTTCAATCTGAACGACTTGAAAGAAAGCGCTGCAGCAACTCAGCGGGCAAGCAAGAGCCAAGCTATCGCCGGGGAATATATTTGTCTGGCGCATAGTTAGCGCGTCCAAGTCAGCACGTCTGAATTTGATATGACGCAAGCATGGCTAGCCTGTCTATTGCATAATAGGCAGATCAACACATGCAAGGTGAACATGAATACTCTATTCGACAGTGCCCCAGGCTTTGATCAGCCCCTGGCAGTACTCAAGCATTGCCATGATCGCATACGCAAACAACTGGCAACCATGACTAAACTGCTGGAGCACTTGCCTGCGCACGGAGCAGACAAGGATGCCCAACAGGCCGCGCAGTCTGTTTTGAATTACTTCATTAAGGCAGCGCCCTTGCATCACGAAGATGAAGAAATCAATCTATTGCCTGAACTGCAAGTCACTGCCAAGAATGAAGATGCAAGCCTGTTAGCCAGTTTGTTGCCAAAAATTCTTAACCAACATGAAGACATGGCGGCGCAATGGCAACAATTAGAAAAGCAATTAAGTGCCATTGCAGCAGCAAGCGCGGCATCCTTATCTGCCAGCGAAGTGCAAGACTTTCAAGCACTGTACATCGAACACATGCAGATAGAGGAAACACAGATCGCCCCCATGGCCAAGCGACTGTTTTCTGAGGCGCAAATGGCAGCGCTGGGCGCGGCCATGCAGGCAAGGCGTGGTATTGCTGCATAAAAAAACATACCGATCTTCTGAATACTTTATCAAGGAAAACCATGTCCGTAGCTGATATCCGCACCGACTACAAAAAAGCCAGCCTGGCTGAATCTGATGTAACCAGCGATCCTTACAGCCAGTTCGCCAACTGGTTTGATCAGGCTTTGAAAGCCGATGTGGCAGAGCCGAATGCCATGACACTGTCTACAGTAAATGTGGAAGGCAAACCCAGTTCACGCATCGTACTCATCAAGGAATTTGACGAGAGAGGTTTTTCCTGGTTCACCAATTACGATAGCGCCAAAGGCCAGGATCTGGAAAATAATCCCCATGCTGCCCTGCTGTTTTTCTGGATTGCACTGGAGAGACAGGTACGTATAGAAGGCCGCATAGAAAAGCTCAGTGACAAAGAAAATGATGCCTACTTCAACAGCCGCCCACTGGGCAGCCGCCAAAGTGCACTGGCCTCGCAGCAAAGCCAGCCTATCTCTGACCGTGAAGCACTGGAGCAAAAATTGGCCGCCGTAGTGGCAGAATTTGGCGATCACCCGCCACGCCCATCCCATTGGGGTGGCTACCGGCTAGTGCCAGAGCGCGTAGAATTCTGGCAAGGCCGCAGCTCGCGCCTGCATGACCGTATCATCTATACCCGCGATGACAATGGCGCTTGGAAGATATCCCGCCTGCAACCTTGAGCTTATTTGAACTTCTTTGATGTTATTTCGCACCCCGGACTACCTCCTGTGAGGAGGTAGTCAGCAAGTCAATTTGGCATGATGGTTTACAGACCATGTTATCCTCGGTGTTTTTTTACCGACACCGAAGTCCATGCCTAAGAAAAAGATCTTGTTATTAAGCGTTTCTGCTGGTGCAGGCCATAAACGTGCTGCCCAGGCCATACAGGCTACCGCGCTGCAACACGCTGCCGACACTGAAGTCTTGCACCTGGACGTAATGGATTTTGTCACCGCCGGGTTTCGTAAAATCTATACAGACTTCTATATCAAGCTGGTCAATAAGGCACCGACCTTGTGGGGCTATCTTTACCACGCCAGTAATGAAGCGCAGTCTGACAGCACCATGGAAAAACTCAGGCGCGGCATAGAGCGCCTGAATGCCCGTCCTCTACTGCAAGCTATTGCCGATTTTGCACCGGACGTTATCATCTGCACCCATTTCCTGCCTGCCGAAATGTTGTCACGTCTGCTGCGCAAGGAAAGGCTGCATTGCCCGGTCTGGGTACAGGTCACCGACTTTGATTTACACAGGATGTGGGTGCATGAACACATGGCAGGCTATTTCGCTGCCAGCGAAGAGGTTGCCGACCGTATGCGTACGTCTGGCATCCCGGCTGAGCGCATTCATGTCACTGGCATCCCCATCATGCCTGCTTTCACCCAGGCACTGGACAGGAAAACCTGTGCAGCAGAATTCGGCCTCGATCCATCTCTGCAAACATTCATGCTGATGGGCGGTGGTGCTGGCCTGGGTGGCCTCGACGAAGTTGCTGAACGCCTGTTGTCATTACCTGGCAATTTTCAGCTTATCGTACTGGCTGGCAAAAACGCCCCTGCCCTGCAAGCCTTGCAAAAACTGGCCTTGCGTTATCCCGGACGCCTGCTTCCACAAGGCTTCACTGACAAGGTAGAACGCCTCATGGCCTGTGCTGATCTGGTCATTACCAAGCCCGGTGGCCTGACTACATCTGAATGCCTGGCCATGGGACTGCCCATGATCGTCAACTCACCAATTCCAGGGCAGGAAGAACGCAATGCCGACTTTTTGCTGGAACAAGGTGTTGCGCTGAAAGCCTATGACGATGTCAGCCTGGCCTATCGCCTGAATCATCTGTTACAGCATCCGGATAAATTGCACGACATGCATCTCAAGGCGCAAGCGCTGGGGCGTCCACAGGCAGCAATACAGGTCTTGCAAACCATACTGGATGCACCGGTTTGAGCCCTGGTTTGACGATGAAATCTGCTAACAATTCAACTAATAATGCATTCAAGGCCTTCTTGCTTTGCTTTATCTTTGTCTGTGTACTGGCGCTGTTCTTTGCGCAGGTAGAAATCCAGATCGAAGGCAGTGGCGGCTGGGCAGCCAATCTGCCAACCTGGCGTATAGAAAAGCACTGGCTGCTGGACATTTTCTGGGGTGGCAGGGCCATGACGGGTTACCATGCCTGGGTCTTTCCTTTCATCACCTTGTTTTTTCATTTTCCCTTTGCGATGTTGCAGCAATGGACGGTCAAACTGGAATGTCGTGCCATCGCCAATATCATGACATTCTGGATAGTCGAGGATTTTTTATGGTTCGTAATGAATCCGGCATATGGCATTTCACGCTTCAGCCCGCGTGATGTGCCATGGCATATACACTGGTTGCTGGGTGTACCAACCGATTATTGGGTAGGATTAATCGGTGCCATTTTTCTCTATATTTATTCGTATAAAAAACATGCTTAATAAGATCATGAAGATCAGCAAGATGCAAAATAAGCGTGGCAACAGCTATCTGGCTGCACTGTCCTGTGCTGTCTTGCTAGTCACAAGTGCCGTCAGCGCACAGGAAACTCGTTCCCCGGACTGGGCGACTCCAGTAGCAGAAACGCAAAACCTGTTCCGCGTACATCAAGACTTTTACCGCAGCGCCCAACTCGACAGCAAGGATGTCGCCTTACTGCAATCCCTGGGCATCAAGACGGTGGTCAGCTTACGCTCCTTTCATTCTGACGCCAGCATCTTCAAAGATTCCAGTATCAAGCTGCAACGCATAGGCATCAATACCTGGAATATCAATGATACCAATGTCATCTCTGCCCTGCGTGCCATCAAGGCGGCAGAAAAGGATGGCCCTGTGCTTTTGCATTGCATGCACGGCGCTGACCGCACTGGCCTGGTGACTGCCATGTACCGTATCCTGTATCAAGCCTGGACAAAAGAGAAGGCACTGGAAGAATTGATGAAGGGTGGCTATGGCTATCACAGCATGTGGAAAAATATCCCGGAGTACTTGAAAAAAGTGAATATAGAAAAAATACGCGAAGGTGTGAATAAACCATGAAGCATGTATCAGTTTTAATTGGCATCACGTCCAGCTTGCTATTGCTGCCAACTACCCAGGCAGCACAACTCGACGCCAGCAAATTCACTGAAACACAAGTGCAATTGATAGATCAAAGCAAGGCAGACAGCAATGGCAAGACTTTTGCTGCAGGCACTATCCTGAATGCGCCTGTCGCCAAAGTCTGCGCAACCATACAGGCTTATGAAGACTATCCCAGCTTCATGCCTAATACGGCCAAGGCCAAGGTCACTCGTCAGCCAGATGAATCTGCCCTGGTCGATTTCACACTGAATCTGCCGCTGGGGAAAATAAAAAAATACCGCTTAAAAATGACACCCAAAGTCAGCTCTGCCGCATGTAATCTGAGCTGGAAATTGCAACCATGGGAAGGTTTGAAACAGGAAGAAACCATAGCCGATACCTCAGGTCAATGGGAACTGACAGCCCTGGCTGACAACCCCGCCAAAACTGTCGTCAAATACCATGTCTTTACCGATCCGGGCCCGGTGCCCATGGGCCTGGGCTGGATAGTTGATAGCATGAGCAAAGACAGCATACCGAAAATGATGGATGCGCTCAGGAATAAATTGCGTTGAATGATGTGAAATGGATTTGAAAAACAGGAGAAGCTGTAATTCTCCTGTTCTTCTGGCTCAGGTTCATGTTAACGAGCAAATTTCCTGACTAAGTGCCAAACGCGCTGCATATGCCTGCAATACCTCCAGGCCTGGCTCCTTGCGTGGCCAGATAAGCTCTACCCCATCCCCGGCAAAGCGCGGCAGCACATGTAAATGCAGGTGCGGCACAGTTTGCCAGCCAGCTTCACGATTTGCCTGCAAGATAGTCATGCCTTCAGGTTGAAATTCTTGCTGCACAGCCCTGGCTATCGCATGCGCAGCGCGCATCATCGCCATGGCTGTGGCTTCATCAGCATCCATCAAGGTCGGGTAAGGCTGTTTGCTGGCGACCAGCACATGACCAGGATTAATCTGCCCGGCATCCATGAAAGCAAACACCAAAGCGTCTTCATACACTTTGGCACAGGGTAGCTCGCCAGAGATCAGTCTTTCAAATATGGTAGGCATAGCTTCTGATCATGCTTAAGTGATCAGCTTGCTGGAAAACATCTTCCTGGCCTTGGCGACTTTTGGGGCTACCACGAATGAGCAATAGCCTTGCTGCGGATGCTGGCGGAAATAATTCTGGTGGTAGTCTTCCGCAATATAAAACATTGGTGCCTGGCTGACTTCCGTGACGATCGCATCATCCCAGACCATCGCCATTTCCTTGACGACTTGCTCAGCAGTTGCCTGCTGTTGCGTATCATGGAAAAAAATCACGGAACGGTATTGAGTGCCACTATCATTACCCTGACGGTTCAGCGTGGTTGGATCATGGATGGTAAAGAAAATTTCCAACAATTCCCTGTAACTGATGACAGCCGGATCAAACGTCAGGCGCACCACTTCTGCATGGCCAGTTTTGCCCGTGCAGATTTGTTCATAAGTGGGTTGATGCACTGCCCCGCCAGAATAGCCGGACTCCACTTTCAATACCCCGCGAATTTGCTGGAATACCGCTTCGGTACACCAAAAGCAACCGCCTCCCAGTGTGGCAAATTGAGTTGATGTCGTGGTCATGGCTTTCTCCTGGTTTATATGGCAGTTGAATATACTTAGTCTGCTCACAAGTCATTTTCTTACATTTATGAATTTTTTTCTCACAAGCTGCAAGCTCAGATGCAAGTGCGGTAATTTCAGAATCCACCCAATTTGTCCGAATTCTTTTCTAGTTCAATGTACACAATACGTACACAACGCGCAGCACATCATAATGATAATCAAAAAAACAACTTTTAAAATCCGGCCAAATGTGAATTAATGTAACCATGCAATCCAAAGATTACAAAAACTTACACGAGAATATGAAAGGAAATACTTGGTATACGACTAAAATATTTCCTCAATTTTGGTGATGTCTTCTCCCACTGCCAGACACAGTGGTGAGTCATTCAAATATCCACAGACATCCTGTAGAGATGGCGGATACCAGAATTTAATTGCCAGACCAGATTTGGCGCATATTTTCTCTTTGCTATTTCAATAAGTACACCATGTTAATTGACGTTATCAAAAACGGTTTCAGGACTATCTTCAGAGTGCGCCATGACCGCGAACTGCCACCACCTGGCCCTAAACCGGCATTTGGCAGCACCGTTGTCTATAAACGCCTGAAGATGCAATTGATCGTGCCTATTGACTATGAACAATGGGAATGGCTGACCGAAAAAGGCTGGCGCACGCTGGACATGCGTTCAAACCGCCGTCGCTACTTCAAGGTACCGCGCAAAGCGGTGACACGTCTGTTACATGCCAATGAAACAGAGCGTGAAGTGCTGCTTCTGCAAATCATAGAACATCGCTATGACAGATCACGCCTGCACTGATTAATTTTAAAGCAACATTTTTTAAATTATCCATATTTTATAAATTCGCTATACAAACTTGCATTAGCATTAAGAAAATGGATTTTTAGCCATATGCTCAACATCATTTTCTTGATGCGCACTGCCAAAAATTAAAATCCTGACAATACTCAAGCAGGCTGCAAGCGGTTAAAATGCCCGCATGCAAAATATAAGTAACGACGCTGAGGTTCAGAACGAAGACGATCTCGCTCTGCAGACCTATTTCAAGCCTGGTATTACTCCCGAAGACGTTTCCGCTGTATTCCCCCTGAAGCGTGGCCAGCCTGTTTTACAGGCTTTTACGGCTTTGTTTCATGGCGGTTTCAACGGGGTGCTGTTGCGCCTGCTGGTTTTGCGGGAATTGACAGCGGATGTGGAAACACCTTCGCTAAGCCGGGCAGATATCAATGCCAAACTCGGTTATCTCGAAGCAGATGCTTTGGAGACGGTATTGTCACGCCTGCGCTCTACCGGTTTGCTAATCTGGGATGCCAGCCAGTCGGTCTACCGCATTGCACCGACAGCCCGCAATGTACTGGCGGCGATAGAGTCCTTGCTGCAAGTCGAAGAAAACAATGACCAGGCTGAGATGAGTTATATGCTCACCCAGGTTGCCGGTGCACAGGCCGTTGGCGGCGTCTCGGTGGAACAGTTGCATCACTTGCTGGGCCGCCTGATAGAGTTGACGGAAGAATTCTCGGATGCGATAGCCTCAGGCTCAGAATTCCAGTTGCGCACTGCCCAGCAAAAATGGCATACCGCCTGTGACTGGGTAGAAAAAGGTTCAGAGATCATCCATGCCATCACCAATGACAGCCGTGCCGATGCAGCAACACACAGGGCAGCGCAGGCCATAGGCCGCGCCCAGAGTGCCTTGCTGAATATGCAGGGCATGTTCTCAAGAGCTTTGAACCAGATTGAGCGCCAGCGTGTGCATCTGGGTCAGTCTGGCTTGTCGACCACCGATATCAAGACCTGGCTGTTGCAAAAGGATGATCTGGCAGCACTGGCTGACGATGCATTGGCAAAACCTGTAACGCCGATGTTCATCACGCCCTCAGAAATGATAGACGTGGCCGAGAGTGAGTTGTTGAGCCACCGTGTCTCTGCCCTCGCTGGTGCCTTGCCTGCCGGTGAAAATGCACCGTCGATTGCCAACGATGATAGCGATGCCCTGCATGAGCTCGATCACTGGCTGGCCTTGCTGACTGAGGCCGATGCCTCAGAAAAACCGATCTCGCTACAAGATATTTTATTACCGTCGAATTTTTCGATTGCCTCTTACCGGGCCTCCATGCTGCCTTTGCTGGGTGACCCCAATGAATCCGCCTTGCAGGGCGCAACCGGGATACTGGCACGCCTGCCGCTGGTCTTCAATTCCAAAGACAAAATGCACAAGGTGCATGATGAACATGTCGCGGCAATGTCCATTGCCAGCCTGAACGCCCCCGATGCGGCCAACGCAGTCCAGCCAGCACGCAAAGCGAAGTCATCTGCACCCGCTGAACAATCTGCACCATCTGCACCACCTGTACAGACAAGAGAAACACCATGATCGAAGATGCACAAATCCTGATCGCCCGCTTGCTGGCGCACCAGACCCTGCGCCGTGAAGACAAACTGGTCAAGCGCGCCTTGTCAGATGAATTATTCCGCACCGAGATCGATACACGCCTGAAAGCCTGCGGCATGAAGTTTGTCGATAACGTGTATGCCGACTATGTGACCCTGGCACTGACACGCGATAGCGAATCCAAGGTATTTGGTACCAAAGAGACCTGGCAAAACAATAATTTTGGCCTGGCTCGCGATGGCGTGGCCTTGCTGGTAGTCTTGTGGTCACTGATCATTTTACCGAAGCGTGAACGCCAGGAAGCCCATCAACTGGCAGAAGAAGACCAGAATGATATGTTCGGCAAAGACAAACCCATGCCGCGCGCAGAAGATACCTCGATAGGTATTTCCTACCGCGCCCTGCTGGCAGACTTTGGTGAAAAGCTGGGCAAGAAAACCCGCATGGACATGAACCTGGGCCAACTGGCACGCGTAGGTTTTATTGAGCGCAAGGCAGATCTGATTTTGGAAGGCCCGCTGCTGGATTTGCTCATGGATACCGATACCCTGAAAGACCGCATCATCAATGGCGCGCTGTCAGATATTTTCCAGATCCCGGTACCACGTACACCTGCCATCATCGCACCTGTTGTTGCGCCTGAAGCTGAAATCTCTGTTGAAACAAATGAAGCAAACGTGGAAACGCCCGTTGCCGATGCAAGTGCAAATACCAGCACTGATATAGACGCCAGTCCAGACATCAATCCCGACACCAATACCGAAAAAGAATAAGCACCATGTTTCATATCAAATCGCTTGAACTTGTCCATTGGGATTATTGGCAACGCATCAAGAACATCCCTCTCGATGCCAAGATCATTACCATCGCCGGGCAAAATGGCTCGGGTAAAACCACGCTGCTGGATGCCTTGCGCACCCTGTTTGGCCTGGAATGTTCGATGGGGCGTTCGTACAAACATTACGCCCGCCACTCAGGTCAGCAAACAGCATGGATACGTGCGGTGGTGGATAACAGCGCGGTGGGTCCGCAGATTTCCAACCGCCCTTTCCGCATGTCTGGCCTGTATGAAGATGAGGTCACGCTGTTTTGCAAGATAGAAAAAAATGGTGGTGATTGGAAGCGCCAATACCTGATGCGCAGCGGCAAAACCGAGATAGAAGAAATACAGGAAGCCAATGACTGGCTGGGTGTGGAAAGTTATCGCAAACGCTTGTCACATGCAGGCTTGTCAAATGCCATGGGTAAAGTACTGGCGCTGGAACAGGGCGAGACAGACAAACTCTGTGAATACGCGCCGCGCCAGTTGCTGGACCTGGTGTTCCAGGTCTTTGGCGACAAGGAAGTGCTGGATGCCTATGATGACGCCAAGCGTCACCAGCGTGATACTGAAACTGAATTGCAGCGTTTTGAAACCGAGTTGGAAGGTGCAAAAACCAATCTGGAAGGCTTGCGCCTGCGCGTTGCCAATTACCACCAGTATGAAAGCCTGAACAAAGAAAAGCGCGACCTGCAGGAAGAGATACTGCCTACCCTGCAATACCATGAAGCATTGGAAAAAGCGGGCACTACCAGCCAGGCCCTGCGTGCCAGCAAGCGTTTTTTAAAGACGCAAGACCTGGCCCTGTCTGACCGTCGCCAGCACCTGGCACAGCAGGCACAGCAAGTCACAGATGCCAAGCAGGCAGAAGCTGCACTGGAAGCTGAAGAATCATCACTGCGAGAAAAGCTGGGACAGATCAACAGCAAACTCAAACCGCAAGAAAGCCTGCTGGAACAAAAAGCCCGTTTGCAAAAACTGGCTGCTGAAGCTGATGCCGATGTCGCCAATATCGCTGACGATCTGGAGAAGAAAGAAGCCGAGCTGTCACGCCAGAAACTGGAACGTGATTCCCTGACCCAGCGTATTGCTGGCGAGATGGAAACCATCGCCGCCCTGCAAGGCAAGTCTGCCCTGCCTGACCCTGAGAATGTGCGCCAGATGCGCCGTGCACTCACTGATGCGAATATTCCACATTGCATGCTGCCAGAGATTGTCGAAGTAACCGATCCTAAATGGCAGGCGGCGGTAGAAGGTGTATTGCGCGGCTATACCTCAGTCATCTTGCTGGACAAAGCCACCGATGCTTCTGCCGCTTACCGCATTGGTGAAAAGCAGCGCTACAGCCACTTCATTGTGCCTGACCGTATCAGTGCACCGGTGGTCAAGGACCAGAGCCTGCTGTCTGTCGTTAACTTCACTGGCCAGGCACCTGGCTGGCTGATAGAACAACTGCAGCGCATCGATACCGTAGGCTCAATTGAGCTTGGCATGAAGTTGCCTAAGAACCAGGAATGGATTACGCCTGACGCCTATCATTTCGAGCGCCGTGGTGGCCGTTCGCTGTTTGTCGAAGTATCACGCTATCGCTTTGGTAATGCAGGCCGCACCCAGCGCCTGGAAGCCTTGCTAAAGTCTTTGCCACGCCTGCAATCGCAAGAAGATGTGCTGACCATGCAGATCAGCAAACTGGCAGGTGAAATCAGCTCTTTCAAAGCGCGCCTGGCTGGTGTTGACGCCGCAAAAGAACTGAGTGCCCGCCATGCAGAATTTGAAGAAGCCAGCCGCAATACTCAGCCGCTGAAACAGCAGCGCATGGAAGTCGGCGGTCGCCTCGGTGAAATCGCACCTTTGCTGAAAGCAGCTACCGAGCAACGCTCGGTAGCTCATTTGAAATGGGAGCAGGCCAAGGCTGCAATTGCCGATGCCGAAGCCCAATTGCGCACATCAGAAAAGCGCCATGCCGATGAACGCAAGGAACAATTTGAAACCCTGCGCGCCATGCGCGACACCTGGCATACCCTGCCGCATAACTGGAAGCGCGCTTCGCACCGCAAGGAACTGGTGGCCGAGCATGAAAACGTCCACCAGATAGAATTGCGCATACGCAGCCTGACGAATAACCTGGCGCGTGATGACTGGGAAACTGATTCCACCGTGGTCGATCAATACACCCGCCTGAACGCCCTGCTGCAAGGCCGCCAGGCTGAGACTGATGAACGCCGCTACCAGAATAACCGGGCGATAGAAGCCACCGTGAATGCCCGCGCCGCCTATATGGACAGGTTGCGTTTCACGATCAAGTCATACAGCAAGAACATCAAGCAACTAGGTGAGCTGGCAGGCATAGAAGTGCATACCGACCCGGTCAAACTGGAGAATGACGACATACAACTGGCCCAGGCTGGCTTGCATGTACGCTTCAAGTTTGACGGCAAAGGCCCGATAGGCATGAATGATGGTGAAGCATCTGGCGGCCAGCAAGTCATGAAGTCACTGATACTGCTGATAGGTTTGCTGAAATCTGACGATGGTTCAGGCGGTTTTGTCTTCATCGATGAACCCTTCGCCCATCTGGATATACGCAATATCCAGCTGGTTGGTGAGTTCCTGAAGAACACGGATGCCCAGTATCTGATGACGACGCCGCTGACGCATAATACTGATGTGTATGACCCATCAGAACTGACACTGATCACCAGCAAGAAGAAAAAAGATACTGAATGGGCGCAGCCTATTTTTGTCTTGCAGAGAAAGACTGAGAAAAACAAGGCTGCCAAGGCATGATGGATATCCCCTGATATCGCTTGATATGAGGGGATAGTTCATTCTGAGCGCCACTTTTTCTATGTACGTTCAGCTAAGCCTGGAGAAAACTATTAACGGTAAATCAGGATGAGCACCTGCAATGTTGTTGTTTCCACCTGCGCAAGCAAATTGACCTATAGACTGCTTCCGAAAAGATGTAAACTGCTTTGACGTTACAGCCTGCCCAAGCCTGCGGTAGAACAAGCAAGCTACCTTAAAGCGCATATGAAAAAAATAAGCAAAGCTGCATGGTCTGAAAATCCAAAACAGAACAGTATATTAGCTGCGCTACCCAAGGCAGATTTCGAGCGTATTTTGCCCGACCTGGAACTGGTACCTCTCCCTTTGAAATGGACGATGCTGGAATCTGGTGACCATGTACGTTTTCTGTATTTCCCTATCTCTGGCATCGTCTCGCTGATCTACGCTTTGGAAGATGGTTCATCGAGTGAAGTGGCACTGGTAGGTAATGAGGGCATGGTAGGCATTTCCATCTTCATGGGTGGTGATAGCATGCCGTCCAGCACAGAAGTCCAAAGCACCGGCAAGGCATATAAGCTCAGCAGAAAAGTCATGAAAAGGGAATTTTCCCTGGGTGGCAAGTTGCAGCAATATGCTCTGCTGTATACCCAGGCACTGATTTGCCAGACTTCACAAACCGCCGTTTGCAACCAGCACCATTTACTGGATCAACAATTGTGCCGCTGGCTCTTGATGAGTATGGACAGATTGCATTCAAATGATATCGTGATCACCCAGGAAATGATTTCCAATTTATTGGGAGTACGTCGCGAGAGCGTCACTCAAGTCATAGGCCAATTACAAAAAGATGGATTGATTACCAGCAGACGTGGTCATATCACGGTGGTGGACAGGCCTGCAATGGAAGCCCGCGTCTGCGAATGTTATGAAGTCGTCCGCAAAGAATACCTGCGTCTTCTCCCACCCGTTCCTGACGCTGATCCTGCGGCGTGACAGTGATAATTGTTCAAGCTATACAATTTGTGTGAATCAGCTATATTCCCTGGCAGGAAGCTTGCTCACGGCCAGACAGTCGCGAGAATTATCTTTCAGGTCGCCACCGGGCTGAAGACATAAATCCTGCAACTTCAATCTTAAAGAGCGTGACTGTGCTGCCTTGCCATAACCTAATCTACCCATAAAACTGGTATTTTTCAAAACAGCGGGATGGCACAACGCCGCCAGGTTTTGCTGCAATTCCAGCATCTGCTCCTGTATACCCGCAGTATCACTGCAAGAGCGTCCGGCTTTGACATACCAGCTAAAGATCAGTGGTGTCATCTCTGGCTGCAATTGTATGCCCAGCTGTGTAGCTGTCAGCCAGAAGCGCTGCAGGCTACGGCCAGCAGCAATAAAATCTTCTACAGTTTGCGGCTCTTTCCTTGCCACGATCATAAAATGTGTGGCGCAAAATAATGCCGGAATCAGATCCAGTTGCAAACGTGGCAGCCATGTGCCTGCCATAAAGCGATTCATCCAGTTGACCCGCTGCCAGCTATGCATGGCCCAGCGCATCAATAGCAAACCCAGTTTATCCATGCCTATGGCTTGATCCGGTATGCGATCTGTACTGAATTGCTTACCCCAGTCTATGACTTTTTTATGAGTGGGAAAAGCCTCTGGCATGGTCAGGCGTATTTTTGCATTCTGCCATAATAATTTCGCCATCTTCCAGCGTTGCTGCCAGCCACCAAACCAGCATATGCTGAAGTTACCACCTACAGCCTGCTCCAGCAACAATTGATGTTCTGCACGCAGAGCCAGCGTAGATAGTGCCCGTCTTTGCACGCTTCTTTTTTCTATCATCTCCACCAAAGGGTGTGGAATGCAGATGTCGACGGGCAAGAGCCTGACCTGGTAAGCAAGCGCCTGACTATTGTCCAAATTTCCCTGACTGTCTATACGCAAAAATTCTGCATGCCTGTGCTGGTGGCTGGCTGCCAGGCTGATGTTTTCCAGCAGAGCACCGAGGGCGAGCTGGCTGGGACGGCCATCGAAATCATAGACTACCGTGTCACGGGTATCAAAGGCACGAATGATGAAAGCGTCTTCCGAGACAACTTCAAAGCGCCAGTTCTGTACATTGTCACCACTAGGTGCCCAGCGTGCCTTGTCCAGTATGTATTCAAGCGGGCTCATGCTGTCTTTCTGCTTCGGCCAGTTTCTGGCCTAACATGCGTCTGGCAATCGCCAGTTTAATTTTTTGCAAGGGATTGCGGTTGCCACCTGGCAGCCAGGTTTTCTTCAACTCTTGCCGGTAAGCGTCGTAATGGATGCCGCGCGGTGCAGCAACCACTTTGCCACGTCCGAGCAGAATTTTTGCAGCTTCCGTTGCAGCTACGCCTGCACACAGCTGACAGGCCATTACCGTTGACGGGCCTTTTTTCAAATCCAGCCGCACACGGCTAGGATCAACCAGGTAAGAACCATGCAGACGTGCCGGTGCCAACCCGATTAAAAAACGTATGCCTTGCTCAAACTCTGACTGGCCCTGCATCTGGAAATAATCATCGAAACGCATTTTGCCCGGCATGAACGCCAGTACTGCGGTGCCCATACCCAGTGGTGCTGCAGTCACAGCCGGTATGCCTTTGCGATAGCAGGCAGCAAACACCGCGCGGCGGGTATCGAAGGCAAAAAAGTCCAGGCTGTCAATATAGATATCCACACCATCCAGAAAGGCATCCATATTGGCTGGCCCTATACCCTGGGCAAAAACTTCTATCTGTAGCTCAGGATTGATATCCCTGGCCATGGCCTGCATGACTTGCGCCTTGTCCTTGCCGAGGGTGGATTGCATGGCACCGGCCTGGCGGTTCATATTAGGCAGGTCAAACTGGTCAAAGTCTGCAATATGAAAAGCACCGATACCCAGTCTGGCCAAGGTCAGCAGATGCGCACCGCCTACGCCACCCATGCCCGCTATGGCAGCCTTCTTGCCACGCAGTTGGGCCTGCTCTGCCTCGGTGAACCAACCCAGATTACGGGAAAAAGCCTGATCGTAATCAAAAGAAGAAGCTGACTGAGCAGGATGTGCTGGTAATGGTTTCATTTTTATTGCTCACTCAAACCCTGCATGCGGGCAGCCAGACGGGCTTCTTCTTCATGGGAGAAAAGGTAGGGATAAAAAGAACGCTCGGTGTCAGCCAACTCAGGTTTGCCACCAAAAATCTCTATCATCCTGGCAACATAATGCAAATCGATGCCTAGCAAAACAGATGGTGCCTGCACCTGCTGGTTATCCCTGACATCGCTCAAGACCGTAAATTTCAACATGCGCTGATAAAACGCCACATGCCTGGGATTGACCTCTATGCAGATATAGTTGTATTGGCGCACCCGCAATGCCCATATCTCGGCCAGGTGGAACAAGGACGCGAGTACGCTGCGGGACTTGACTTCTTTTTCTATCGCCAGCTTGGTGAACTGACATAGCTTTGCACCTCTCCTGCGCAAGCTATCCAGTTCAAACTGGTACAGCTTATCAAGCGGCAAGCCTTCACCGGCATCGAATTGCACACTGAGCGTGCCAACCACGCGATTTTCTATGGTCGCCTGCAGGCTAAGAATATTGCCGGCTTTGCTCGCCTCAGGATGGGCATATCCACGCGAGGAAAAGCGTTCATTGACCAGCATGTCGATGGTTTCTCTATCATTCCTGGTATTTACCAGCTTGACTTTGAAACTCGGAATCTGCTTGTCCGGCCAGGGATATACTGGGGTCTGTGGTGTCTGCCGCTTGAAAGCATCTCTCTTATTATGACGAGGGACGTCCAGTGGCATACCAATGATGGTATTTGTCTGAGCAAGTGAGTGCATGATCTTATCCAAAGTATAAGCAGTTTGAGGGACTACAAAACCTTTCCTGTGGAGTGCGCACCCACCGTTTGGAAACAGAAATATCGTTTCTGTGCAGTAAGTATATTCATGCTTGGGGAAAATTAATAAGCTAAAATAGACAAGCGATGTGCTGATTCAGCCATGACTTGTAAGCAAATCTATGTAATCAAATGTTACCGATACGCTTTGATCTCTTATTTCTGGACGGCTGCATGCCTGGTGCCATGCTGACCAGCATTGACGCCATTACCGCGGGGAATACCTTGTGGAGTTTGAGAAACCCTGAAAAACTAAGCCAGGCAGGCAGGCGTGCCCTGCCATTTCGCTGGCGCATTATTGATGTGCATGGCAAGGCCCTGCATTTGCCATGGCTGACAAACTCCATGGCACCAGGCTTCGATGGCACGGATGAATATCTGCCCGCCAGGCAAACCGTGCTGGTCATGCCTGGTCTGCAAATAAACACTATCTATGATTTGGACAGGCGCGTTAAAACCGGTGGTGCAGAAAAAGCCTTGCTGCAGGCACGCCATCAATCTGGTGGCATCATCGCAGCCAGCTATAACGCTACCGGGTTTCTGGCAGAAGCAGGCCTGCTTGAGCACAAGCAGGCTGCCATGAGCTGGATGATGAGTGGCTGGCTGGCCGATAATTACCCAAATGTCTTGCTGAATCTGCGTCACGAGGTCGTAGTTGATAGCAACATTTTTACTACCGGTGCGCCAGCCAGCAATTACCGTTTGATTTATGAAGTCATGCGCCTGCATTCTGGAGATGCCCTGGCCAATAGTGCGATCGATGCCACCTACTACCAGGAAGAGCGCTACAAGATCAGTGCAGACATGAACCCCGTGCTGTCAGCAAAAGCGCGTGACGGCATCGTCTTCAAAGCCCGTGCCTGGCTGGAAGCAGATCTCAGCCGCACCTATGATCTGCAGGAAGTTGCACATGCCGCTGCCGTCAGTCCGCGCACGATCAATCGCTATTTCAATGAAGTGCTGGGTATGTCGCCGCTCTCGTATCTGCAAAAACTGCGTATACAAAGAGCCAAGCAATTGCTGGAAATCAGCATGCTGGATATCAGCGCCATCGTAGAGCAATGTGGTTACCGCGACAATAGTTCATTTTGCCGGCTGTTTAAAAGAGAAACCCAGATGAGCCCTTTGCAATTCCGGCGCCGCTTCAACTTTCGGGTAGACAAGCGCTGGTGGCGCGCCAGCGATACAACCTCCTATGACACAAACTGAACCATGCCAGACCTGAGTTTACATAGCGCTCATATTGGATCAGACTAAGGCTATTTTTCTCCTAACAAAAGACGGAAAACTGAAACATGTTAATCAATTGCGTTACGTATCAGGAAGGCCGCAAACTGTCCGACATATCGGTAGCAGCAATCAGCGACTATGTGCAACAAAAAGACCAGTTTGTCTGGGTAGCCTTGCGCGATGCCTCGGATGAAGAATTGCAGGAAATGCAGGTCGAATTTGAATTGCATGAACTGGCCGTTGAAGATGCGCGCCATGGCTATCAAAGGCCAAAAATCGAGGAATATGGTGACTCTTTGTTTGCCGTCATCCACACAGTGGAAATGCTGGATGGCGAACTGAACATAGGTGAACTCAATCTCTTCGTCGGTGAAAATTATGTATTGTCGGTGCGCAACCGTTGTCAGCAAAACTTCCTGGGTGTACGCCAGCGTTGCGAGCGCGAACCACATTTACTCAAGCATGGTTCTTCATTTGTTTTCTATGCGCTGATTGATGCCGTCGTTGACCGCTACTTCCCTGTCGTAGAAACATTGGAAGAAGAACTGGAACTTATCGAAGAACAGATTTTTACCAAGGGCAGTGAACGAGCAAATATCCAGCGCCTGTATCAGCTCAAGCGCAAGATCATGGTAGTCAAACATGCGGTCACACCTTTGATGGAAGCATGCGGCAAATTATTTGGTGGGCGTGTACCAGCCTTGTGCGTGAATACCCAGGAATATTTCCGCGATGTATATGATCATCTTTACCGCGTCAACACCTCGATCGAAACCATACGTGACACCATCAGCACGGCGATACAGGTGAACTTGTCCATGGTCGCCATCGATGAGAGTGAAGTCAACAAGCGGCTGGCTGCAGGTGCGGCAATTTTTGCGGTACCCACCGCATTTGCCGGTATCTGGGGTATGAATTTCAAAGCCATGCCAGAACTGGAATGGCATTATGGCTATCCAATGGCGGTAGGCATCATGTTCTCAGCCTGTGCTTATTTATATTACCGCTTCAAGAAATCCGGCTGGTTGTGACAAGGCTGGTTTACTGTCAATCAAATTACCTGAACTAATCAAAACCAGAGACATCACCACTGCGATGCGATGATGCCTCTGGCAGGTTTTATGGCGAGCAGCATTATTCAAATGGCGGTGCTTTGACAGCACGCATGGCGCTTTCCAGCGTCGAGGTGCTCAGTGGTTCAATAAAACCTTTGATGCCTGCTGTTTGTGCTGCAGGCTCAGTTGCCGGCATTTTGAGTAATGCGGCCTTGATCTCAGCTGCCACATCTTTATTCGCATGCGGCAAGGCGACCACGAAATATTCGGGATACAGTTCTGTCGTCAGCAGAAATGGGAATTTTGCATCTTTTCGCTCGTCGAGGATAGTGAAATCTTCCAGCTTGATTTTACCTTCCTTGGCCATGTTCTCCAGTATGCCGGTGCGGACAAAAGCTGCGCTGGATTTGCCTGACTGCACAGCCAGCACAGAATCGTCCTGGCTGGTGGTCGTGAACAAGCCGTAGTCACGCCTTGGTTGCATACCCTTTTGGGATAAATGATAAACCTGGAATAAATAACCGCCCGCAGACTGTATGCCCAAGGCACTGACAGGTTTGCCTTTCAGGTCTTCTATCTTGCTGATAGCACCACCCTTTTTAACCACGACAACACCGCCAAATACTGAGCCCTGCTTGCCATTCAGGGAAGCCAGCAGCGACGCCCCCAGTTTCACCTTCAGCATCAAGGTCTGGTTGGGATTGGCAAGGATGAAATCAACTTTCTTGGCACTGGCATCGCCAAACACCTTGGACACTTCCATGGGGACAATTTCTACTTGCTTACCTGTTGTCTTGCTCAGATACTTGCCCAGGTCTTGCCACTGATTTTGGGTCTCTTGCGTTGAGCGCGGGGCATTGACGCCCAGCTTATAAGTTTCCACACTGCTGGCTGTCAGTGCACTACACATTAAGATCATGAAGCCAGCGATTTTTATCAGGAACAGGCGTGTACTTTTCATTATTTGCACCTTTGTAATCAAAAATCAAACGATTTCAATTTGCAACAGATAAAGCATGACACTGATGAAGGCTGATCTTGAACTGCCTGATCAGCTTGGGATTTTACATACGCAGGAAGGGAGTGACTTCTAGGATAGCACCAACTGCAGGGATAGCATAAGTAAATATGCAAGAAACCAGGTTCACTGACAAGTGCCATATGGATCAGGTAACGCATTCATAGCAAACTACCCAGACCCCTTCTGCGCCAGATCAGGCAGGTATTTTTAGCGCTTCACCACTTCAGTCACGCTTTGCAAATGAGTCATGCGCTGCTCATTCAATTCCAGTATGCACAAGAAACGCCGATGAGAACCACCGGTGCCGCCAGCAGCCAGGGCGGCCTGTAATTCGCATTGTTCTTTACGATAGCGCAAGTATTGTTTGCCTGAGGATAATAAATAATTATTCACCCGCTTGCGGTTTTCTGGTGTGTCGTCCCAGCGACGCACATGGTCAAGAGTATCTGCCTCCGCCTGTCTGAGTAGCACATCGCTGTCAATGACACGTTTTTCCAGGCATACACGTGCATCAGCCTGCCCACCCAAGAAGAAACAATCTTCACCAGAGGCAGCCCGCTGGGCCAGTACCTCGCTACTCAACACAAGCAAGAATGAAGACAGCAATATTTGAAACAGACGCATACGGATATCCTTGCAAGCAACTCAAATAGAAGCTCTAACGGCCAACTGGAAAAAGTCCACCATATTATCAAATCCATACCTGAATTGTGCTATCTTGCCGGACTGAGGGAAGCTCAACATCGTACAATCAAAAAAATCAGAGAGCAAACGTATGAATCTGGATGTAGAAATTGCTGCAGACCTTGCAGCAGAAGCAGTGTTAGTGAACGAAGCAGAAAAAAGCGTGCATCATGCTGCCAGTACTGATGAAGCTCATCATACCTGCGCCAACTGCAATGCCGTCCTGCAGGGTGCATATTGTCATGCCTGCGGACAATCAGCCCATATTCATCGTTCCCTGCTGCATTTGGTAGAAGAGCTTTTGCATGGCCTGTTTCACTTTGAGACCAAGGCATGGCGGACCATTCCCAAACTGATCTGGTCACCTGGCAAACTGACCCGTGACTACATAGAAGGTCAGCGCACGCGCTATGTATCACCTTTGGCCCTGTTTTTGTTTTTGATCTTCGTGATGTTCTTTGTGTTTTCTTTCACGACCAGTAATCCGCTCGAGAGCATTTCTGACAAACCGCATACCAGAGAAGGTATCAGCAAGGTTTTACAAGAGAGTCAGGCAAAGTTGACATCCCTGGAGGGCGAGCGCGGTCAACTGCCGGCAGGTAACTCAAAACTGGAAGAACTGGATGAAAGCATCGCCGATCTTAAATCAGAGATCACTGCACTGGAAAATTCACTGAATTTACTTGGCATCAAAAATGATGGAAACAGCCAGGTAAAGGACGATGACAAGAACCGTGGCGTGGGAAAACTGGCGCAAAAACTGGATGAAAAACTGTATAAAAAAATAGAAGAAAATCAGGCAAAGCAAGCGGAGAAAAAACAAAAAGTAACGGTTACTTCTTCTCTTCCATCCATACAGGAAAAAATCAGGCATGCGGTCAATACACCTGAATTGACCTTATACAAAATGAAGAGCAATGCATCCAAGCTTGCCTTCATGCTCATGCCTATCTCCTTGCCGTTTTTATGGCTGCTCTTCATCTTCAAGCGCAGATATGGCATGTTCGATCACGCAGTATTTTCGCTGTACTCCCTGTCCTTCATGGCCTTGCTTCTGATGACCACGGCCATACTGAATGCCATGAATTTTAGTACCACGGCATCGCTGTTATTTGTTTTTGTGCCGCCCCTGCATATGTTCAGGCAATTACGTGAGGCTTATCAATTGGGAGTAGCTGCCAGCCTGTGGCGCACGATAGCCTTGCTGTTCGTGGCAGGATGTTCTTTGCTGATTTATCTGTTACTGATTTTGAGCCTGAGCGCCTGATCAGCCAGTCGCCTGGGGAAATTCCAGAACTCATTTCATAAATAGGGTGAGTGCGAACAAGACGATTTGGGATGCAGTGCAAGGCCTAAGGTGTGTACCCTGTGAAGCTAAGGCTGGTGCCTTAGCGAGGGCGAGGTAACAAACTGCACGCTGCAATGCGCCCAAATCGTCAGTTCACTAAGGGTTTGCCTCATAACGCGTGCTGGACTGCAGGTTTTGACAATTCGACTCGTGATCAATAGCACCGCTATTGACTGCCTCGTCCCCTTGCAGGGCACATGTGCGCTTGCAAGCGCACATCGTACGCAGGCGTGCAGCATGCTGCACGAATTCCTTGCTTTACCTTTGCCAGCCCGTGTTATGAGGCAAACGCATCTCAACCTATTTATGAAATGAGTTCTAGATTTCCCAGGTAACCCGGTTGCGGCCATGACTCTTGGCCTGATATAAAGCCTTGTCTGCACGCTCCAGCAAGCGGCCAAGGCGATCGTCTTCTGACCTGTATGTCGCGATGCCTATACTTACAGTCAGCACGAAGACATCGCCAGCAGCCGAATTCAAGACCAGGGACTGTATGTGAGCGCGTATGCGCTCAGCCACCAGCATGGATTCTGGTTGACTGGCCTGCTGCAGGAGTACGCAGAATTCTTCCCCTCCAAGGCGTCCAAACAAATCTGATTCTCGTAACTCCAGTTTGACGGCCTCAGCAAAACGAATCAGCGCCTGGTCGCCAGACTGATGGCCATATTTGTCGTTAATGCTTTTGAAGTAGTCGAGATCCAGCATCATCAAAGTCATCTCGGTTTGGTAGCGCTGACAGCTCTTGAATATGTGCTCGGCATGCTCAAGAAAGGCTCTGCGGTTGGCTATGCCAGTCAAGGAATCTGTGGTTGCCAGTCTTTGCAATTCCCTTTCCAGCATCTTGCGCTGGGTAACATCTCTGCAGATACCTTCTGCCCCTGCATAATTACCCTCGTCGTCAAACAGGGCCTGGCTATTGACTGAAATATCAATGGTGCGGCCATCTTTGGTGACCATTTGTCCGGGGAAATCACTGACCATACCGTGCAGCATGATTTCTTTTCTGAAGGCCTCCCTGTCCGCCATCTGCGGATATAGTGCTGCGGCAGGCTTGCCCTCAATCTCTTCAGGGGTGTATCCCAATATTTTAGATACTGCCGGACTGACTTTTTGCACTATGCCGTCAACATCGGTGCGGTAATACACGTCTTGCATGTTTTCAAACAAACGCCGGAAATTGAATTCACTCAGGCGCAATTGCTCTTCCATCTCATTATGCTCAGTCATGTCCATACCACTGATCATGACAGCATCTTTGCCCTCAAATACGATGGCATTACTGATCACCAGCAGCATGCGGAAATTACCCTTGCTGGTACGTATGCGAAACTTGCTATTCGCATTTGCCCAATTGTTGCCCTGCTTCTTCAATCGTCCTTGTGACCTTGGTTGATCAATAGGATGAACAAATTCATCGACAGATTTACCAATCAATAGCTGTTCATCGCTGACTTCAAGCAACTGCACCGCAGCGGGATTGAGTTTTACCAATTTACCATCCACAACAATCGCTATTGCGACTGGCAAGATATCAAACAGGTAAGCAAAATAATTATCTTTGTTCAAGAATGATCCTATCAGAGCCCGGCTCCGCGCTTATATGTATGCTGGGATGCGCCATTTCATTTTACTGCCGGGCAACGGTGAGCAAAGTAAGAAAATGCAAGATCAGGCAGATTGTTTTTGGGCTGCAACAATCATAAAGGACCGAAGTGAAATGTAATATAAAAAAATACATACTGGAAACCTTATGTATTTTGCTCAAGATTTACGCTGTCATGCGCTTGTCAGAAGCATCACTTAGTGTATGCTAGTTTGAGTGCCGATCAGTGTCAAAGTCGGCTCTTACATTAGCCTATGCTAACCCATATCAGCCAACGCCACCATCATTGACCATTCGACAATACATCATGAAGAATCCCTTGCCAAGCATATCCCGGCCCATGCGCCGCCTGTTTTTACTGACTTGCCTCACCGCCTCTGCCAGCCTGTCGTCCCACGCTGCTGTTGCAGTTGAAAAACCCGTACAAGCCAAACTGATCGTGGTTCTGGTCGTCGATGGTCTGCCTCAGGAACAAGTCGTTCGTTATCGTGATCAATTTGGTCAGGGCGGATTCCGCCGTTTGCTGGATCAGGGCGCCTGGTTCTCAGATGCGCATCAGGCGCATGGAATTACTGTGACAGCAGTGGGTCACTCTGCCGTGCTCACTGGTGCATATCCTTATCAACATGGCATCATAGGCAATAACTGGATAGACCCGGTCACGCTGGAATCCATCTATTGCACAGAAGACAAGCAACACACTTATATCGGTGAAGAAACCAAGGGCAGTGACGGCACATCCCCTGCCAATCTGCGCGTCAGTACCCTGGGTGATGAATTGCGCTATTCGAACGGCGAGCACAGCAAGGTGATTACTGTATCCGGCAAGGACAGGGGTGCGATCCTGCTGGCGGGCAAAACTGGCACCGCTTATATGTATATGAGCAAGACCGGCAATTTTGCCAGTTCCACGTATTACATGAAGTCCCACCCACAATGGGTACAGCAATACCAGGCTGCAAAACCGCAAGACCGTTTTTATGGCAAGGAATGGCGTCCACTACTGCCTGATGCCGCTTATGTGAATGATGCCAATGATGAACTGGTCATCAATCAAAAAGAAAAAGACAAGCGTTTCCCGTTTGTCTATACCAGCAAGTCGGGCAAGCCTGATGCTGACTACTATAAAGATTTATACACTGGCCCCTATGTCGATGAAATGACCCTGGACTTTGCCCGCGCCGCCATCGAAGGAGAAAAACTGGGGCAAAACCCGACTGGCGTGCCGGATGTACTGGGTGTCAGCTTGTCCAGTCATGATTATGTCAATCACAGCTTTGGTCCAGAGAGTCGCATGTCACATGATCATCTGCAAAGGCTGGACAGGATGCTGGCAAATTTCTTCACCTATCTCGACAAGCGTATAGGTTTGGAAAACACCATGGTCGTGCTGACCGCCGATCACGGTTTCCCGAATGTGCCGGAATTTGCACAATCCATCAAACGTGATGCGCAACGTCTGGATAGCAAAAAGATGACCGCAGATTTGAACCAGCATCTGTCAGAAAAATTTGGGCAAAAAGACCTGGTTCGCAAATGGTCTGCTCCCAACTTCTTGCTCGACTATAAACTGCTAGAGCAAAAAAACCTGAAACGCGAAGATGTGGAAAATGCTGCCGCCAGATTTTTGCTGGGTTTGCCAGGTGTTGCAGATAGTTTTACCCGTACGCAGTTTGAAAATGGCAACCTGCCGCGTACCCGCATAGGCACACTGGTACAACGTGCATGGCATAAACAACGCTCCGGCGATGTCATGGTGATAGTAAAACCTTACTGGTACTTCAGTAGCGAGACTCACGGCACTTCGCATGGCTCACCCTATATCTACGACACCAATGTGCCGCTGATACTGATGGGCAAACCTTTCAAGGCAGGCTCCTATGGCCAATATGCTGAAGTCATGGATCTTGCACCTACGCTGGCGCACCTGTTACGTGTGCGCCCGCCTTCTGGTTCTGAAGGACGCGTGCTGAACGAAATACTGCGTTGAATGGTAAGCTAAGCAATCAGCTAAACAATTACTTAAGCAACAGCCGGACGAAAAAAAACCGCATGATAAATTCATGCGGTTTTTTTGCGCGTCATTGTCTTACTTGGCCTGACGATAGTTATTCAACATAGGATAACTTCTCGCATACAGAGAAAACAGGAAAGCTGCCAGCAATGCAAAACCGGCAAAGAAGAACATCTGGAAAGCTGTGACGCTCATACCAGTAGACTTGATTTGCTCGGTCACTGCTTCACTCTTGACACTGGAGTTGGCCAGCAAGACCCACAGGTTACCGATAGTGACCGACAAGTTCCAGAAACTCATGATCACACCCTTCATCGCCAGTGGTGCCTGACTATAGGCAAATTCCAGACCGGTAGCAGATACCAGGACCTCGCCAAAAGTCAGCAAGGCATATGGCAGGATTTGCCAGGTGATGGTCAGGGGGTTACCACCATCAATGGCCAACTGCATGAAGCCAACCACGATCCAGGCCAGACCAGAGAAAGCAATACCCAGTCCCATGCGACGCAAAGCAGTCAGTTCCACGCCCATGCGCTTCAACAACGGATACAAGACCAGGTTATTAAAAGGAATCAGCAACATCACCAGCAGTGGGTTCAGAGCCTGCATTTGAGCAGACTGGAACCATGAAGGCTTGGTCATCTGATCTGCCTGCAAGACCCAGGTTGATGCCTTTTGATCAAACAAAGACCAGAATGGAGTCACGAGCGCAAACACCACCAGGATGCGCAATACTGAACGCACGCCATCAACTGCTACGTCAGGATGAATGCCGCGGGCACGCTCCAGTTGCATCCAGGCGCCCATGCCACCAAAACCAAGAACCAGCACCAATGCCAGGCAGAGTGCTGCAACGATACCAACTTTAGGAATCAGGAACAAAGAACCTACTGCCAGCAAGGCACCCGCCACTGCCATGAAGTAACCGCTTTTTGCCTGACCTGGTACATCGGTGGTCAATGCAGTACGCACCACATTCAGGAAAGAATGCGGGTCACGCGGTGCCGGTGGCACGTGAACGTATTTGGTACGGCCAGACCAGAAAATGATGGTCGCGATCAGCATCAGCAAACCCGGGATACCAAAAGCGATACTTGCCCCCAGCTCCTTGAGGAAGATGGGCATCAGCAAAGAGGCAAAGAAAGAACCGAAGTTGATGATCCAGTAAAAACCATCAAATACTTTTTGCGCCAGGGAGCGGTTCGACTGGTCAAACTGGTCACCAACAAAGGAGGTCACCAGGGGTTTGATACCCCCCGACCCCAGGGCAATCAGGAATAGCCCGGTATAAAATCCGTTGCGGTTACTCTCAAAAATTGCCAAGCAGGCATGGCCACAGCAATACACCAGGCTCAACCAGAAAACGGTATTGTATTTACCAAAGAACCTGTCGGCGAGCCAGCCACCCAGCAAGGGGAAGAAATATACGCCAATGACGAAAGTATGGAACACCTCTTTTGCCATACCCTTGCGCAGTTCTTCTGGCATGGACAAAAGCAGGCTGGTAATCAGGAAAGGTGTGAGGATGTTGCGCATGCCATAAAAGCTGAAGCGCTCACAGCCTTCATTGGCGATGATATAGGGTATTTGCTTTGGCATTTGCGCTTTTTCAACGCTATCCATAGCCACGGATTGAGTCATTCGTCTCTCCTGTTCAATTGTTTTTTTCACAGCCTGGGCAAACTATCTCTCTTGAAGACGGGCTTGCCTTTTGGGGTCAAGGATAAGTTTTGCCAGCATATAAGATGGATATATCTGGAAAAACAGTGGGCGAAGTATCCAGATTTGTGAGGGGGTAGTCAAGCCTGAAAACGCCCCCATTTGACCTGGAAAACCAGTGTATTGAAGATCACTTGAAGTACAGCCTGAAAATGATGCCAGAGAGCCATCAAAATACCATGTAAAGCGAATCTTCAACCAGGCTGCAAGCCGCATGAATATTGACTTTGTGCACTGCAAAAATAAAAAACTTATGGGTTCATCACGATACGGTTATGAATAAAATTTAAGCAAAAAAATTTTATTGCGTATAAAGAAAATCCTGCACTGAAAATAAAAATGCCCACTTGTCAGGTGGGCATTTTTTACATCAGGCTACTGAAGGTTTGCCGCTGATTTTTCGCCACGCTCTGAATGGCAGACGGAAAATAAAACGTACCATGACCAATGTCAGCAAGGCTTCAACAAAAGTCGCGATGAAGGCAAAGAAGGTATTCCAGCGTGATTCACGGCGGCGGAACTTGGCCAGCATGCGGTCACGGCTGATTTCAATACTGTCATAGAAGGTCGGCACTACCAGCAAAGTCAGGAAGGTGGAAGTGATGGTACCGCCAATAATCGCGATCGCCAGCGGGCGATAGAACTCACCGCCCTCACCCAGACCTATGGCCACCGGCAACATACCGGCAATCAAGGCAAAGGTCGTCATCAGAATAGGACGCAGGCGCTTGCGGCCAGCATACATGAGTGACTCTTCGCGGTCGTAGCCTTCTTCTTCGCGCTTCCTGGCGCAATCAAGCAAGAGAATCGCATTCTTGGCTACCAGGCCCATGAGCATGATGATGCCGATGAAGCTCATCAGATTCAATGTACCCTTGGTCAGCAGCAAGGCCACTACCACACCTATCAGACTCAAAGGCAGGGACAGCATGACGGCGATAGGTGCAGTGAAAGAACCAAACTGCATGACCAGGATCAGGTACATCAGGCCTATGCCAGATACCAGGGCGATGGTCATTTCAGTAAACAATTCTTTTTGCGAACGTGCCGCGCCACCGAGTTCTATGCCGAAGCCGGCAGGAAAATTCATGGCCCTGGCAAGTTTCAAAGCCTCAGTTGTGACTTCACCTGAAGACTTACCTTGTGCGTTGGCAGATACTTCTATCATGCGTTTGCCATCGGTATGCTGGATCTTGGCTGGTCCCTTGCCCATGGTGATCTTGGCGATTTGCTCCAGCGGCACCATCTTGTCACTACCGGCCACAGCGATAGGCAGACGTTCTATGTTTTCTGCACTGATTCTGTCATCCGGATGCAGGCGCACTGCCACGTCACGCGCTTCACCAGTGGGATCAACCCAGTCACCGATCTCGACACCAGCAAACGCCACACGCAAGGCCTGGGCGGCATCATTGACCGAGATACCAAGGGAGTTTGCCAGGCCGCGATCCAGTTCTATCTGCAACTCATCTTTAGGATCTTGCTCGGATAAACCTACGTCCACCGCTCCCGGCACTTTACTCAGTTGCCCCATGAAGTCAGTGGCAATCTCGGTCAGTTTCCTCGAGTCAGGGCCAGAGAACCTGATTTGTACTGGCTTTCTGGCGCCGTTACTCAGATCATCCTGCACCACGTATTCAGCACCAATGATGGTGGCTACCAGCTTACGCAGCTCGACACCCACCTCAGTTGCTGAGCGTTTGCGCTCGGTACTCTTGCCAATGTCTACATACACGCGACCACCGCCGCTGTTAATAACGCTATTGGTGGCCTTGGTTTCTTTAATGGTGCGTGCAAGCTCAGCGGCTTTTTCCACTTTCATACGACCATAATCGAGACTGGAACTGGATGGCGTGCGTACGTCAATAACCAGAGTGCCATTGTCAGAGACTGGCAAGAAACTGGTTCCCCCCTTGGCCGCATGCAGGCCGACGGCACCGGCAAAACTGAGTGCTGCGATCAGCGCCATCCAGATGCGGTGATGCAGGGCCCAGGCGATCACGTTGCCATAGCGGTCAGCCTGGTGATCAAACCAGGTATTGAACTTGGCCAGCACCAGACTGATACCACGCTTGGGCTCCAGATGATGGCCTATCGGGTCACCCCAGTAAGCAGACAACATGGGATCAAGCGTGAACGAGATAAACAGACTGACCAGAACAGAACTGGCAACCGTCAGCGCAAACGGCCTGAACCATTCACCAGAAACACCGGGCATGAAGGCCACAGGAATAAACACGGCAATAATAGAGAAGGTGGTTGCAGCAACCGCCAGACCAATTTCCTTGGTGCCATTGCTGGCGGCAGTGCGGCGGTCTGAACCCATTTCCATATGACGCACGATATTTTCGCGCACCACAATCGCATCATCAATCAATACACCGATTGCCAGTGACAGGCCCAGCAAGGTCATGAAGTTCAGGGTAAAGCCGCACAACCACACCGCGATGAAAGCGGCAATCACTGAAGTCGGCAAACTCATCGCCGTAATCAGGGTAGAACGCCATGAATTGAGGAATACGTACACCACAAAAATCGTCAGCACGGCACCAAACATCAATGACTCAATGACGTTGTTAAGACTGGACTGTGCATCCTTGCCGCCATCCTGTGTGACTTCCAGCTTGCTGCCTTTTGGCAGGGTCTTATTAATCTCTTCTATCAAGTCCCGTACTTTATTGGCTACTGTCACAGTACTGGCATCACGTGAGCGTGTGACTGAGATACCGACATTGGGGTTACCATTGCGCACACTGAAACCACCAATTTCGGCAAAGCTGTCAGCAATCTCAGCAACTTGCGCCAGCCTGACCAAATCAGTACCACGGCGCTTGATAACGATATTCTGGAATTCTGCCGGAGATTCTATGCGGCCTATCAGGCGTATGCTTTGTTCATCCAGTTTGCCGCTCACTTTACCCACTGGTGCGGTGGTATTTTGATTGCGCAATGCAGTGACCACTTCTCCAACGGAGACATTGTATTCACGCAGTTTTTGGGCGTGTAGTAATACTGTCAATTCACGGCGCAGGGAACCATTCACGCTGACGGTAGCAACACCATCTATGCCGCGAAACTTGTCGGACAATTCATCTTCTGCCAGTCGTGAAATTTCGGCATGGCTGAGCGTACTGGAAGACAAGGCCAGTTGCATGATCGGTTGCGCCGAGGGGTCACTGCGCTGCAGTATGGGCTCGCGCATTTCTGTCGGTAATTTATAGCGTACCGATGCAATCGCATTGCGCACCTCATCCGAGGCTTCGATCAGGTTTTTATTGAAATTAAAAACAATCACGACTTGTGCACGGCCTTCAAACGCCGTTGAGCGCACCTGGTACACGCCGGAAATACTTTGCAGTGATTTTTCCAGGCGATTGATGATCTCGCGCTCCACCGTTTCTGGTGATGCGCCTGGATAAGGAATGCTTACTACCAGTACTGGCTCTTCCACATCGGGAATCTGATTGACCTTGAGTTTCTTCAGCGCCAGCAAACCCATGCACATGAGGGCGATGATGATAACGATCATCGCGACCGGACGCTTGATACTGAAATCGGAAAGGAACATGATTTATTTCCCTTGTGGATTGGCAGTTGCCGGAGTTGAAGCCGATATTGAAGCTGAAGCCGAGGCGGCTGAAGCAGTCAGGTCGGCACCGGCTGAGGCTACCATTTTTACCTTTTGTCCATCCACGAGGGTGGAAACCGGATTACGTATCACCTTGTCGCCATCTGCCAGGCCACTACGTATTTCAAAATCACCACGACGCGGATCACGCTCACCAACGACAATACTGATTTTGTTGATGATGCCATCCTTGATGCGCCAGGCATAAGCCTTGTCGCCATCACGCAGCAAGGCTGTGCTCTTGATCATCAGGGTCTGGGTAGAACCTGTTTCTATGCGGCCTTCAGCATACAGGCCAGATACTCTTGGCGGTGTGGCATCTGCAAAGGCTACCAGCACTTCCACCTGTCTGGTGGTGGCGTTTGCTGCCATATCCACACGCTTCACCTTGCCTGCAAAAACCTGGTCACCATAGCCATTGACACGAAAACTGACGGTCTGGCCTATCTTGACATTGTTCACCTTGTCGGCCGACAGCAAGCCTTCAAAGCGCATGCTGGTGGGGTCAATAACCTTGACCAGTTCTTTGCCTATCTGTGCGGTGTCACCAGCTGAAACCTTGCGTTCACTGACTACACCATCAAAGGGGGCGCGCACTTCCGTGCGTTGCATTTGCTGACGCGCCTGCGCAGCACGTGCCTTGGCGGCCACCAGATCACTCTGGGCATTATTGCGGCGGATTTCCGCATCTTCCAGTTGCTGGGTAGAAGTCATGCCGGATGCGCGCAAAGTTTTCAGGCGCTGGAATTGTCGTTCGGCCTGCTCCAGTGACTGGGCTGATGCCCTGGCAGCTTCTTCTGCAGAATTGCGGCTGTCACGTATCGAGGTATCATCCAGACGCACCAGCAAATCACCACGTTTCACTGTCTCGCCATTTTCTTTCAATACTTGCAAGACCACCGTAGACAATTCTGAGCGCAGATCGGCCTTGCGTTCTGGCTGTATCGAACCGGTAATCACAGGGCCGGACGACAGTGCGCTATTTTGTATCACTTGCAAATCTTCCTGCGTCACCAGCAAGGGGCTGTCCGGTATCTTGGCACTGGCTGACTTTGAGCTTGCTGAACCTGCACTGGCACTGGCCTTGGCCTGGTCCGATTCCTTGCCATCCTTTCCTCCCTTGCTGCATGCCGTCAATGACAAGGCAAGGGAAAGAAAAATCAGACTGGGTCGCAACATGGTGGATCTCCGTATATTTATAATGAATGTTTCACTAAGAAGCTGATTTGTAACAAAAAGTTCCAATTCTTGCCAAGTATCCATGAGCATGCATGCTAGTGTCAATCATGCATTACCAGCTTGCAACATTAGCTAAATATAAGCGTGTTTCTTGCAATGTCAGCATAAGTCCGGTAGGCTCCCGCCTCCTGCGTATCTACCAAGCTGCTTATTGTGTCTGTTACTGTATTCACCCCTGCTTCACCACCTGTCTTATTAATCGTCACTGATGTTTTTGGCAATACGCCGGCAATCGCCAGTTTTGCCCGGCAATTTTCTGTGCCTTGCCTGATTGCATCGCCTTTTAGCGGTGAGAAAACACAATACCCGGCAGAAACCCTGGCTTACCATGCCTTTATTGCCGAGGGTGGAGTTGGCGCGTATGCAGAACACCTGTCCCAACTGATAGCTGCCAACCAGTCCAGCCTGCGTTACGCCATAGGCTTTAGCGCCGGTGCCAGCGCCTTGTGGCTCAATAGTGCCAATCCATTTATGTCCAGCCTGCAGCAAACCATATTGTTTTATGGTTCACGCATACGGGATTATCGCGATGTGCAGCCCGCCTGCCCTACTCGCCTGATATTTGCCGAACAGGAAGCGGCATTTGAACCGGCAGAATTGGTGGCCGATTTAAGGCAACGCAACCACGATGCAGAACTGGTCAAAGGCAGCAAACATGGGTTCATGAATCCCTATTCAGCCGGTTTTTGCCTGAAAACCCAGGAGCGCTTCATGAAAGAATTGCTTGATATGACGCAAATCAGTGTCGCAGCCTGAGTCTCTTACATACGCTTAACCAGAGGGCAAGATTGAGTTTCGCCCCCTCTTACCCTATACTTCGCACGCGTGACACAATCACCGCCTTGTGTTTTTGATTACACCAACCAGTGATCAGAGACTGTTTTACTTGCATAACAACACCACTTATTTAATCACTTTTTTGCGGCACTACTGCATTTGCCTGATCTGGCAGAACCTGGTTGTACCGCGCGGAGCCATAAGCATGACCGCTTTTGTATTTAATGAAATCAATTTCGACGACCACGAACAAGTCGTGTTCGCATCCGAAGCCAAATCCGGCTTGAAAGCCATTATCGCAGTCCATAACACCAATCTTGGCCCGGCCATGGGTGGCTGCCGCATGTGGAATTATGCAGATGAAGCTGAAGCTGTACGTGATGTATTGCGCCTCTCGCGCGGCATGACCTACAAGAACGCAGTTGCTGGCCTGCCTATCGGCGGCGGCAAGAGCGTCATCATCGGCAACCCAAAAACTGACAAGACCCCTGCCCTGTTTGAAGCCCTGGGTGAAGCCCTGGAGCGCCTCGGCGGCCGTTATGTCACGGCAGAAGACGTAGGCACCAGCCCGGCTGACATGGCCAATGTTGCCAGCAAAACCAAATACGTTGCCGGTCTGGGTGACCGTGGCGACCCATCCCCGTATACCGCACTGGGCTGCTTCGTGGGTGCCCAGGCAGCAGTCAAACACCATTTCAAACGCGACAGCTTTGATGGCCTGACCGTGGCCCTGCAAGGTCTGGGTCATGTAGGTTATGACTATGCACGCCAGTTGAAAGAAGCCGGCGCCAAACTCATCGTCACCGATATCGACCAGGCCGCACTGAAACGTGCGCAAGAAGAGTTGGGTGCAGAAGTCGTCGCCATCGATGCCATCTATGACGTACAAGCCGACATCTACGCACCATGCGCTCTGGGTGCGACCCTGAACCCGGACACCTTGTCACGCTTGAAAGCGAAGATCGTTGCAGGTGGCGCCAACAACCAGTTGGCGACGCCAGAGATGGGCGAACTCTGCCGTCAAAAAGGCATCCTGTATGCGCCTGACTTTGTCATCAATGCCGGTGGCATCATCAAGGTTTGTTACGAATACCTGAACACGCCAGAAGACGGCATGGTCGCCCATGTACGCCGTATCGGTGAAACCCTGGCAGAAGTATTTGCCCGCGCTGATGCAGAAGGCTTGCCAACCAGCGTTATCGCTGATCGCATCGCTGAAGCGAAATTCAAGAAATAATTTCCTCGCTGATGCAGGCTCAAAAGCCACCAGACTGATGTTCTGGTGGCTTTTTTGTTTTTCGCATTGTATCTGCCGTAATCGCAAACATCTGTATCTACTGGCGCAATATCAACAAGCATATTCTATCTGAGAGGCAGGTTTTCTTATCCAACCGGAGAATATGAATGACGATGTTATCGAATATACGCATGCTGACCCACTATAAATCCTGGGCAGACGACAAGATGTTTTCCATGCTGAGTGCCTTGCCAGAAGAAGAGATATTGCGCCCTCGTCTGACACGCTTTGGCAACATGCTGCATACCCTGAACCACGTGTATGTCATCGACGATGTCTTTCGTGCCCATTTACTGGGTCAAAAACATGAATATCAAGACCGCAATACGGCCACCACACCGCCACTGACCGAACTGTGGAATGCATCAAAAAAAATGAATGAGTGGTACCGGAATTTCACGCAAGACTTGAATGAAGATGATCTGGAGCGCGTCATCAATTTCAATTTCATCGGTGGTGGCGAGGGTGTCATGAGCTGCCAGGAAATGCTGCTGCACGTCGTCAATCACGCTACCTATCATCGCGGTTTTGTCGGTGACATGATGTACCAGGCCAAGGTCATGCCACAGTCTACTGATCTCACTGTGTTTATCAGGGATGTGCTGAGGGCTTGAAACTTTTTAGCAAATATCAGATCGTATGGCTATGTGCTTGAAACCTAATACTTTCAAGCTTACACTCAACACTTTCCCATAGCCACCCGACTGATCATGACCATACTCACTACTGCACGCCTGCGCCTTGAACCAATGAGCGACAGCCATTTTGATGGCCTGTTCCACATGAACAGCCAGCCGGAAGTCATGCAATACATTACCGGCAAACCAGATACACCGGAAGACACGCAGGCCATGATAGAGCGCGTCAAGGCACGCTGGATAGAGTATGGTTTTTCCTGGTGGAGTTTCATAGAACTCGATAGCAATGAAGTCATCGGTGCTGGCTGCATACAATATCTAGGACGCGACCCGGCCAATCCCCTGGAAACAGGCTGGCGTCTGCGCAAGGAGAGCTGGAACAAGGGTTATGCCTCAGAAGCCGCGCAAGCCATGGTTGCATTTGCGTTTGAAAACCTCAAGGCAGAATCCTTATGCGCCGTCTGTCACCAGGACAATCATGGATCAGCCCATGTCATGAAAAAACTGGGCATGCAATATCGCGGCATAGAACGCTGGTACGACATGGATACTGCAGTCTACTCCATGGACAGGGCAGAATGGCTGGCAAACAAAACATAGTGCTTAATCTGCAGCGACGATAATACGGTTGCGACCGGCCTCCTTGGCACGATACAAAGCCATGTCGCTGGATGATAGCGATACATCAGCGTCAATATCGCTTGCCTGCATGATGGCAATACCTATACTGACCGTCACCGGGATGATGTGACTATGTACATTAACTGGCGTATTCAGTAATTGTTTTTGCACGCGCTCAGCGAAAACAGTGGCATCGGCAATGCCGGTACCTGCCAGCACCACGGCAAATTCTTCACCGCCCACGCGGCCGGCATAATCGCTCTTGCGCAATTCATCATGCAGGATATGGGCAAAATGCCTGAGTACCAGATCACCAACAGCATGGCCATAGCTGTCATTGATCAGCTTGAAATTATCCAGGTCACACATGAGGACTGCGGCTGATTTACTGGCACCGCGCTGTACGCGTGCCAGCTCTTCTTCCATGCGGCCCATGAAGCTGCGGCGATTCGGAATTTGCGTTAAAAAATCGATGGTCGCCAGTTCCTGCAACTCCTGCTCTATGCGTTTGTGTTCGGTGACATCAGTAATAAAGCCGTGCCACAGTGTAGATCCATCTGGCAAGCGGCGCGGTCTGGCATCCATCTGACGCCAGCGTATGCCTTGCTGCGGCAGGTTGACGCGGTATTCCAGATGCAGGTATTCCAATCTGCTGGCTGATTTCAGGACGGCAGTGCGATAAGCAGGAAAATCATCAGGGTGTATGCGCGCATGTACCAGTGCCACCCCTTCATGCATCTGTGCCGGATTTAATTCATAAATATCGTGTACACCTTCGCTGAGGTAGGTAAAGCTTTCTTCACCATTGGCATGCATGCAGTACTGATAGGCCAGACCGGGCACCTCATTGGTCAGGCAAGTCACCAGATCAACACTTTCCTGCAGGCGTTGTGACAAGGTGCGCATGGCAGTGATGTCAGTAGTAGTGCCTATCATACGCAAGGGGCTGCCATCTTCCGCACGACTGACGACCTTGCCACGGCTGGATATCCATTTATAACTGCCATCCTTGCAACGCACTCTGTGTTCAACCACATATTGTTCAGTCTGCCCTTCGAAATGTGCTTTCATGGTGGCTTGCACATAGGGCAGGTCTTCAGGATGGAGTCTGGTATAACTTTCTTCTATGCGGTTCGAGATTTCTGCATCGGTATAGCCGAGTATTGCTTTCCAGCCCGGCGAGTAATGAATTTGCCCGGCTGGCACATCCCTGTCCCAGATACCAGTGCCACTGCCTTCTATCGCCAATACCATACGCTGCATGCTAGCCTGGCTTTGCCGTACCAATACTTGTGCCTGCTGGATTTTTTGCTGATCATGTTCGTGTTGTACGAGAGTGGCGATCAGGCTGGCAAGCTCATGCAGGACTTGCCCTTCAGGCTTGTTAATGGAGGATCTATCCCTTGCAAAAAAGAGCAAGCCACCGAGCAAAGTATGCTCATGATTAAAAAAAGGCAGGCCATCAACCAGGCACAGTCCACGAGCTTGCGCTGCTTCTTGCAAATCCTTGATACACCTGCCCTGATGCGGGCTCTCAAATTGCGCAGTATCAGCACTTGCAGGTTGAAAATTTTCGGCCATGAATGGCATGGCATGCACGACAGCGATGCAAGGTTCAGGTAAATCTGATGCAATCGATACACTGGTTTCAGCCCCAGACTCAGCACCACGCAAGACTACGATAGCTGTCAGCAACCCTGCATAGTGAATCCCCAGGCTGGCAACTAGCAGATGCAAGCTCTCATCAAGTGCAGCCTTGCGGGCAATACCATTCATGCATAGCCGGTGCAAGCTCAGCAAATGCTGATAGTCATCATTGCTCTTATGCGAAGTATCCAGACTCATATCTACCCGGTATTCGTGGTCAGAGATTGCTTGCACATGTTCAGCATGCAGAAAACCGGCATCGACATGATGTGAGCGACAATACTCAGGGAACAACAAACTCACCCGATTCGATCATATACCAAAGGGAGTATGCTTGAAGGCGAGCAACAATTTTTAATACAAATACTGAATACAAAACAAGACAACATTCATCAGCACGAGTAAAGCAAAGAGATTTCGATTCACCTTATTGGTGCATGAACACAACTATTTTGTCCTGCCATTGCCTGTATTCACGCTGATGATTGTCAATATTGCCTTGAAAATGGATGTTGAGCGCCACAATGCTTGTCTCTGACTGGTTTTGCCAGAAATTACAAACCCTGTTGTTTCAATTGCTCAATCTCAAAATCACCGTCATCAACCAGACGCTCCCATCCCTTAAATTTGCCCAATCCCAAAGTTCTGGCCATGGACAGTAACAGGCTTTGTCCCGCTGCTGCCCGTTCTGGCATCAACTGATAAACAGGATCACTGAAAGCTAGAGCTGGTGTAGTAAACTTCCAGCCCATATCCTTGAACTGGGCGATAACGTCATCAAGCCACAAAGCATTGATCAAATTGTGATGCATGAGCATGACTTGCGGAATATCGCGTCCCTGCAATTGCCAGGACAAGGCGCGATAAGCTTCGGCACGCTGACGTACATGAGCCATGTAAGCACGCTTGATGGCGCTCACATCTGCCTGTGGATTTTTGCCTAGCACGTCTACCAGTTTCTCATTCAGGCGCCAGTCGCTGGTATCCAGGCTGACATAGGCATTACGGTAATTTTGCTGCTTCAGGAAATTACGCATGCCATCACGCTTTTCTGGCGTATTACCTTCCCGCAGATAGGTATAGCGATACCATTTCTGGTAGCCAGGCAAAGTGCTGATGATCTGGTCACAATCCAGGATTTCTTGCTGATATTGCGCCAGGCTGACTTTATCACTGTGCAAATCAGGGTGGCTCATGCTGTGGTTGCCGACAGCGTGGCCGGCATCCCCCCAGGCTTTAGCCAGTGCATAACCGGCAGGCTGTTTTGCGGCATAGTCCGCCGTTACAAACAAAGCTGCTGATACGCCATGTTTAGCCAAGGCATTCAGCATGGCTTGATTGCGCTGTTCAGGGCTTAGCCTAGGTGTCTGTTCCAGATTGGGGCCATCGTCAATGGTGATAGCTACTGTTTGCGCGCCCGCATTAGCTGCAAGCGAAATGAATGTAATTAAAAATACAGAGTTCGCTGCAAGAGCTACATTTTTGAAAAATTTCAATTTGAATTCGTTTTCTGAATTAATTTAATCGACGACGTAGCCAGCAGATTTTGCTGATGTGCCAGTAGTAGCGTCGGCACCATCGGCAGCATTGATGAGCATGAACTGCTGACCATTCCATTGATAAGATTCGGCTTGTTCACCTGGTGTTGCAGATATTGCCAGCAGAGATTTTTTATTCCCGGCTACATCATAAGTCCATTCAAAAGCCCCTGCCACCAGGGTTTGCAGCAACTTGTATTCGCTTTGTACCATGCCATAAACCTGCAACTCCTCATATGCGGCACCCTGCTGTATCTTGAGTACGAATACAGGTTTTCCTGCCAGGGTAAATTCAGTATGTAGCTGCAGGCGTGGATTATAGCTATCGGCAAACTGCTTTTGCGACACCACCCGCCAGGCTTGCTTTTCTTTTTTCAGTATGCTGACTGTGCTGATTGTGCTTGATATTCCTGCTTTGTTTTTAATACCTGGCAGGCTTGCCGGTTTACCCGACCAACTGACGACCTTCCAGTCATCTTGTATGCTGAGCATGCTGTAATTTTCAAAGTCACTCAGGCTAGTCTTGCTCACTACAGGGATTGCATCTTGTTGCGAAGGCGCACTGGCTGCAGATCTATTACCTGGCTGACAGGCGGTCAGCATCACAAGAATGAAGAGAGAAAACAGCGTCTTTTTATATGGCATGAATGAATAATTTCAGGAGATTTTTCTTTTGATGCCAGTATAAATTGCAGACGAGCAACAAAATGATATGCGATAGCATAACATTAAGTTTTAACGAGCGTATGAAGTGCATATATTCCATACAGATTCTCATTTCATTTCTGGTGCAGCGGCTTATAATTCTGAGGCTGCACTGTTATATCTAAGTTCATTACTGCGTTAGTTTCATTACTGCGGTTACATCAAATGAATTCATACCGAAATAAAAATCGAAGGAGATATCAGCATGAGTATCGTTAGCTCACACGCACCTGGTGCCTTTTGTTGGGTAGAACTCGCCACCAATGATCAAAATGCCGCCAAGGCATTTTATGGTGAACTGTTCGGCTGGAGCGCCCAGGACAATGAGATGGGGCCAGGAAGTTACTACACCATTTTCCAGCTCAAGGGAAATGATGCCGCAGCAGCATACACTCTGGATTCTGAGCAGCAGGCTGGCGTACCGCCACATTGGACGATTTATGTGTCTACCAAGGATGCAGATGCGACTGCAAAGCACAGCACAGAACTGGATGGCGAAGTCATTGTCCCGGCGTTTGACGTGTTTGACCTGGGCCGCATGGCTGTATTAAAAGACCCTACAGGTGCATTCCATAATATCTGGCAGCCAGGCAAAAATATTGGCGTTGGTATACATAATGAGCCGGGTGCATTTTGCTGGGGACAACTCAATACTAGTGATACGGCAAAAGCAGAGGCGTATTACAAGGCCTTGTTTGGCTGGGGTGCAAAAACAGGTAGCGATGGTGGCATGACTTATACGGAATGGCAGCACAATGGCACGCCCATTGGTGGCATGATGGACTTGCCTGACGGTGCCATGGCACCCTCGCACTGGCTGGCGTATTTCAGTGTTGCAGATTGCGATGCTACGGCTACCAAGGCGCAGGCCCTGGGTGCGGCTACTTATGTGCCACCTAGCGATATTCCAAATACTGGTCGCTTTGCTGTCATGGCTGATCCTCAAGGTGCAGTGTTTGCGATTTACCAGGAAAATTGAGTATTAGTTGAGTAATTGCCGCTCCCGGCTTGCGTAAGGATAATGCTCTGGTTTTTCAGCAGTAAACTGATGGCATGTGTTACTCCAAGCCTGGGGCTGGATAAGACTTCCTTGCCCATATCATTCAAACCTCTCGTCGCTGCTGCCATTGATGCCTGTGCCAATACCACGACATCAATGTCAGCAGTTTTCTCATGCAATGCAGCTCTGACAGAATTAGTGATGGCTTGCAAATAAGCATGACTATCCCCTTGCAAAAAATACGCCCAGGCATGGTCCAGCAAGAGATTACTGATCACTACCGGTTTACCTGAGGCGCTGGCCGATTCCATCAACAATTCAGTGGTGGGAGCCAGCGTGCTTTCCAGTGCCGCGACCAGCAATATACGTGGTCCTGATGCAACTGCGCGGTCTGCCATGGCACGATCTATTCTTGCTGTCCGCAAACCTGATCGTCCATTCATGCGCTCAGCAATCCCACCTATGCTGGAACAGGTGCATACCACCATGGACGCGCCACTGGCGGCCGCCTCTTGCATCGCTGCCTCTACGCTGTTGATAACGACAGGATCAGCGGCTCCAAATTGCTGTGCCGCCGTAAGCAGACTTTCATCAACATGATGATGTACTTTAAGCTCTGGTGCCAATTCCAGCATCAGCGCATCAAAGCCCGCCACATGTACAGATGAAGTGTGTAAAAAAGCGAGTTGTAGCATGCCGTCTGCGTCCTCTTTTTACTCTGTCAATTGAGTTTTTTCATATGGGCGACCAATTGGTCGAGAGCAGTACCCCAGCCTTGGTGGAATCCCATTTCCATATGCTTTTGCTTGTCTTCCGCATTCTTATGCAGGACAACGGCTTTATATCTTGTACCCGTTTCATGCGCTTCAAATGTAATGATGGCGGTCATGAAGGAGTTGCCGGCAGGACGAAAACCTGGCCCCAGGGCATCAGTAAATACCAGCTTCTTGCCGGGTATGACTTCGAGATAGCAACCGGCGTTGTCATGATCAACACCTTCAGGCGAACGCATGACAGTGCGGAAGATGCCACCCGCTTTCAGGTCAATTTCACAGTCCACGGTTTTCCAGGGTGCGGGCGTAAACCATTCAAGCAAATGAGCGGGCGTAGTCCATGCAGCCCACACCAGAGATGGCGGGATATCGACTATACGTTCCAGCACCAGATCGAACTTACCCTCTTCCGTCGTGACATCAGACATCATGGTTCTCCTTTATTTTGTTTAAATATGCATCAAGTTGATTAAAGCGTTTTTCCCAATCACTGCGCTGCGACGCCAGCCATTGCTCAGCTTCTTTTAAGGCCTCTGGTGCTAATTGGTAAGTCCTTACCCTGCCTTTTTTTTCTGATATCACCAGACCTGAATGCTCAAGTACCCGCAAATGCTGGGTAAACGAAGGCAAGGCCATGTCAAATTCTAGCGCCAATTCGCTGACTGCTGCGGGCCCTTTGCATAAGCGTGCCAAGACTGCACGACGGGTCGTGTCGCCGAGGGCAGAAAATAAATGGTCGAGTTGGATTTGCTGAATTGACATGCGAATAATATAGCGCAAACCAATACTTAGGTAAATACCTTTGTATTAAAATTTATTGCGCGATTTTTTCTTCTGGCCGCATATTCTTCAATTTCTGATCAAAAATCTCTTGCAGATACTGGTAACGGGGGGAAAGATATAAATATACAGGCTTGAAAAACAAATCTTGCAGGTTATAGCTACCTGGTGCTGGCTGATTCTCTTCAAGCATTTTCAGCGCAAGTGACTTGGTCATGATGCAGGCATCACCCAGCTTTCTCAACACCATATAGGCACAATCGTATTCCGAACTGACCGCAATCAGATGATCCAGCTCCTTGTGTGCCGCGATGGCTGCATTACCACGCACATAAAATACTTTATACCTGTTCAGATCGCCCAGAGACTTCACGATAATATTCTTGTCATGGGTCAGCACACTGAAACTCAGATAACCCAAAGCTGTAGGGACACGGCTCGCTGTTGGTGCCAGATGTTGAAATTCTTCAAAGCGCGGCAATTCGCCTGCTGTTTCACTAACCTGCAACATCCTCACCGCACGTCCGGGCGGATAGGCTGTCAGGCTGCAGTTCAGGCCGCTTTGTCTGCACAGTTTTTCCAACAGAATTTTACTGTCTACGAAAGCCTCAGCGGCTTCGCTAAGAGAAGAAGAAAAGCGCAATACCTCACGCTGCACTGGCTGTTCACGAGCACTGACATCTGCACAGACGCCAAAGAAAAACAGTAATAGAAATGCACGCACGCCTGCAAACTTTCAAATCAGGGCAGGCACTTCGTCTTGATGAGCAAGGAGCGCAATAAGAACAGGAGACGGAGATTGTGGAACCTTCCCAACTCCAGTATTTAACAATTCCCGCAGACTTACAAGCAGGACTTGCGATAGTGTTGCAGGGCAGGTTCAGACTGATAATTTTTACATTGAATCTTGTGGCTCTGACATATCAATCCATTATTGTTTGATGAAAATGCTCAACAGTCGTAACTATACTCAAACAACCCAATTTTGACACCAGACAAGGCCTCAAGAGTTGCTGCCATGGCTTGTAACCGGGCCACGGCAGCATCGAAGATAGTCATGCGCACCATTGAAATAAGCTCTTGCAATAAAAAGCATCAACATGATTACTCAGTATGTTAATGTGCCACGGGTTCAGCTTCCAGTGCTTCTGCAGTACGCTCAGCATTGTAAAGTTCCAGATTCAGCAAACCCAGGCGTTTGGCGACTATCGTTGGCACCAGTGCCTGACCAGCGACGTTAACCGCAGTGCGGCCCATATCAATGATGGGTTCTACGGCTAGCAACAGACCCACGCCTTCCAGCGGCAAGCCAACCGTGGACAAGGTCAGTGTCAGCATGACGGTCGCACCAGTCGTGCCAGCGGTCGCAGTTGAACCCAGCACAGAAACCAGGGCGATCAAAGCCAGTTGAGTCACATCCAGATGCAGACCATAAAATTGTGCAATAAAGATAGCCGAGATGGCCGGGTAAATCGAGGCGCAACCATCCATCTTGGTGGTTGCGCCCAAGGGCACGGCAAAGGCCGCATATTCACGCGGCACACCCAGATAACGCTCAGTGACCCGTTCTGTCAAAGGCATGGTACCCATCGATGAGCGTGACACAAACCCCAGTTGCACGGCTGGCCAGACGCCGCTGAAATACTGACGCACTGACAAGCCATGCAACTTGACCAGCAAGGGATAAACCACGAACAAAACCAACAGCAAACCCACATAGACTGAGGCACTGAAACTGGCGAGCGAACCCAGCGCGTCCCAGCCATAACTAGCTACCGCATCCCCCAGCAGGGCCAGTGTCCCTATCGGTGCCAGGCGTATGATCCACCACAATATTTTTTGCACCACTGCACCGACAGCATCAGTAAAACGTAGCAATGGCTCAGCACGTTCACCAACTTTGAGTGCAGCCACGCCAACAGCAATAGAAATCACCAGCAATTGCAATACATTAAAACCAAGCTGGGTACTGGCGACTGCTTTCTCCCCCACCAGCTTGACTGAGCTGCTGGCTGTCATACCCAGGATATTTCCCGGTAACAGTTGATTCAGGAAAGCCCACCAGGAACCTGTCCTTGATGGTGCGCTCGCCTTGGCAGCGTCAACGACCGCACCTGCACTTGGGTTAGCCAACAAGCCTATCGTCAAACCAATGGCAACTGCGATAAAAGCAGTAATCGCAAACCAGATCAGGGTTTGTGTCGCCAGCTGTGCTGCATTTTGCAAACGGCGCAGATTGGCTATACTGCTGACCACCGCAGTCAATATCAGGGGCGGGATCATGAGTTTCAACAAGCCCACATAGGCATTGCCGATTGCACCAAGCGCGACCTGCAGCCAGTTGGCCTCGCTACCTTGTGTACCCATGTTGCGCGCTATCAAACCCACCACTACGCCGGCCAACAGACCCACGACTATCTGCGGCCCGAAAGACTTCCACCAGCGCGCACCATGCCCGCTGGGCAAAGGTGCAAGTACCTTGTTACCTGAAGTTTGCATATCCATTATCCCTACGCTTATGACTGTATTAAAGGTGCCTGCTATCATGCACCAAAGCCAGTGCTAATTGCAAATACTGGAACTGATTGCAGTTATACGTATAGGGTATAAGAAGAAATATGTCCACGTCTTAGTAAGTCACTCCCTGGCTGACAGAGCCAGAATCAGCCGGTAATTTTTGCACACCGCCATTCAGGAAGCGCTCTACAAAACCGTGGCGCACGAGCAGGTGGTAACTCAGCAGGCAAAACAGGCTTGTGAACAGGATATTGCAGATCAGCCTCCCGATTGCACCAAGCGGGCTGTGATATAGCAAAACACCAAACCCTACCGTCCCCAGCATGTGCACCAAATAAACCCAGTAAGAGCTGTCTGCCAGATATGACAGCAAGCGATTCTGGCTGGGCAGGTAACGCAGGAATAAACCTATCAGGGCAAAGCTCCAGAGCCAGCTGACGCTATTGTACAAATACGCCATTACTGCCTGCATGCCAAGGCTGGCTGACTCTGCGTTAGCGCCAATATTGACCAGCGCCAAAAACAGGATGAATGCAGGCAAGCCAGCACCAAGATACCACCAGCATTTGCGCTCAAAGCGGGGAAGCAAATCTGCCTGAAAGCGATACAGGAAAATCCCGCAGGTAAAAAACATGCCGCTATGGATGAATTCGGCGGGGTGCAGCATGAAAGAACCAAGTGGTGTCACCATGCCATTACGGTAGATGCTCCCAACAGCCGCCAAAGGCAGAACCAACAAAAGTACACCCCACCAGTTGTTGCACAGCATTTTCCAGGTTTTGGCAAAACCATCCTGAAGCGCCGATGGAATAAATGCGATCCAACGCAGCAGCAAGGCATACACCAGGCAATACAGGAAGAGGTAATAGATGAACCACAAATGCAGCAGCGATACCCGAGGTCGGCCAGGTATTTGTGGAATAAGGTCAAAGTCCAGACCCATCGTGCCAAAAGCATTCAGATGCGCATACACTGCCACCAGCAAACTCATTGAGACAAGCAGTAAAGGCCAGAACACCATGAAGGGCCAGACCAGCTTGCGCACGCGCTGGTGCAGCATGGCAGTCGTTCCACGCTTGGCGACCAGCATGGCAACGAAAAAGCCGGCCAGGATGAAAAACACAGGCATGCGGAAAGCATGGATGAAGACGATGAGTAAATCTGCCAGCAAACTGGTCTGGTTATCGCGCCAGGGCGTAGGTGCAGGATTGACCATATAGTTGACAGACACATGCACGACTATGCCCAGCCACATCATGATGGCTCTGAGATTATCGAGGGAATGCAGGCGTTGATGAGTAGTCATGTGGGATTATTTAAGGTTTTGGAGAAGCGACTCTTTCTTATGCCCGCTTATGTCCTGCTTTTATGTACTGCTTTTTATGTACCGCTTATAAGCGATAAATCCAGTCGCTTTCATTGGTCCGGGCATCGTTCACCAATTGTTGCGGACTGCGTCCCGACACATCCTTGCAATCCCGGATCAAGTGAGATTGATCTGCATAACCCATTGCGCTGGCATGCTCGGTCCAATTCGGCGTGTGCCCCTGCTCCAGATCAAGCAAGACCTGGCTATGACTGCGCGTGGCGCGCCATAATCTGGACAAGCCCAACAAGGGCAAGCCAGCTTCCTTCCTGGCCCGCCTCTGTGCCTGGCGGGCACCAACCCCAAGCAAACTACAACTCAGGCGCAAACTCAGGTTTTGCCCCATCTTGCGCAAACGTGACCAGGGACTGGCGAGCAGGGAGCTGCTGTTTTGCGCGACATAGGTTTCAATCAATTGACGCCGCTCTGCGTGGGAATCAGCCGAGGCAACAGCTTGCAGCAGTGTCCGGCTTTGTGGATTCAATACATCGCTGGCATCGACGAAGTGATCTTGCACGGTTTCCAGATCGAGGCCAAACAGGACATGAAAAGCATCTGAATAAAACACTGCCATAAAACTATGCCTGTCACCCAGATTCATGGATACTCCATACTGACTCTGACAACCGGCCATAAATACCTGCGGCAAGCGTTGATCCTTGCTGACATTTCCCTGCTGCACCAGACAGACCTCGCCTTCCAGCATCCAGGTAATAGAACAGAACGGCGTGGCAGGATAGCGATTCAACAGATCCTGCCCGTCCAGATGGCAACCACGGGTGTCACGCACGATATACATCAGCACATGCTCAGCCGTCTGACCACTGGCTGGCCAGATATGCGTTTGCGCTTTTGGAGTCTTGTCGGTCTTGGGCATGTAGTGGATGCTACCTGCTTCGATGATGGATGTATTGTACGTTTACGACATTTTTAAAGTTTTATGAGAGCAAGTGTTTGATTTGCTTGCCCATTGTTAGCAATTTGCTCAGATCATCTGGATTGCTGCGGAGGGGGTAATGTTGCTTTTGCTGTTGGATTTGACTTTGGGGTTGTTTTTGAAGTTAGCAGTTCCCATGTGTAGCCGCCATTTGTGCAGTACAGAAAATGGATTAAGAAGAACCGCTGTTTGAGGTGTAGCAGGGGTTTCGGGCGACCCGCGTAGGGCAGCATGCTGCCCGCCTGCATAACGACATGCGCTTGCAAGCGCATGTTCCTAAAGCAAGGCCGCAGGCGAGTTTCGGATCTTCCCATTTTTTGTACTGCACAAATGGGCACCCCGTAGGGGATGTTGGCAGGGTTTCGCAAAGCATGCTTTGCGCTGCCAACATCTAAGCCGCTTGCAAGCGGCGCAGTGGAGTGCTACGCCTGGGTCGCCTTTCTTTGAATTCTTTCTTTGGCGACACACAGAAAGAATTTCGGCTGCCGGGCCGAGACCCGGCTTGTATCCACGAAGGGCAATCGTTTTAATCAAAGCACGGCAATGCAACAAACGCCACTGGGCTCCAGCCTGCGCTGGAGCGACGAATTTAAGATTGCCGTGTATCTTATGATTGAAGTGCTGGCAGCTAGCGAGGAGCCGCAAGCGGCTCCCCAAAAATCACTCAGCCTTTGCCGCAGCAGGCTTGAACTGCCCCATCACATCCCTCTTGCCCCGTTCCAGATAAGGCACAGGCTTGTCCATCCATTCAGGACGTGGACTACCCAGCAAATAATGATCAAAGAACTCGGCCATATGCACGGTATAAAACTTCATATTGTCGCGCTCTTTGAGACCATGTTTTTCACCGTTGAAATTGAACCAGTAGGCTTCCTTGCCCAACTGGCGCAAAGCGGTGAAAAATTCTATGGCCTGATACCATGGCACTGCATCATCATCATCGTTATGGATGGTCAGATAAGGCGTCTGCACTTTGTCTACATAGAATATGGGTGAATTTTCTATATACTCGGCCGTCTTGTTCCACGGCGCACCACCGATACGGCTTTGCTGTTTTTCATACTGGAAGGCGCGGCTCATGCCTGTGCCCCAGCGTATGCCACCGTAACCACTGATCATGTTCGCCATCGATGCGCCAGCTTCAACAGCACGGAACATGTTGGTTTGCGTAATCAGGTAATTAATCTGGTAAGCACCCCAGCTATGCCCCTGTATGCCTACGCGTTTGGGATCGACATAGCCTTGCGCCAGTACTTTTTGTACTGCTGGCACGACAGTGTTATAGGCACTCTTGCCCGGATGTCCAGTCTTATACACGATGTCCGGGCGCAGCACGACATAACCATTACTCAGGTAACGGGTGACATTGATGTTCTGGCTAGGTGCAGGTGGGACATATTTATGCAAACTTTCCGACATGTTTTCATAGATGTAGACCATCATCGGATATTTTTTTGCCGGATCAAAATTCTCAGGCTTGGCCAGCAAGGCCTTGAGCTTCTTGCCATCGAGACTGGTGTATTCAATCATTTCCTGCTTGCCCCAGTTGAATTGGGCTTGCTGTGGATTGGCATTGCTGATTTTTTGCGGGTTTTGCAAAGCCAGGTTGCTGGTCCACAAGTCCGGGAATTCCGTAAAACTTTGCTGCGTAAATAATACCGTATCTGCCTTCTTGGCCTTGATCAGGCCAGCGAACATTTTATCGCCATGTATCAGTTTGACTGGTTCGCCAGATTTTGGGTTTTGCTGGTAATAACCGGTAGAGCGATTGCCTTCATTAGTGGCGGCCAGTATCCATGAATCTGTCGGCAAAGCCTTGGCTTCGGCGACGGGTGAGGGTTCATCAGCAGGCGGTTTTTTCTCCATATCGACAGGAACATAACGCAGCTCCAGATTGTGCTTGCGACCATAGCCTGCTGTCACGTTGCGGCTGGTTTGAGTCTGCGGATTGACTTCCCACAAGTCAAACTGATCATACAAGACTACGCTGGCATCGTCCTCAGTCCAGCCGGCAAAACCATAGGCATCCTTGACTTCAGGTGTATCGCGTTTTGCGTCTTCAAAACGTGTCTTGATTTTTCCTGTCAGGTTGATCTTGCTGCCATCTGCAGTTGACCAGCAATACCATACGCTGCTATTGGCATCAAAGGCCAGCACATATTTACCACCTGGCGACAGGCTGGGTACATAACGCAATTTTTGCACCAGCAAGCGAGCCTGGCCAGTCTGCAAATCTACTGCATAGGCATCGTGATACAGCGCATCCCATGATTGCTGCATTTTGTAAGGCACATCACTGGCCCCCATGGCAAAACGCGCATTATCATTGATCAATACATTTGGGATATTCTTGTTGGCAAGCTGGACGAAGCGTTGCTCAGCGATATGGAAAACCGCTTTATAGCTACGCTGTTTTTCTTTCTCTGCCTTGACTTTTTGCATGGATTGCAGCTCAGGATCTTTCCAGTGCCAGAGATCAACCTTGAAGGGTTCTGGCGCATCCTTGGCGTCAGCCTTGGCCAGTTCTGCGGTCCCAAAGAACAGGCGCTGGCCATCTTTGCTAAAGCTCAGGCTGGCATGCTCACTGGGCAGCCAGCCTGCTGACAAACCTGCCGTATCAGCTGTGACAATGGCTTTGGCTTCGCTATCACCGGCGCGCCAGTAATACAGATTGTATGCAGTAATTTCTTTTTCAGCTTTGTCAGTTTTGTCTGTATCAGCACTTTTCTTGCCAGACTTATCTGCTTCGGCGTGTTTTTTTGCCAGGTCATCACGGTTGCTGACGAAGGCAAGTTGACGGCCAGCTTCATCAAAATTCATGTGCTTGTAACTGCCTGCACTTGCCATGATTGCACGTGGTGTCAGGTCTTGCGGGCTGATAAGGTAAACACCTTCACGCGCGCCGTCTTTTTGTGCATCTTTGGTGATGACATTGAAAGCCAGCAATTCGCCATTTTTTGACCAGGTAAAATCAGCGACGTCCTTGAAGCTGCTGCGTTTGGTATTCGCCACATCGATTAACAGAAATTCTGTACCCGTGTCTTTTTTCTTTGCTGCGGCATTGGCCGTAGCAGCCTGCTGATCATCATCGTCCTTGGCGGCAGGTTCAGCGTCTTTCTTCGCATCTTTCTTTGCGTCCTTGGGCGCATCGAACAAGACTGCCAGGAAGTTGCCACCCTCTTCTGGCCAGGCAAAACGTTTTACCCTGTCCAGGTTTTCAATTTTACCCGTCGCCAGATTCATGATGCCCAAACCAGATTTGGGCAAATCATCACCCTTCTTCTTGTCCTTCTTGGCCTTGTCCAGTTCTACTCTGGTTGGCGCAATCGCAAAAGCCAGGTAACGTCCATCCGCACTGAATGCCGGTGTAGTGCCGCGTGGCGCACGAAATTCGCGGCCATCTTTCAAATTCCTGACGACGACTTCGCCGTCCGACTCTTGTCCCACCAATGCATAGGCTGCCCAGTTGCCATCACGGCTCAAGACATTGCCTTGTATGCTGCGCCAGTTTGCATAGACATCATGACTGATGACTTTCTTTGCATTTATCGCGACAGCGGCAGAGCCTTCTGCCAGCACCGGGGCGGCGTGGATAGCAGGAACATAGGCGCCATAAGCCAGACATACCAGCAAAGCAGTGACGGCTAAGTCAGGCAGCTTACGCAATTTGTAGTGACCGGAAGATGAAACAGAAGAAGGAGGAAAATAAGGCGTGCTAAACACTGGAATTACCTTTCTTGTAGACTAGCTTTACATCACTACATTGTAATGTCAAACCCAAATAAATCGACAAAACAATTATGCATTATCGGTGTTGCGTTGCAGCAAGTTCAGGCTTATCAAGATTGCACTTGCAGGGTTTTGACCACGCGCATCTCACCTTTTTCACCGGCACCTGAGCCACTGCTCTTACTTTCTTTTCTGGTAACAACCAACCGGTCGCCGCTCACTCCATACACCAGCTCTTCCTCATTTTTGGTTTCAAAGCTGATGACAACAAAAGCGCGTCCGGAGATAGCCTGATGCATACGGCTGGCCAGCGGGATGCCATCCGGGCCTATCCATACATCCAGACTGCCTTCGAATTTCTTGACGTATTTACGATCTTTTTCGCTGAGCTTTTCAATAGAAATCTCGAAACTCAGCAAGCGCGCGGGCTTGCCATTGTAAGTAGCATCGGCTTTTTCATTTTTGAGTATGGCCTTTTCCAAGACGCGCGACAGATTACCGACAGCAGAAACCATGGGACGCAATTCTGATGAATTGACTTCCTTGATGGCGGCAATGGTGGGAGTTTTGGCTTTGGGATCTTTTTCCTTGGCGCGCTCTTCAGTTTCGAGACGCGTCAATAAATCCTTGCTATACAAAAGCTGCAAGCCACGGGGGCTGTCATCAAGACTGATACTGGCCTGGCCATTTTGCTCATCAGCATCCTTGCCGTCACCCTGGCGGCTCCAGGTTTTGGCTTCGACTACAGCTTTCACCGGTGTTTGCCCTGGCAGACGTGCCAGGGCGGCTTTTAAGTCTGCCAGTCCATCGGCCTGCGCTGCTTCGTTAAACAGAGAAAAAAAAGCCCCTGCGAGGATTAACAACATTTTCTTTTTTGCCAGCATACATCCCCTATCAACTCGGCTATCGTGAGCCATCTGACATTGGGGACGCCTTAAAGTTCAGCCTTGCTGCATCACTGCTTAAGTGCCAGCCACTTCCTGTAGACCAGCAAGGCCACTTGCGCATCATTGGCGGCGTACATGATTTGCCTGTCATTCAGGGCTGGGGCGGCCCAGTTGGAAGTAGAGGTTTTTTTGGATTTTTGCAATTGCATGCCAAAGAATTTGGCGACCGCTGCTTTCGCCCCCATGTCGCGCTGCTTGCTTTCGCGCATGGCACGCGCCAGGTCAAGCACGTGCTGTGGCAAGATGCCAAGCTTGATTTTCAGACGCTTCATGTCATCGCTGAGTCCAAAGCCAACCTTGAGTATGTCTTTCGACTCCAGCAGGGCTTTCACGGCATCGGTGTTTTGTGCCTTGAGCGTGGGGAAAAGATAAGCCTTGCTATCGGTAGCCAGTTGTATCAGATGCGGGCCATCGGATTGCTGGCCTTTGAAAAATACCGGCTTGGATTCTGTATCAAAACCCAAAATATCAGCTGCCAGCATCTCTGCATAGGCTTGCTCTGCGTCTGCGGGCGTCTGTACCAGCAGTATGTCTTTTTCCTGGATACCAGGATAAGGGGGGAGGGAAACTTCCTGATCTTCTATCATGACAGCATGATAAGTGAAATATCATGGATATGTCAGGTGATGGTTTGCTACCAGGGCTTGTGAAAGTATAAAAATAGTGGAGATAAGCCACAAACAAGCCACAAACAACATCTCAACCCCATAAAAATATATTTTTAATATCATTTCAAGCCGGGAATTTCTTTACGCGCATTTGCATCAGCAACACAATCATGCATTTCTCAAATACCCTGAGCCTGGGTAATGACTGCCAGTGGTGAGATAAATATGAAAACACGGTCGCTGCAGCAATTGCAGCAATTGCAACTCCCAACAGCTTAGTGGTAGCCCGCTAGAATGATCTCTCAACGGCATTGTTGCCTGGCAAATACGCATGACGCCATAAGAAGCTTGATGCGAGATTTGACTCAGCTATCACCATTAGCATTCACAGGCTTGCCCACCTGCCCTGTTTTGAGAGGGTCAACACGCCGTCTGCGTGGCCTGCCACTGGGCAGAGGTTCTATGATCAGGGCTTGACCATCGGGAAGGGAAATCGCCAGTTTTTCCTGCCCATCGTGCTTAAAATGATAGACAGTCGCCGCGCCGACGGCTGCAGATTTCTCCAGTGTTGCTGCCATCAGCAATTCCGGGATTTCGCTCACCTTGCCTGTACGCCAGATCAGCTTATTCATGAGTTTATTCATTGATATGCTCGCGATAGCGGATGGCAAAACCTGCGGCGTCCATGGGTCGGCCAAAATAATAGCCCTGTACCTGGCTGCAACCCATTTTGCGCAAGAGTTCAGCCTGTTCTTTCTTTTCCACCCCTTCGGCAACTACACTCAGGCTCAGACTCAGTGCCATGGCAATGATGGCGCTGGCAATTGCTGCATCATCAGGATTTTCATGGATGTCATTGATGAAGGATTTATCTATCTTCAGTTCATCAATAGGGAAGCGCCGCAAGTAAGAAAGGCTGGAATAACCAGTACCAAAATCATCCAGCGAAATCGACAAACCCAGGTTTTTCAAGGCGCGCAATGCGACCAGCGTACTGTTGACATCCTGCATGACCATGCTCTCAGTCAGCTCCAGCGTGACATTGGACGGATCAGCGCCCGTCTCGGCAAAAATCGCAGCGACGCGCTCAGACAAATCTTCTTGCCGGAACTGGCGTGGTGACATATTAACGGCAATTTTCAAATCAGCCAGACCAGATTTTTTCCAGTTGACTTGCTGACGGCACGCTTCAGCCAAAACCCATTCTCCCAGAGGCAGGATGAGCCCTGTCTCTTCTGCCAGCGGAATGAATTCTATGGGGTGTATCAAGCCTATCTGCGGGTGATGCCAGCGCACCAGCGCTTCTGCGCCGACGATATAGCCAGTAGCCAGTTCTATCTTGGGCTGGTAATGCAGAGTGAGTTCATGTCTTTCCAGCGCACGACGCAATGCGCCTTCCATATTGAGGCGGCTGATGGCAGTAACACCCATTTCGGGAATAAACTGACGCACGCTATTGCGCCCATGCTCCTTGACGCGGTACATGGCGATGTCGGCATAGCGCAGCAAAATCTCGCCATGATCACCATCACGCGGATATAGCGAAATACCTATGCTGGCCGTGACAAATACATCATGCCCATTGATTTCAAACGGACGCGCCAGTGCGGCAAGGATTTTTTCAGCGACGATATCTACATCACCAGTCTCAGGCAAATCAGTCAGGATGATGACGAACTCGTCACCGCCCAAACGCGCCACCGTATCGGTTTCGCGCACACAATGGCTGAGCCGGTTAGCGACCTGCTTCAACATTTCATCCCCGGCACCATGGCCAGATGCATCATTGATGAGCTTGAAATGGTCAAGATCAAGCAGCATCAAGCCCACCGACAAGTCCTGGCGCTTGGCCCAGGCGATGGCCTGGGTGATGCGATCATTCAGCAAATTGCGGTTGGCCAGACCGGTCAGGCTGTCATGAGTAGCCTGGTATTCCAGTTCTTTCTGGTAATTGACTCGCTCACTGACATCATTGATGACGCTGACAAAATGCGTGGTGGCGGCACCCGTCGCATCCTTGACGGGTGAGATATGCAGCTCATTCCAGAATTGCGTACCGTCCTTGCGGTAATTGCGCAACAGTGCACACCCTGCTCTTTTTTCCCGCAATGCCGTGCGTATCTCTTCGAGATCTGGTTGCGCCAGATCTTCTCTTACCAGGAAACGCCCTTCCCGACCGATGACTTCTTGCGCCGCATAGCCAGTAATGCGCTCAAAAGCCGGATTCACATAAACGATGGAATGATCACTGTCATCACTGCGGGTAATCATGATGCCATTACTGCTTGATACCAAAGCTTGTTCACGCAAGAGCAGGGCCTGCTCGACTTCCTTCAACTGGAATTTGCTATCGGTAATGTCTTGTTTGACAGCGACCAGATGGGTGATATGCCCGTCAGCATCGCACAGCGGGCTGACCATCTGCCTTTCCCAGTAGGCAGTGCCGTCCTTGCGGTGGCTGAGCACATCACCCTGCCAGTGTTCGCCGACCTTGAGCGCCTTGATGATGCGCATGACTTTTTCATCAGCAGGGTCACCAGAATTCCAGAATACATGCTTGCCCAGCACCTCGTTCAATGCATAGCCAGAAATACGGCAAAAGCTGTCATTGCCATATTCAAGTTCACCATCAGCATTGGTAATGACTACTGCAAACGGGCTTTGCTGCACCGAGAGCGCCAGCATCTCCATGTTGTCTTGCAGATCATGGTGCTCATGCGTGCTGCTGAGGGCATGGATGGCTTGCGCAAGTTCATTGGCAAAGCGGCTCAATATGTTGTATGCATCACCATTTTCACTGAGATCAAAGTCAGCACCAACACGCAATTGCGCCAGCACATCACCATAACGCTGCAAAGGCAGAACCAGGTATTTTGTCTCTTTTCCAGCCTGCCTGTCGGCGCGAAAACGGTAAATTTCTGACTTGTCACCCAAGTCCAGTTCCACCTCGGCACACAGATAGCCAGCACGCTGTACCAGGATGCGACAGAAGCCACGCAACATCTCAGGCAATTCTGGCGTGTACCACAAGCAATGGGAAAGTTCCCCCAACAAGAGATACCACTCTTCCAGCCGGTGTGACTCGGCATCCAGGGTAAGATCAGGATCGACGATAGCCATTGCTCTGCGGTCTCCGGTTAAACTCGCTATTTTTATTGGCAGGTGGATTTTTATACCGCGTAGCCACATGAATTGCAACAAAAACCGCCCGAGCAAAGCTGCCTACTTATGCTGCAATTGCGTCACGCAATACAAAACAAATATTTGCAAAATAATAAGCATCCTCATATTTTCCTTCTGTTTTTCTCTGTGGTGCAGTAAGGAACTCGAACAGCATGCTGTTTGCTTACGAAACGATGATTTTTTGCAAAAAATCATTCCTTCCTCTGTAATGTGGTTAATGGTCTTAAGATTTTCTCCATTTAAGCCCCAAAAATTAATAAAATAGCATCAAGCAAATTCGCCTATCCTACGCAAAAGCCGTTAAAATCTAAGGTTTGGCAAACTTTATTCATCGCTTCTTCAAGAAGTGACAAAGGCAGATAGCACGATGCTCACATTTCAACAAATTATCCTGACATTACAAGATTACTGGGACAAGCAAGGCTGCGCCCTGTTGCAACCTTACGATATGGAAGTGGGCGCGGGGACTTCACATACCGGCACTTTCTTGCGCGCCATCGGGCCAGAACCATGGCGGGCGGCCTATGTACAACCATCACGCCGCCCCAAGGATGGCCGTTATGGTGAAAACCCTAACCGTCTGCAACACTATTACCAATATCAGGTGGTGTTGAAGCCTGCACCGGAAAATATCCTCGATCTCTACCTCGGTTCGCTGAAAGCCCTTGGCCTGGATTTGCAGCAAAACGACATACGCTTTGTTGAAGATGACTGGGAAAACCCTACCCTGGGTGCCTGGGGCCTGGGCTGGGAAGTCTGGCTGAATGGCATGGAAGTCACGCAATTCACTTACTTCCAGCAAGTCGGTGGTCTGGATTGCAAACCTATCCTCGGTGAAATCACCTATGGCCTGGAGCGTCTGGCCATGTATTTGCAAGGTGTAGACAATATCTATGACCTGGTCTGGACTGAGCGCGAAGAAAACGGCAAGACCGTGCGCCTGTCTTATGGTGATGTATTCCATCAAAATGAAGTTGAGCAATCGACTTTCAGCTTTGAATATTCGAATACTGATTTCCTGTTCTCCCTGTTCACAAATTACGAAGCAGAAGCCAAACGCCTGCTGGAAGTGACAGAAAAGTCCCTGGCCCTGCCAGCTTATGAAATGATCTTGAAGGCTGCACATACTTTCAATTTGCTGGATGCGCGTGGTGCGATTTCAGTAACTGAGCGTGCTGCCTACATAGGCCGCATACGCAATCTGTCGCGTGCCGTGGCTGCGGCTTACTATGCATCGCGTGAAGCACTGGGCTTCCCCATGTGCGCCGCGGATGACAAGCACAAGCCTGCTCCCGCTGCCGTCGCCGCTACATAAGCGCTGCATAAGCACTGCACAGGCTTTACGTATAGCCCACAAGAACATCATTAAACAGATTCTGGCACAACGCCGGAACGTAGGATAAGAAACATGAGCCAAACACTGTTAGTAGAATTATTTACCGAAGAGCTGCCACCCAAGGCACTGGCCAAACTGGGTGAAGCATTCAGCGCCGGTATCGTCGCTGGTCTGAAGTCACGCGATTTCCTCGAAGCTGAGTCGGTAGCAACCAGCTATGCCTCACCACGCCGTCTGGCCGTCAGCATCACTGGTGTGCGCGCCACTTCCCCGGACAAGCTGATGCGTGAAAAAGTCTTGCCTGTCTCAGTGGCACTGGATGCGGCTGGCAATGCGACAGCACCGCTGGGTAAGAAACTGGCAGCACTGGGTTTCCCCAACCTGCAGGTCAGTGACCTGGAACGTGCTGTGGATGGCAAGGCCGAGAGTTTCTTTTACAGCTATACAGCAGCAGGCACTGCCCTGGCACCGGCAGTACAAACTGCGCTGGAAGAAACCATAGGCAAACTGCCTATTCCTAAAGTCATGAGCTACCAGCGTCCTGATGGTGAGACTGTGCATTTTGTGCGCCCTGTGCACAAAATCATCGCCTTGCATGGCGCTGACATCGTGCCACTGTCCCTGCTGGGCTTGAACAGTGACCGCATCACCAAGGGCCATCGTTTCCTGTCCGCGGGTGAAGTCAGCATTGCCAAGGCTGAAGACTATGCAGCCATCCTGAAAAGCGAAGGCAAGGTGATTGCCAGCTTCAATGAGCGTAAAGAACAGATACGCACAGCCCTGTTGGGCAAAGCAGGTGCAGACCAGGTCTTGATGCCTGAATCCCTGCTTGATGAAGTGACCGCCCTGGTCGAATGGCCAGTGGTGTATGAATGCAATTTCGAACAGGAATTTTTGGCTGTGCCGCAAGAATGCCTGATCCTGACTATGCAGACCAATCAGAAATATTTTGCCCTGACAGATGCATCTGGCAAATTGCGTTCACGCTTTTTGATCGTCTCCAATCTGGAAACCAGCGATCCGCAATACATCATTCAGGGTAATGAGCGCGTCGTGCGCCCGCGTCTGTCGGACGCCAAGTTCTTCTTTGAGCAAGACAAGAAAAAGACCCTGGAGTCACGCCTGCCTTTGCTGGCAAATGTGGTCTATCACAATAAACTGGGTAGCCAGGCAGAACGTACGCAACGCGTTAAAACTTTGGCTGGCCAGATTGCTGCCAGCCTGAATGGCGATGTCGCCCTGACCGAACGCGCCGCCCTGCTGGCCAAGACAGACTTGCTGACCGATATGGTCGGTGAATTCCCTGAGCTGCAAGGCATCATGGGTACTTACTATGCTCAGCATGATGGTGAGCACGCGGATGTTGCCGCTGCCGCGTCTGAACATTACCAACCACGTTTCGCCGGTGATGCATTGCCTGCGACACTGACAGGCACTGCTGTGGCACTGGCTGACAAACTGGAAACCCTGGTCGGTATCTGGGGTATAGGCTTACAACCTACCGGTGACCGTGACCCGTTTGCGCTGCGCCGTCATGCCCTGGGTATCTTGCGCATGCTGGTGGAAAAACGCTTGCCGCTGTCGTTGAATACCTTGCTGGCACAGGCTGTCGCACTGTTTGCTGGCAATGCCAATTTCACAGACCCGACAGCCGATGTGCTGAACTTCCTGTTTGACCGTCTGCGCGGCCAGTTACGCGACAAGGGCTTTTCACAAAGTGAAGTTGAAGCTGTGGTTGCCCAGCAACCAGATACGCTCGATAACATCGTTGAACGCCTGCAAGCTGTACAAGCCTTTGCTGCCCTGCCAGAATCAGAAGCACTGGCGGCTGCCAACAAGCGTATTACCAATATCCTCAAAAAAGCCGAGGGTACGCCAGGCGCAGTCCAGCCAGCATTGTTGCAGGAAGCTGCAGAGCAGGCATTGGCCAAGGCCATGGCCGATGTCAAACCGGAAGTGGATGCGGCATTTGCCAAAGGCGACTTCACCAGTGCCTTGAAAACCCTGGCAGCCCTGCGTGCAGCGGTGGACAGTTTCTTCAATGATGTCATGGTGAATGCAGAAGACCTGGCCCTGCGTAATAACCGCCTGGCCTTGCTGGCAAGCCTGCATGGCATGATGAACCAGGTTGCCGACATTTCCAAGCTGGCAGCTTGAGGCAGCATTGAAATACCAGAAACACGATGGAACATATGAGTAACACTAACCAGGATTGCAGATGAAACTCATCATCCTTGACCGCGATGGCGTTATCAACCAGGACTCGGACGACTTTATCAAGTCGCCCGAAGAATGGAAGCCGATTCCGGGTTCACTGCAAGCCATCGCCCGCCTCAACCAGGCGGGCTACACGGTGGTGGTCGCGACCAACCAGTCAGGCATAGGCCGCAAGCTGTTTGATATGGCGACGCTGAATGCCATCCATCAAAAAATGCATACCAGCGCCCAGCAAGTTGGTGCCACGATTGATGCGATTTTCTTTTGCCCGCATATGGCGGACGATAATTGCGATTGCCGCAAACCCAAGCCTGGCATGCTGCAGGAAATTGCGCGCCGCTATGACACCAATCTCAAGGGTGTGCATTGCGTGGGCGATTCCCTGCGTGACTTGCAGGCTGGTTTTGTACTAGGTTGCAAACCGCATCTGGTGCTGACTGGCAAAGGCAGCAAGACCCAGGAAAAAGGGGGCTTGCCGCCAGGTACGCAGGTCTTTGCTGACCTTGCTGCAATGGTCGACAAACTGGTGGAAAACTCGCCATCTGAATTTAATATCGCGATCTGAGTCACTCATAAAACTCAAACAGCATCGCTACAATGGAGACTACATGCTCAGCTTTACCCGTTTTGTTCGTTCGCTGATTTTCTTGCTGGTGATGGCGATAGTCACCATCGTCTGGGCCCCCATCAGCATGCTGTTTGCCTTTTTGCCATATAACCAGCGCTATTACATTACTGCCCGCTGGAATGTCACCATTATCTGGGCAGCAAAAGTAATCTGCGGCATACGCTACCAGACCAAGGGTTTTGAAAACTTCCCGGATGGTCCGGCCATCCTGCTGTCTAAGCACCAGTCTGCCTGGGAAACCATCTTCCTGTTAATGGCAACACCACGCCCTCTGGTTTTTGTTTTCAAAAAAGAAATTACCTATATCCCCTTCTTTGGCTGGGCTATCTCCATGCTGCGCATGATCCCTATCGACCGCAGCAAGGGCAAGGATGCTTTCGCCCACGTCGTCACGCAAGGCCGTAAGCGCCTGGCTGATGGACAATGGATCATCATGTTCCCTGAAGGTACGCGTATCGCTGTCGGTAAAAAAGGTCAGTACAAAGGTGGCGGTGCACGTCTTGCGGTGGAAACCAATACTCCTGTCGTACCCATCGCGCTGAACTCTGGCGAATGCTGGCCAAAAAATTCTTTCACCAAATTGCCAGGTACCGTCACTGTCTCCGTTGGCAAACCGATACCGCCAAACGGCATGAATGCGGTTGAACTGATGCAGGAAGTGGAGAAATGGATAGAAGCAGAGATGCGTGTGATTTCTCCACAGGTTTATCAGGCTGAACAATCCCAATGAAATACCGGGGCTGATGCTTGCTACATCAGCCTCTTCATCAGCTCCTTCTCTTCCCCGCTGCAGATTCCTCTGCAAATCTCCATTTTCAGTCGCAAAAACACGAAAACCTGAAAATAGGTCAAACTAGTGTAATGCCAGCTTAAAAATTAAGCTGGTCAGATATTCACTTGCTATTGAATCAGGATTCTCCAAGCTTAAATGAAACCCCGTATTCCATCGATTGGCAAGGCCATACAAATGGCATTGCAACTGGATTTATTCAGTGATTTTTTGGTGCCGGACAAATTGCGTCCCACACCTGCAAAAACACCGGTACCAGCACCGGTTCCGGTCAATGACAAAACTCAGCGAGATGACACACGGCCAGTCTCTCCGCCACCGTCGACTTTTGTTAACAGCAGCAACAAACGCCGCATCCTGATACAGGATTATTTGCTCGAATATGATTTGCAACGTTCGAAACGACGCAGCATAGGTTTTTTGATCAATGAAGATGGCTTGCGTATCACGGCACCGCGCTGGGTGACGATTGCCGACATTGAAACAGCGATACAAGAGAAACAAGCCTGGATTTTGCGCAAGCTGACTGAGCGGCGTGAGCGCACACAGCGCAAACTGGAACCCAGCATGACCTGGCAGGACGGGGCAAGATTGCCTTATCTTGGTGGTGAAATCACTTTGCGGATTGCGCCTGCCTCTGTCAGTGGCACACACTTCCAGAGCGAGCAAGCTGAGTTGATTATCAACCTGCCAGCGGACGCTGGTGAGCAGCAATTGAAAGACCGAGTACAAGCCTGGTTGCAGCAAGAAGCCAAACGGGTTTTCAATGAACGCCTGCCAGTATTCGCGGAAAAACTCAATGTGCGCTATCAAAGCATGGCTTTGTCGGCAGCGGCAACGCGCTGGGGCTCTTGCACTTCACAAGGCAAGATACGTCTGAACTGGCGTTTGATCCATTTTTCGCCAATGATTATTGATTATGTGATTGCGCACGAGCTTGCGCATTTACGAGAGATGAACCACAGCCCACGTTTCTGGGCCACCGTGCAGTCGGTATTTCCAGACTTTGAGGTCGCACGCAACACCTTGCGTCAGCATGCCAGTGCTGATTTACCTGTCTTCTAAATTCAGCTGCACAGAACGCAAAAAATACAAAACAGGATTTGCCGCTATGGCAAATCCTGTTTTCATCAATATCAATTACCTTACTTCACAAATCAAACTGCCTGACTTGCTCTCATTATTGGCATTATCCTGATTCAGGCTAACCGGGAAACTGCCCGGTGGCGAGAATTGCATGCCGGGGTTATTAGGTAAAAGGACAGGTGGTCTGCTGAAGCTGATAGCAAACCCAAACTGCCCAGAGGTGACATCCAGGCTACCTGCACCGTTTCGCAGGAAGATGGTGCCATCCAGCACTTGTACATACAAGCCGGGCGCACGCCCCGTACCAGAATTCGAAGTCTCATTGGCAGCAAGTTGCATAGGCTGTATTGCGGTGACTGGCACATCAACATCGCTGCGTACTGCATTAGCATCCTTAGCTGACGGCATCTGCAAAGCTGCCGTAGTTGCCAGATTGTAGGCAACCAGATTCGTTTCAGGTGGAACATATTCGGCGATGAAAATAGTACCGCGTATACCTATCGATGCCGTTGGCGTATTGAGACCAAACCTTTCTTTATTGCGTTTGCCCAGCAAACCGGTGACAGCGCGCAAGCCACCTTTGATCAGGGTCATGGTGAAGCCATCATTATTGGGTTTGTCTTCTTCAAAGGAAAACTGGTCTATCTTGATCTGGGTATTGGGGCGCAGAACAATTTCGCTATTGTCGGCAAACTTGATACGGGCATAGGTATCTTTCTCGGCAATCAGGGTGTCGCCCTGCTCTATGCCAGATTGCTGGGACAATACCTTTACCGTGCCATCAGCTTTCTTGGCGATCAATGGCCCACTCAGGTGGGTCACCGTGCCTGCAATCTGCGCGGCAAAACTCAGCGCGCAGCTCAGGCACAGTGCTGCAATAAAGAAAAACTTAATTGCAGTAGAGTTTTTTATCTGTAGCATTTTTTAATACTCCGTTATCCCTGGTACCGCCAAAACTACTTCTTTGCTCAAATCTGGTTTCCCTGCCGGAATCACTGCCGCCACTGTCAAAGAAGCTATTCGGATTGCTGATAGCATTGGTCATGAACAAGGTGGAACTGACAAAGTTATTCAGGGCAAAATTGATTGAGTTATTCAGGATATTCCCTGTCCTGAGGTCGCCTATAGGTAAGACCAGCGCGCAGCCCAGCAAAGCTGGGTTGACTGCGCACTGCGCCTGGGTTGGCAAGACTGCAGCACAACCAGGCAAACCCGGATTAGCCGCACAGCTCGCCAGTGCGGGTAAAACGGCAGAGCAACCTGGAGTCGACGGATTAGCAGTACATGCAGCCAGGCTAGGTAACACGGCACTACAACCAATCGTCAGCGGTGAACCTACGCAAATAGCAAGACTAGGCAACACGACGCTGCAACCAGGCAAACCTGGATTAGCGATACAGGCATTCAAACCTGGCAGAACCGCAGAACATCCTGCAGTTGATGGGGTAGCGGTGCACACTGCCAAGGTTGGCAACACGGCGCTGCAACCTGCTTGTGTTGGATTGGCCGTGCAACTGGCAAAACTTGGCAAAACGGCAGAGCAACCTGGAGTAGCCGGGTTAGCAGTACATGCAGCCAGACCAGGCAAGACCACGCTGCATCCTGGCAGGGTCGGCGCAGCAGTACAAGCCGTCAGCGTAGGCAGGACATTGCTGCAACCTGCCAGTGCAGGAGTGGCAATACAGGCGCTCAGGCTAGGCAAGACCACGCTGCAACCTGGCAAACTTGGTGTAGCCGTACACGCTGCAACAGATGGCAGGATAGATGAACAGCCAGCCAGACCAGGATTGGCGATACAAGCGGTCAGAGTAGGCAGAACAGCGCTGCATCCTGGCAGGGATGGGCTGGCCAGACAAGCCGCAAGGCCAGGCAGAATAGACGAGCAACCCGCCAAAGCAGGATTGGCAGTACAGGCTGCCAGAGTTGGCAAGACCACGCTGCAACCCGTCAGTGCAGGATTGGCGACACATGCTGTCAGCGTCGGCAACACATTGCTGCAACCTGCCAGCGTTGGGGTGGCAATACAGGCACTCAGGCTAGGCAATACTGCACTGCAACCAGGCAGGCTGGGGCTGGTAGTACAAGCCGCAAGTGTAGGCAATACAGCACTGCAACCGGCCAGACTGCTATTGGCGATACAGGCAGACAAGCTAGGCAAGACCGAGGAGCAGCCGGGCAAAGTCGGACTGGCCGTACATGCAGCGATGGATGGCAAGACTGCCGAGCAACCAGCTATATTGGGCGATACCAGACAAGCTGCCAATGCAGGCAAGACCACGCTGCAGCCTGGAGTACTTGGGCTGGCAGTACATTGTGTCAGGCTAGGCAAAACAGCACTGCAACCAGACTGGCTGGGGTTATTGATGCACGAATTCAAGCTAGGCAAAATAGCACTGCAACCTGATATGGAAGGATTAGCAAGGCAGGACGACAAGCTGGGCAAGACTACGCTGCAGCCAGCAATATTTGAGTTGGCCAGGCAACTGCTCAGGCTAGGCAAGACATTCGAGCAACCAAACAGCGAAGGATTGGCGATACAAGAACTCAGGCTAGGCAGCACTACGCTACAACCAGCCAGGCTAGGGTTGGCCTGACAAGCAGCCACGCTAGGTAAAACTACGCTACAACCCAGCAAATTAGGATTGCTGACACAGGCAGCCAGACTAGGCAGGACTGAGCTGCAACCGGGCGTAGCCGAGTTAGCAATGCACTGTTCCAGGGTGGGCAGCGGCGCATTCTGGAAAGCTTGCTGGGTCACCGTACCACCGCTGACAGTACCAGAAATCAGGATGGCATCACCAGCCTTGAGCAAAATATTGCCACTGGTGGTGACAGAGCCTGTACTACCTACAGTCAGCTTGTCGGCAGTACTGCCGCTCGCCCCGGCTTCAAGTGTGATATTGCCGCCATTTGAACTGGCAACCGTACCATTCACCGTCAGAGGACTATGTGCCACCAGGCTGATATTGCCTGCCTTGGTACGTACTGCATCTGTGCTGTCTAGCGTGATCGCGCCGATGTTATCGATGAGAACATTGCCAGTGCTGCCAACCGAGCTTTGCTGCACATTACGGATATTCAGGGCACCGGTATTTTTGATGTTGATATCAGTATTTGCACCGGTGTTATTCGCCAGCAGGATGGGCACGCTGGTTTTCAAACCAGTGCTATGTCCTATGCCACCATTGGCAGTTGCATCCAGCGCACCGCCACTGAGTAGATTGCCAGCCGACTGGGTAATTGCCCCGTTAGCTGCGGCCAGTGTGGCAGTGCCGCTGCCAGTATTGACATTGGCCCCTAGCGCGATATTGCCTGAGTTGGCAGTCAGGTACAAATTGCCGACAGTAGTGATACCTGCAAGATTATAGCTACTCGATCCATTGGCACCGCTGAGTGTGCTGACATTGATGCCCTGGCTATTAATGAAATTAAAACTGCTACCGCTTTTTGCTGCCAGGTTGCTAACCGTGTTCACGCTATTGAGGTTGATGCTACCGTTCGCCACCAAGCCCAGGTCTTGCACAGTGATGCCATTGGCCTGGCTAATGTCAGATCCGCTGAGCAAGCCTATACGTGTCGTTATCAAATGCTTGATATCTGTGATCGCACTGGTATTGGTATCAGTAATACCAACAACAGAAATAGCTCCCGAAGGATTGGCTGAATTATCGCTGCCTATCGCAATATTGGTCGCACTGACTTTATACAGATTAGTCAGGCTAAGGCAGGGGGACGAAGTGCAAGTGCCGGAACCTACCGTAATTGCACGCCCGCTTGTAAAAGGCCGCACACCGAAATCGCCTGCAGTAACTCCGCCTGGCCCACCTAATGTCAGCAAGTCAGCAATAAAACCTACCTTTGCGAAACCGGCATTGACGCTATCAGAAACAGTGAGCGAAGATCCTGTTCCCGTACTTAACAATACAGGCTGGTTATTCGTAGTGACGCCAACGATGCCGGACGCTGTGCCTATGCTCAGGTTGCCCGAATTGAACAGACTGATGCCGCCTACGCCCATGCCGCTCAAATTCAGGTCGGCACCCAGCGTACCAAAATTATTGGCTGTGTTCATCAAGACTACTGGTCCCTTGCTCTGCAGCCCAAGGAAGGTAGCAGTAATCGGGTTGCCAGCCGCCTGGCTGATACCGGAAACCGAATCGGTCACCAGCTTGGCAGCAGCATTCACATTGATACCGCTATAACCATCAACTGTCGTGATATTGAGATGATTGATGGAGCGATAGGTAAAGCCACCTATGTCACCGGAGCCGGAAATCACACCTATGGTATTAGCTTCTGGCAAGCTGACACCGTAACCCCGTACCTGCAGAGAACTGGCACCATCAATAATGGCGCCGGATTGCTGGGAAATCGTATTGCCTGAATTCAAAGTCAGGGAGGTATTGACATTTTGCAATGCCCCACCAGCACCAGAACTCATGGGGCCCTTGATATCTATACTGGCACCAGAGATGTTACCTACCCTCAAACGCGTAGCTGTTATCCGGTTCAGTTCACCGGTTGACAATTCCAGCGTATTTGCGACCAGATCAGTGGTGCCAGTGGCCAGATGTATAGTGGCTGCAGCATTTCTGTCCAGACTCACTGAGTTGCTGCCCGCGTTGATATTACCGAGCAAATTCATTTTGTCGGATTTAAGCGAGATCGTGCCACCGGCACTGTTGATCTGTGTACCGGATGCAGTACTGGTCATGATGTCGGCGTCACTGGCCAGCAAGCTGATGCTGCCACCAGCGCTATTAATATTGCCGCCGGAAAGCAGGTTGATACCACCTGATCCGCTGACAGATATCAGGCCATTGTTGGCTATTAATGCAGCGTTAATCGATATGTTCCGGGTGGTCGGCGAACTCAGGTGTATACCGGCACCAGCCCCTTGTTGCTTGACTCCGTAACCGGTTCCCCCAATATCCCCTATGACCAGATTCGCTCCAGAACTGGCAATGCGAATATCTCCGCTTGCTGTGTTGATGGCATTCAATTTGCTAGCTTGTACTCCCATACTGTCACTGGCAGAAGTCCCATGCAAGCCACTGGCAGCTGACAGCTTCAAGTCGTTGGCATAGATGATTGAACCATTTTGTTGTGCGATATTGGCACCAGAACTGATGGTGACATTCCCATCGGTAGAAGAATTGCCGCGCGCATCAATACCACCAGATCCTACGTTCACGAGGCCGCTACTGTTGATTGTGATATTGCCACCTACGCCGACCGTGCCTGGCGTGGTCAGCAAGGTTTTAAAAGTCGTGCTGCCACTGGAACTGGTACTGATCTGGCTGCTGTTGGTGGTCAGCTTGGCAACCACGATATTGGCAGACTGTGGTGATGCGCCAGTACCGGTTTGCAAGGTAATCGTGCCCGTACCATTTGCCTTGATCTCGAGATTGGGGTCTGCTCCTGTCAGGTTAATGCCACGGGTGACGCTGACATCGGTAGATGCATTGCGTGTTCTCAGGGTCAGATTGGAATTGTTGGGCAGAGATATCTGACTACCGAAAAAGGTACCGCTGGTATCAATAAAATTTGTTGCTTCCAGCACGATGTTCGTGCCAGGAGCCAGGCCAGTCAACTCTGACTGGTACACGGTGGTCGGGCCACCATCAGCAAAATTGATACTACCTATCGCCGAACCTTGAAATGTCCCGGTACCGTCAGATGCACCATCACCAGTACCGCCGGCAATCGTAATAGAAGATGGATCAAGTAATAAAGTACCGGCCTTGCCACGTACTGCCCCGACATTCACTTTCGCGTGAAAATCCAGGTTTTGCTTGCCTGAGGTCTCTACAAAGCCACCATTCCCGCTTTGAGTCCCGCCCTGTGCTGAAATACTGCCATTCACCCGCGTCACTTCATCCGACCAGACGATAACTTTACCGCCGTCACCAGACTTAACGGCATCGGCACTGATTTTGGCATCACTGGACACAAAGGCGCGTTTTGCATTCATGATAGAGGGATTATCGCCATGATAATCACCACCCACCAGAACCTGGCCACCACCGGTGTCACCACTGGCATCCACCTGGGCATTTCCTGCCAAAGCTACGCGTTGTCCGAGTACCTGTATGTCACCGCCCTTGCCTTTGCCAGTTGCAGTGGTCGTGCTACCAGTGTCGAGTACGGTATCTCCACTGGCCTTGAAATAAATCTTGCCGTTTTCACCTACGACGGCACTGTTGGCACTGATCAGGCCACGCTGGCTGATCAGACCACCATAAATCCCTACCTTGCCCCCCTGGGCAATGACCTGTCCCAGGTTGACGGCCTGATCAGCATCGGCGCTGACGACCACATGCACATCAGGGTTAGTCGAGTCCACCAGTTTTACTGAGCGCCCTGCTGCCAGCAAGACTTCACCTTTGGGTGAAGTAATGATGCCGCTGTTTTCTACATCAGGTGCTATCAGGTAAACATGACCACCTGACGGCGTCGTGATTGCGCCCTGATTACTGACTTTGCCTGCAGCTGTACCTGCATTAAAATTCAGCTTGCCTGCCTTGAAATCAGCATCCGTCATGCCCAGGCTGGAAACAGTCAAGCCATTGACGTCAACTTGTGCACCCTTGCCAAACAGGATGCCATTCGGGTTAATCAAAAACACCCGTCCATTGGACTGCAAGGCACCCAGAATCTGGGTCGGGTTCTGGCCTATGATGCGATTCAATACCGTGCTGCTGGCGCTTTCTTGTATGAAGCGGGTAGTCTCACCGGCATTGATGAAAAAATCCTGCCAGTTGATGATCGCACCTGGCGTATTGGTGATCGTGAATACCTTGCCATCCTGGTTGAAGATAACCTTGCCATTGACGATTTGCGGGCCAACCGGATTCGCATGGGCAATACTGGACACAAAACAAGCTGCCAGCAACACTGGCATAAGCTTAGATAGCTGCTTAGGCAATAGGGCTTGCCTCAGGTTCGGCCTCAATACAGATTCAGATTGAGCGAACATATCGATTTCATTTCTCATGCTCTTCCTCATCCATCATTAATAGTTGACGCCCAGCCTGACATGCAAACGCCTGTCATCTTTGCTCAATTCATCCGGTGCATGCAGCGACTTGCCATAGTCCATCTGCAGCGACATCATGCGTGACATGGCCAGCCTGATACCTATGCCTATGCTGGAAATGGAAGCAGAACTCTGCTCCCCAGGCAGCGCCTTGTTACGTGATAAATGGGCAGCATCATAAAAACCAAGTAACTGGCACTGGGTAAGACTGGCGCTAAAACCTGCACACAAGTTGGGTGTATAAATTTCTGCACTGACCAAAGTGCCATAATCATTGGCCAGTGCACGCTCGGTAAAGCCACGCACACTGCTGGCACCACCAGCGCCAAACTGCTCACCGGGTACCAGGCTATCTCTGGTGTATTGTCCACTCAGCATGAGCTTCAATTGCCAGGCAGCCGGCAAGACCTTGCTATAGCCAAAACCATAGCGCAAGATGCTGTATCCGGCAGTTGCGCCACTACGCACTCTCTGAAAATCTTCGGTCTTGCCCTTTTCACCGCCAGGCAGGTTATGCACCACCGTCACATAGGCATTGGCATCGCCCGCAGTTGAATTCAAAGTAGCAGCATAGCTGACACTGATGGGATGGACAGTGACATCATTCCCCAGCTGTATGCCCTGCAAGGCGACATTATTCTTGAAGGCCTTATAGTCCCAGCCAAAACTCAGGCGTGAATCAAAATCCTCGCTACGACCCAGGTTGAAGTTATAGCGCCCGCCCACCACGGCTCCACGACCACTGACATTCAGGTCAAAGATGCCTGCAGCGACTGAACCGGAATCAACATTCGAATAACTCGCATACAAATCCACGCTATCGCCGAGCTGATACAGGGGCAAATGGTAGCCAATACCAAATACCGCATACTTGCTGGGCTTTTGCAGCGTGGTCGTATATTGCAGGCTGAGTACATCATCACGCCCGCTGATATTGGCATGCTGGAACAGCAGCCCAAGATGTGATTTTCCGGTATTGCTGTCACCAGCATTATCCACAGTTGCCCCAACGGTCCAGGGCTTGTTGTCGGCAACATTCAATACGGCATTGACTTCGCCTTCTTTGCTTGCAGTCTCAAATTGCAAACTGGTTTTCTTGGCCGGATTTTCATTCGCAGTCTTTAAACTTTCAGACAGTTTTTTAATATTGGGGGTATCGCCTATGCGCAATTGCGGCAGGCTGCGTTTGATATTGTCGCTGTCAAAATGGCGGTTACCCTTGACACTGACAGTGGCAATGCGCGCCTGTATGACAATGAATTTGACGACGCCCTGATTCAATTCCTGCTCAGGCAAGACCACCTGCACCAGGCTATAGCCTTTCTGGTGATAGGCTTTTTCCAGTGCTTCCAGCGCCCTTTGTACATCGGCAAAACTGCGGCCCTTGCCTGTATAGGGTGCCAGCAAGCTATCCAGAGCAGTGGGAGTCAGCAAGTTATTACCCTTGACATCATAACGACTGATATCAAAGCGCCCAATGACGCTGTCGGTATCCTGCGCAGCCAATGGCTGGCTAAGTCCCAATGCCATGGTGAACAGCAGGCTGAGGGTAAGACGGGATTTGACGTGCTTGTTCTTCAACGGTCTCATACTAAGATTTCCCAGTTACTGAGTCGTGCTATACCAAGTTCTTCTGTGTGCGGAGCTTTGCCAGCCTCCTTCATCGTGCTGATTTGTGCTGATAATGCCTGTCGACTTCTATTTTTGTATCGAATTCGGTACTGAAGATGCGCGCAAAAAACTGCGGCTGAAATGTCTGCTTACAAATGTTTAGTTACAAGTATCCTGCAATCCAATACGCACTACAAGCACTATGTTGTTAATTCAGACATGGTGTCTTATTTTGCATTCTGGAAATTTAAAACTGATGACTTAAAAGCCAAGTTAAAGCAGAGAAATGTGAATGTGAGATCTTTTAAGTGCAAGAAATTTGAATATGAGAAATGTAAACTTGTGAATCAAGGACGGGAAATACGGCGTTTCAGTTTTCCGTCTTTGCTTTCAACGATATGGTCAAATTCATCGACGCTAAAACTACGGGTAATCGCCAATGAAGGACAGCACATGGCGTCGCGGGATGCCATTTCCCTGCCTTTCAGTGTCACTATGCCCTGTTTGATGCTCGCACTATTAAAATCAAAGGAGCGCCAACCACGTTCACCCAGTTTGGTGACTGCCACCAGCAGATATGGCCGGTTGCGCTTGCCCGCTACTTCGAATTGCTCAAGTTCGGTAAAAAAGGCGATAAATTCCGCATGATGGTTGCCGCCACCATATCCTTCCAGATTAAACAAGACTACGGCATCATTCTTATGATCACCGAAAAAATTCCCATAGATGATACGGGCAGGGTTTTCACTATAGGTTTCGGCAATGCCATCGCCAAACTGCTCTGTCAGCCGGGTCAATTCAAGCTGCATTGCCGCTTGTTGTAATGCAGATGCAGTAACTGCTGTGTCAGTTTGTGGCGCTGCCGCCTGAACACCCGTTGCAACTCCTGCTGCCAGAGTAAGACTACAGAGTAAGGATGACAAAAAAAACTTCATCATCAGGCTACCGTATCCGGCTTAAATTCTTGCCAGGATGGCAGACCATGCTTGCGTTTGCCGTAGGCATAATAACTGGCCAGGGCCAGACCAAACAAGATACCGGCAATCGCAGCTGAATTCAGCATGGTGGTCGCCGACATGGCTGTTTTGGACCAGACAAAAAAGTACATCAATGCGCCCCAGGCGACAGCGTAAAAAGAGCCCGCAAATAGCGCGTTTTGCCAGAATTGGGCAAAGTGTGGCGGTGGAATATCAAACCCCATGCGCCATAACAGACGTAAATAAGGTGGTGCGTAATTGCTGCGCATGATGCCAGTCTTTTCCAGCAACTTCAATGCCGCCTGGCGCTTGTGGTCGCGGCTGTTTTCACGATTGTTTGATTCAGTGGTATTCATCTGTCTGCTTATCAAGAAAAAATATTCAAATGAGAATCCGAATGCTTGAAATTGCAAATAGGCATTCAGGAAAGCGTCCTCGATAATGGATTATATGCAACTTGATCCATATTCAGCACTTTCTCTGCAGAGATAAACTGCAAAAGAAGAAATGCTTTTAAGCCCGCCATCCAGTACTTTGTTGAAAATATTGATTTACAGAAAGAAAACCCGAATTCTGCTCAGGAGAGAATAACCCAGGCTTATATCTGATGAATAAAAAGTCAATCGCAGTAAACTGGTATTAGTGCCTATGATGTAGGTAATCCTTCTTTCCTCGTTGGATTACTCTCATGACTCCCCCAAGACGAACGAGATTTTCAAGGGCGCGCAAGCGCCCTTTTTTTCAGCCTATCTTGTCAGCGCGATGAATAAATCAAGATTACTGTCACTCGATGCTTTTCGCGGCTTCACCATCGCCAGCATGTTTCTGGTGAATAATCCGGGTGACTGGGGTCATCTGTACCCGCCGTTAGAGCACGCTGCATGGTCAGGCTGGACTTTTACAGACTGTATTTTCCCTTTCTTCCTGTTCATCGTTGGCGTCTCGCTGCATATATCGCTACATCAAAAACTCATGGCTGGCCATGTCCAGGGACAGTTGTTCAGGCAAACGGCCAAGCGGGCTCTGTGGATATTCCTGATAGGCCTGATGTTGAATCTCATCCCCAGCTTTGATTTCCAAACTGTGCGCATACCTGGTGTGTTGCAACGCATCGCCCTATGTACTTTTGTGGCGGCCCCCATACTGATTTATTGCGACCGGAAATGGCAAGCGATCTGGGTTGGAATCCTCATCGCTGTATACTCCATACTTATGCTGGTCATACCTGTGCCAGATGCAGACGGAGCCTGGTTCAGGGCAGCACTGGAACCCGGGCGTGACGCCGGTGCATGGCTGGACAGACTGCTGCTCGACGGGCACTTATGGAAACGCGCAAAAACCTGGGACCCGGAGGGTGTGCTGAGCAGCCTGCCCGCGGTCTGCAGTGTGATCTTTGGCGCATGGGCTGGTCGCTGGCTCAGCGGCAGGCAGGATACCGCCACAAAAACTACCTGGTTCTTTGTCGCAGGTTTGACTTGTCTAGCAATTGGTCTGCTGCTCGATACCTTGTTCATGCCCATCAATAAAAGCCTGTGGACACCTTCTTACAGCATCTTCATGACAGGCTGGGCACTCGTCAGCTTTGCCTGTTTTTACTGGCTGCTGGATGGCAATCCCTCAGCCATGATTAAAAAATCCATGGCAAAACTCTGTCATCCTCTTGTCATGTATGGCATGAATGCCCTGTTCCTGTTCACTCTGTCTGGCCTGATTGCCAAAATGCTGGGATTTATCCATGTAGATCAGGCTGATGGCACTAAACCCAGCCTGCATGCGATTATCTATGCACCGATCAAGGCTCTGCCCATGAATGCATTGAATGCATCCTTGCTGTATGCAGTGCTGTTTAATCTGCTGATGTTGCTGATTGCCTGGGCAATGTGGAAGAAACGCTGGTTTGTCAAAGTGTAATGCAGTAGCATCTCAGGTCTTTCGCCCTTAATTGCTTTATTAGTTCTGGTTTATCCATGCTTTCGCTACAACCTTCGTCACGACCTGCTTTTACTTTGTCTAATTTGAAAATTTATCTTCAACGGTTCAAGTTACCTGCGCTGGCGGCATCTGCGTGTGCACTCATGCTTGCCTGCACTACTGCGACACCGCCAGTAAAGCCTCAGCCAGCCAAGCCAGTGGTAACAGACTTGACTATCATCCCGCAAAATGCACTGGTCAATTATCCCACGCAGGTGAAAGACGCGCCGCCCTTGCCGCGTGAATTCCGCGCTGCCTGGGTGTCGACCGTGGCCAATATAGACTGGCCTTCGCGCCGTGACCTGAACACAGAGAAACAAAAGAGTGAAGTCATCACCATACTCGACAATGCGGTGCAGTTGAAACTGAATGCCATTGTCTTGCAGGTGCGTCCGGCAGCGGATGCCATTTACCCGTCAATGATAGAACCCTGGTCAGAATTCCTGACGGGCGAGCAAGGCCGGCCCCCATCTCCCTACTATGACCCGCTGCAATTCTGGGTAGAACAGGCACATGCACGCGGTCTGGAATTGCATGCATGGTTCAACCCCTATCGTTCCCGCACTGCGCAATCCAGGATGGCGCTGGCGACCAACCACATCAGCAAACTGGCACCACAGGTAGTGAAGACTTATGGCGACCTGCAATGGATGGACCCTGGTGAACCGCTGGCGATGCAGCAAACCCTGAATGTCATCAGTGACGTGGTGCGCCGTTATGATGTCGATGGCATCCATATTGACGACTATTTCTACCCTTACCCGGTCAAGGGCAGCAATGGCGCAGAGCAGGACTTTCCTGATGACCCGTCCTGGGTTGCCTACATTCAATCCGGCGGCAAGCTGGCGCGTGCCGACTGGCGCCGTGATAATGTCAACCGCCTGGTCGAGGCCGTCAATCAGCGCGTGCACCTGGAAAAGCCCTGGGTGAAATTCGGTATCAGCCCTTTTGGCATAGGCAGGCCAGATCGTCTGCCACCCGGCATTGCCGGTTTCAGTCAATATGACAAGCTGTATGCAGATGTCGAACTGTGGCTGGCCAAAGGCTGGCTCGATTATCTGGCTCCCCAGCTCTACTGGCCCATCAATCAGGGGCCGCAGGCCTTCAAGGTTTTACATGACTACTGGCTGGCACAAAACCCCGCTGGCAAGCATATCTGGCCAGGCTTGTACACCAGTCGTATAGACAACACCGATAAATCCTGGTCTGCCGATGAAATTTTGAACCAGGTAGATGCCATGCGTGAAAAAGCTGGCAATGGTCACGTGCATTTCAGCATGGCAGCGCTGAACCAGAACCGTAAAGACATACGCAAACGCCTGGCGAGCGAGAAATACACCTCGCAGGCGCTGATCCCCGCCAGCCCATGGCTGGACAATAGCCTGCCAGCCAGCGCGGTGCTGGAAGCCAGTGCCGACAAGAAGTCATTACGCCTGCAACTCAGCTACACCAGCAATACCCGCCTGCTGGCCATCTGGAAACGCACTGACCAGCAATGGCTGTTTTCTGTGGTACCTGCCCAAAATATGAACATCGATATCACGGATGATCCTCAGCTTGGCGCTATCAGGCAGGTGACGGTATCAGCTATCAGCCGTACGGGTGTAGAGGGTTTGCGCGCCAGTTATAGCTTGCCCTGAAGTTTTCCCCGAAACAAGGCCAACATAAATCAGGTAAGCAAGTGTGGTTTTTAGATACGTATGGACAGCTTGTCCATACGTATTTTTCTTTGCTGTTTTCCCGGTTTCCTCTCTGAAATCAGCGCCTTCACTGGCTGGCAAGCCTGTGAAGACAAACCCCATATCTTTTGGTTATCGCCCGACATGATATTTTCATTTGTCACTCTTAATGGCAAAACTCTAGTCTGGCATATACAAAAAATTTATATCGAAAAAATTTATATCAATTACGGCTCAAGCCGATAGTTGAAAGTAAAACCGCTCACACATCAACGTTGTACGACCCAAGGAGAGACCAGTGAAGTTAAAGACCATAGCCAGGTGCATCGCCCTGATAGGCATTTCTGCCGGTACCAGCGGATGGGTACAGGCACAGGAACTGCCTGCTCCGCCACCGCAAAAAGTAGAAATTACCGGTAGCAGCATCAAACGCATTGCCTCCGAAGGTGCCCTGCCGATTGAAGTCATTACCCGCAAGCAGCTGGAAGCAGCTGGCATCGTCACTGCCGAGCAATTTATTGCCAATCTGAACATCAATGGCAATGGTTCTGACAATCTGGCCAGTAATGCTGACGTCACGTCTGGTGCCCAGCGCGGCAATAACGGTGCCTCCTCCGCCAACCTGCGTGGTCAGGGTGCCGACAGCACGCTGGTATTGCTGAATGGCCGCCGCGTTGCCACCCATGGCATGAAGGGCTCGGCAGTTGACCTGAATTCCATCCCCATGGCTGCGGTGGAAAGAATCGAAGTCCTGAAAGATGGTGCCTCAGCCATCTACGGTACGGATGCCATTGGTGGTGTCATCAATTTCATCCTGCGCAAGAATTACAATGGACTGGAAGCCCAGGCATTCACAGACATTTCCCAACAAGGTGGCGGCAATATCAAGCGCGTCTCTGTCGTTGGTGGTTTTGGTGACCTGGACAAAGATAGTTACAATGTCCTGCTCACTGCCACCCATAGCGAGAACGACGCCCTGCGCGGTGACCAACGCGATTTTGTGAATACCTTCCAGCCTAACCGCGGCTTGTCGGTTGATACCCGTGGCACACCGAATGCAACTGTATTTGCCACCTCGCTGGCCAATACCATACTCAGCAACAAGAGCAATAATGGCCCGGTCTTCCCTGGTACTACACAGGTCATGAACGCCATCAATGTGCTGAACCTGCCGGGCGGTGCTGGTTGTAGCGCCGTTGATGGCATGGCGGCTTATGATGCCAAATTGTGGGACGTAGCATCTTCCAAATATGCCTGCGCCTGGGATACTGGCCGCGCTGCTGTGCTGCAGCAGCCCGTCAAGAACGACAACTTTGTCGCGCGCGGCACTTTCAGGATAGGTACACATCAATTGTTTGCCGAGGCTGTCGGCTCCCAGGTTGAAGTGTCCAAGCGCTTTTCGCCTAACCAGGTTTCTCCTGGCACCAACTTCCCTGCTTCTTCATTTTATCCAAGCACAGGTTCTGCCTACAACGATGTATTCAATGCCATCGTTGCAGTATTTCCCAGCATAGAAGCCAATCGCGGTGCGCCTATCGCCTACCGCTGGCGTTGTATGGAATGCGGTAACCGTGAAATTACCACCAAGACAGAAGCAGGCCGCCTGCAATTGGGTGCCGATGGTCAGATAGGCAAATGGGATTACCGCGTCGGCCTGTCACGTGCCTATAGTGAGTCCCAATCCAAACTGGGTACCGGTTATAACTACACGGTCGCCCTGGCGAATGCGCTGGGTACGGGCATCATCAATCCTTTCCTGAAGCCTGGTGAAAAACAGTCACAAGCTGCGCTTGACCTGATCAACAGCACCTCCGCAGCAGGCGTCACATTGTATGGTGGCAAAACCACGTTGACACAGGCAGATGCTGCCCTGTCCGGTGAAATCTGGCAATTGCCTGCCGGTGCTGTCATGGCAGCTGTTGGCATGGATGTGCGCAAGGAAGAATATACTTTCAACGGCGATGCAAGGGCATCCAGCGTGCGCCCTGCCATCCTGAATGCGCCTTTTGATGACAGCAATGCACTGCCTAAAGTCAGTCGCGATATACGTGCGGTGTATGCGGAGGTACTGGTACCGGTGTTCAAGTCACTGGAAGTCACAGTTGCCGGTCGCCAGGATCATTATTCAGGCTTTGGCAATACCTTCAATCCAAAACTGAGCTTCCGTTATACACCAACAGATACGCTGCTGTTCCGTGGTTCATACAACACCGGCTTCCGTGCCCCTTCGTTCAATCAATTGTTTAACGGCATTACCGATTCACCTTATGCTGGTAAAGACCTGGCCGATCCAGCCACCTGCCCGACTTTGAAGGTCGATAGCAGCAAACCTGGTTGCGCAGCCATCACACCAAACATCCTGACTGGCGGTAAAACCACGCTGGGTCCTGAAAAAGCCAAGCAAGGAACAGTAGGTGTGGTCTGGGCACCGAGCAGTAACTTCAGTGCCAACGCAGACATCTGGGAAATCCGTAAGGAAAATTCCATCATGTCCATAGACCTGACTACGATGCTGCAAAATTATGAGCTGTTCAAAGACCAGTTCTTGCGTGACAGTACAGGCGCATTGATTTTCGTTGATCAACGCTGGGTCAATGCCGGTTCGAGTATTACCCGGGGTGTGGAACTTGGTGCAAAAGCGAATGGTGCAATCCTGAATGGCAAATGGGCTGCCGGTCTGGATGGCTCTTATCTGCTGGAGAAAAAATCCCGCCCCATGGCGAACGCACCTTATGGTGAGAGCGAAGTTGGCCGCTTCACCTTCACCGGCGATCTGGGCCTGAGGTGGAAGCATACTGCCTATGTCAACTACACCCAGGGCGACTGGACAGGCACCTTCACGCAGATTTACCGTGCTGGCTACAAGGACCAGGTCTTGCCTGGCGTACAGAGTGGCCTGGTCATGCCATCCAACTACAATCCCAATGTCAAAGCCTATATCATCTACAACATGAGCGTGACTTATAGCGGCATCAAAAACCTGACACTGACTGCTGGTTTGAAAAACATCTTCAATACCGATCCGCCATTTGCCATCACTTATGACAGCAACACCGGTGCAGGCAGTTCCTGGGAACCACGCGTAGCTGATCCACGCGGACGTGCATTTACTTTGCTGGCGAATTACAAGTTCAAGTAAAACGCACAAGTAAAAAGCTACAACAAAAATCCCTTGGCATCCATCAATGCCAAGGGATTTTTTTATGCTCTACAACTAAAGCATCTATCGATTAGCTTGCAGCAGGATTCATGAGCTTACCCATAAAGATGATGAGGCCAGTCTGCCTGTCCCTGATCATGAACAGAAAAGGACGATCCAGCGTCAACTTCAACGGTTGAGTCACATTAATGCTTGTGACACCGATCAATACACCCGTAGCAGCGGCAGCTTCTGTGCCCTTCTCATCAACATTGATGAAGGCCTTGTGGACGACACCAGAAATCGACAATTCGCGGTTACCGCTTATACCGGAAAAATCTGCCTTGCTTGCATCAAAGGCAGCACCCATGCCCAGAGTGCTCAGACTGGAATTCATCGCCGGGCTGGCACTGAAGTTAAACTTGGGCATGCTCAGGGCAATGTAATTGTCTTTCAAGCCTGTCGTAATGTCGCTGATAGTAGTGCTGCTCAGGCTCTGGAAAAAACTATCAAACTTGCCGGCATCAGGCACAACAAGCAACATGGCGAGTTTGTTATCGATGTAAGGCAGCTCCACCGCCTGATAACCCTTGCCCTGCACATAAGGGAAATTGCTGGTCAGATTCATGAAAGGCAGATTTTTCACGCTGCCTTTACGGTCAGTGAAATCCTGGTTCCTCGTCGCTTCTTTGGTAAATGGCTGTGCCCAGTCTGACTTGAACCAGATCGCATTTGTCAGTACCACGCGAGTCATTGGTGAGACTCCACCGGCAGGTATCAGGTCCTTGATTTTTTGCTGGGTCTGGTCAGCTACCCAGTTATTAATCGTCAGGCGTGAAGGTTCAGCAGCGTTGACGAAGTCCTGCAAATTCACAGCAGCGCCAAAATTCACACTGAGTGCATCAAGGTAACTGCTTTGCAAGCTATAACCCTGCTGTGCCCACAGGGCATTCGCGATATTCAGGTTGGGTAATTGGGCGTTCGGTTTGGCTGCCGTCGAGGTTTTATCTGCCAGCAGTAAATCGAGACGATTCAGGGCGGGTTGCAAACGGCTTTGCGGCAACTGGAAAGCCAGCGCCTTTTCCATACCGCTGAGGGTATCACCCTTGGCACCTGCCGCCGCCATCTCCAGTGCCAGTGTCAGGCTATATGGCGAATAGACGAGGTTACTGTCGCCCTGAGCATCCAGCAAAGGCAAGATTTTGAGAGCAAATTCGGTATTTCCGCCCACTGCTGCGGCCAGATCAGCATCACTGGTCTGCGGGGCAACATTGCGTGTTAACGAGGATTTGACTGTACTGACAGCCTGGGGCTTGCTGGTATCGGAAGCAGTGGCTGTAGCAGCGATACCTGCCCCGCCGCAGGCAGAAACCAGGGCGAGCAGCAAGCTTGAGCATAGGAGTGTAGGGCGCATATTGAGCTTTCAATTGAGCTGTCAGAATAGAAACACTTGGCCATAATACGCCTGCCACTCTATTGAATCAGTTCAAAAATGTACTCAAATTGTCATTAAATTGTAAATCCTGAAAGATATTTTCAATTAAATAATCAGGATGCTGTCATATCCACGGGCTTTTCAACTACATCGACTACCGCCCCTACACCTACCCGCTCAAACAACTCTGCAATATCGACAGAACGCATACGTATGCAGCCATAGCTTGCAGGCGTACCCAGCAGGCTTTCCTGTGGCGTACCGTGGATGTAGATAAAACGCGGATAAGCATTGCGGTTGCGCACTTCGGTACCCCGCAACCACAGGATGCGTGTCACCACGGGGTCACGCCCAGGCGCGTCTGCAGCCACGATTTCGCCTGTTGGCATGCGGTCTTTGAAGACTGAGCCCAAGGGTACGCCAGCACCGATTTTCTCGGCGATCTGCATGCGGCCTCCAGGCGTCATATAACTGTCAGGCATATCACCTATGCCACGTTTGGCGGTAGAAATGGCATAGGCCGCTACTTGCTTACCGTCTTCCAGCAACACCATTTTTTGCTCTGGGACTGAAATGATTAATTGATGGCGGGTATCGCCACCTTGCAGCCAGCCCCACTGACAAGCCGCTAGCAGCAGGCTGATAGCCAGTATCCCTATCAGATGACGACGAATTTGCATGTTTTACCTATGCTTTGATGACAGCTCAGCATAAGCTGATCAAAGGGTATCTGCAAATAATTCCTGCAGCCGCATGCATTACCTGAAGTTATGGGCCGGGTATCAGCTTTCATTTGTGCTCTGCCTGCAGAGGACATAAGGTAATGAGAGAAAAGGAATCAAGCCATGCTGAATACAGAAGCACCAAGCATTAACCACACCGGACTGGATTTATACCCGACCACGCAACTGGTTGATGCCTTCATTGATGATCAGTTCAATGCCATACGTGCCGTCAGCCTGGCTGCGGCACAGATCGCAGCGGCTGTGGATGCCGCCGCACCGCGCATACTGGCAGGTGGCCGTCTGGTGTATGTGGGGGCAGGTACCTCTGGCCGCCTGGGTGTGCTGGATGGTGTCGAATTATTGCCGACCTTCTCATGGCCAAATGAGCGCGCCCTGTCCTTGCTGGCAGGTGGCAAGCAGGCCATGTTTGTGGCTGTTGAAGGCGCGGAAGATGATGCTGACCAAGGCGCAAAAGAAATTCAGGAACTGGCTTTGACCGCCAATGATGTGGTGATGCTGATTGCCGCATCCGGCGCTACCCCCTATGTGCTGGGTGCCTTGCAGGCAGCGCGTCAGGCGGGTGCCCTGACCATAGGCTTTGCCAATAATCCTGGCGCACCTGTGACTTTGCAGGCAGAGATAGGCATCACGCTGGATACTGGCAGCGAAGTGATTTCAGGCAGTACCCGCCTGAAAGCAGGCACCTCACAAAAAGTCGCCCTGAACAGCTTTTCCAGCGCCCTGATGGTCAGGCTGCACAAGGTCTATGGCAACCTCATGGTGGATGTCAAACCGACCAATGTCAAACTGCTGCGACGCACCGTTGCCCTGACCATGCACGCAACCGGGCGGGATGAAGTACATTGCCGCCGCATACTGGAAGAATGCGACTTCCACGTCAAGACTGCCATACTGGCTATCCTGAGCAACATCAGCGTGACAGCCGCACATGCCAAATTGCTGGCCTGCGGTGACAACTTGCGTCTTGCCCTGCAAAGCAGACCATAAAGCCACAAGCCGCAGACGCGGCAATAAGCGCGACAACATCCCTTGTCAGGCGTTACAATCAAGCTCGATTTTTTGCTGAATGGACTTTCACCATGCGTTTGCGTCATATCGAAGTTTTTCATGCCATCATGCAGGCAGGCACGATCAGTGGTGCTGCACAATTGTTGAATATTTCACAGCCAGCCGCCACCAAGGTCTTGCAGCATTGTGAAATACAGCTGGGCCTGAAACTGTTCGAGCGCATCAAGGGCAAGCTGCACCCCACGCCAGAAGCGCACAAGCTGTTTGCTGAAGTCGATAAACTCAACCGCGATTTGCAATCAGTACGCAGGCTGGCCAGCAACTTGAAAAATCACCCTGACGAGGCCGTCAGACTGGCATCGACACCGACCTTGTCGATTACCGTAGTCCCCACTGCGCTGGCTGCCTGGCGCAAGAAATTTGGCAATGTGCATTGCACACTGGCGACCCATCACACCAGCGAGATTGTCAATGCCCTGTTGCTGGGCGACGTGGATTTTGCGCTGTCCCTGTACGACCCCTGTCACCCAAATATCGCGTCTGAACCCTTGATACGCGGCAGCATGACTGCCATCGCGCCGCTGGGTAGCTGGGCAAAGAACCTGGACAATACTGCCCTGCCCGTTGCCGACCTGCCCAAGAACCTGATTGCGCTGGATCTCGATGACCATCTCGTCAGCCGCGTCATGGATGCCTGTGAAGAACAAGGTTTGAGCTTTACTTCTTACACCGTGGTGCAGACCTACTTGCTGGCCAGGACACTGGTGGAGCTGGGTGCAGGCGCAGCCGTCATCGACCCCTTTACTGCCGCCACATCTGACCATAGCAAAGTGCAATGTCGCCCGCTGTCACCAAATGTTCCTGTGGATTTGTATCTGCTGACGGTAAAATCAACGCCACTGTCACGCTCTGCGCGCGCTTTCGTCGAATGCATCAAGGAAGCTGGGGCTGAGTTTATTGCCCGTACCAGCTAAAACAGAGTGTAAAGCGATGTCTGTATCTGCTCTTCCCAAATACTAAGACTGGAATAGATACCAGGATTTTTTTCCGGGTCAGCCGCAACACCGCCTATGACATAGATAATGCCATTACGTGCTGCCGGATCAAACAGGAAGGCCGATTGCAAACCATAAGCAAACCCCAGATGACCAACCGGCTTGAAGGCAGGTCTAGCCTGTACCAGCCTGTCCCCATAATGCGCAGCGCTGGTGTCAGTAAAACGCTGGAAACCCAGCCCCCAGGACAGAAACAGGCCACGGTAATCATCACCATTGTGACTACTTGCATCGTAACGCCATTGCTCTGCAGTCAAAGCCTTGACGCTGGCAGGTTTTAGCAAACGCACTCCATCAAGCTCACCTTGGTTCATGAGCATCAGCATGATGCGGCTCAAACCCTGCACGCTGATGCGCAAGCCACCTTGCGGGCTGGACAAAGCCGCATTCGTGCCTGGCCGGTAGTTTTGCAGCTGCCTTTTAAGCAGAGGCTTATTACGGAAATCGTCTGTCTGCGCCACCCACGGGCCTTGCGCATTCCACACTTCATTAGCCTGCTTGCGGTACAAGACAGCCAGCCGCGAAAAGGCATCCGTCGATAAGAGTTCAAGGTGATACGCGCCTTCTATCTGCAAGGGTTGCAAAACCAGATTTTGCATGAGCACATCAAAGCGCTGGCCGCTGACGGCTTCCATGACGGTGCCCAGCACACCCCAGTTCAAATTCACATAATGAAAATAAAGACCAGGAGCAAAGTTCTCTCCCGGTTTGGCTGTCGCCGGATCAGCCCATTGCAAACCTTGCGCATAATTCTTGCCACCAGGCTGCAGGAAACTCTGCATAGTAACATCTGCCGAAAAGTTATCGCCACCGTCATCCCGCAGGGATGATGTGTGACCCAGCAGCATGCGGGTAGTAATGACTACATCCGGATAGTGCGGGTTCCTGAGCTTGAAACCCAGGTAGTTGCTAATATCTGTATCCAGGTCAAGTTTGCCCTGTTCTACCAGACACATGGCACCTATGGCGGCAACCATCTTGGACACCGAAGCAACGCGAAACAGGGTCTGGCTGTCAGCAGGCAGACTATTGGCGGGATTTTTCTGGTCGATATAAGCTTTACCAAACTGCTGCTGGTAAACGACTTTACCAGCCTTGATTGCCAGTACAGACAGGCTGGAAAGCGCTGTATCAGACTGCGCGACAATTGCAGTCAATTGTTGGCTTATCTGCTGCATCACCTGCTTTTGCTGTTCGAGTTCTGGATTGACTTGTGCCATGACCTGACTTGCCAGTAAGGACATGAGTACGAACAGGCAGCGGGCAGGATAAGACTGCATCCTTAGTCAATACGCAGATAGGTTTCACGCACGACCACCGGGTCACCACAATTGAAATGCCACCATTCGCTATTGATGCCCCTGAATCCACCATGTGCCATTGCCGCCCGCAATATACCGCGCTGGTCTAGCTGGTGCTGGGTGAGCTGACCTTCGGCCAGCATTCTTTGTTCCAGCGCCGGATGTGATTTTTCTTCGAGTGCATCAAAGCCGCTGCCCATATCCAGTTCCTTGCCATCAGCATCAATGAGAGTCACATCCACCGCCATGCCAAAGGAATGGATGGAGCCCCGTGCCGGGTCGGCCACGTACATGCGCAAGGGTGTACCATCCAGGTGTTGCCACAGCATTTCCTGCACACGGTGCGGGCGCAGGGCGTCCAGTACCAGTATGCGCAAGTCAGGGTGATGTTCGTGCAACCAGTTGACCGCAGCCTGCAGGGCGGCTATCGCTTCACGGTGCAACCAGCTACAGTCCAGATCACCATATAACTCACGACCGACAAAATTGTCGGCACCGACATAACGTAAATCGATAACTATGCCGCTGACGGTATCGAGCCGGCAAAAATCAGGATGATCAGCAATCAATTCACAACGCACACATTCTCCACACAACAGAGTTTTTCATAATTGCAGCATAGGGTGAGTCACCTGCACCTGCCAATGAAAACTTACCGATGACATATAACCAGATGGAATGATCAAGCTTTGAACTTCCAACAGGCAATCAATGCAATTTATTTTAATACTTTATTACGGGCAGCAACATCAACATCGACATAGCGCCAGCTTGTGAAATCCACTGGATGTCTATAGTAGTTTTGCAACCAGGGCTGAGATAAATCTGCCGTCACCGGATGTATACGCGGCACCCAGGGGCTGTAGCCGTGCATGAGCTGGGCCATTTGCCGGTAAATAGCCGTTCTCTCCGGGCTGTCGCTCAGGCGCATGGCTTCTTCATACAGTTTGTTAAAGGCTGGCAGGTTGAAGCGCGAGTAATTGGCACGGCCAGCATTGGGACCATACAGGAGCTGGTAAAAATTCTCGGCATCGGGGAAGTCGGCTATCCAGTTGGCCTCAGTCATCTGTACCTTGCCAAGGCGGGCTGCACGCAAGACTTCTGAATGTTTGTCGGTTTTGAAGCTGACATGGATGCCAATCGCATCCAAATTCTTGCGCCACACTTCATCGCGCAAGCGACCGGTAGTACTGGCCAGACTATGCATTTGCAGATGCAGGGGCTGACCGTCAGGCAGCTTGCGGTAACCATCTGCGGCACGTTTATAAGCAAACTTGTCGAGCAAGGCATTGGCCAGCTTCACATCATATTGCACCGGGGTTTTATAGTTGGCGTCGTAGCCAAGTACATTGGGCGGCAGAGGCGATTGCGCCTGTATCGCCAGACCTTTTTCCATCAGAGCGATGTCTTCCTTGCTGTCATAACTGAGGGCAATGGCACGGCGCAAGGCGATTTTCTCTGGCGTATAACCACCTATCACCGGATCTTCCATATTCATCCACATGTAATAAGTCTGCAGTGGGGTGAACAGCGACAGGCGCACGCCCTGTTGCTGCAATGCTGGCTTGAGCTTGCCGTCATCAAGCACCATATTCGACAGTGGTGGCGGCACTTGTTCAAGATAATCGAATTCATGGTTCAAGAAACCCAGCACACGCGACTGCTGCTCTTCCATGATCTTGATTTCTACCTTGCTGACACGTGGCAAAGTCTGCCCCGCCAGGCTGGCAGCAATTTTCCTGGTATTGTCATCAGCACCTTGGTCATTGAACACGACTTTGCGGTACTGCGGATTCGCCAGTAACTCTATGCGAAAACTGCGCTGCCACTGGCCTAGTATGAAAGGGCCAGTACCTATAGGGTGATTGCCAACCTGGTTGCCATAAGCCTCAACCACTTCCCTGGCCACTGCACCAGTAGCGGTAGTTGCGAGGATGAACAGGAAATTACTGTCTGGCGCATTCAATCGTACGCGCAGCGTGTATTTATCCACCGCTTGCAAACCGGGTATGCTGGTTTGCAAATTGAAGCCCTGGCTTTTGCCATCTTTGGCTGGCTTAAGTTTTTCATCGCCAAGCAACTTTCCTTCAAACATGAACAACCAGGGCGACTTGACAGCAGGATCATAGATGCGCTTGATGCTGTAGATATAATCTTCCGCAGTCAATTCCCTGGGCTTGCCCTTGAATGCAGGGTCAGGTGTAAACATGATCCCAGGTTGCAGATGCAGGACATAGGTTTTGCCCTGATCCAGGATTTCCGGCATGCTTTTCAGAGTATTGGGTTTGAGTTTGACAGGCCGCGCCAGGTAGTCATAGCGCAGCATGGGTTCAAAAATATTTTCGTTGATACTGACCGAAGGTACGTCCGATGCTACTGCCGGGTCGAGACTGCTCTCTGGCGTGGTCACCAGCACACGCAAGACTTTTTCAGTGCTGACTGCGGCATGTGCAGATGTCACGCTGATCAGGACAGACACACTCAGCAATGCCAAAAATAAGAAACGCAAACTCATGCTTTGGCCTTTGCAAATTCGGCCAGACGAGGGTTAGGCTTGGTCAGGTAAAACCACTCTTCCCCGGCACTGGCACCTGCATCAGGGAAGATGATACGACCATCCTGATCTGCCCTGACTTCAGTGCCATCAGCGCGCATGCCTATCAGCTCGCCCTGTTTCAATTCATCAAAGCTGCGCCATTCGCGCACGAAACTATCGCCATCATGCAGTTTATCGATGACATCATAGATGCGCAGGGCTTCCATCTGTGCCACAGGTTCTGGCACTGCACCGGCAATCACACCCAGATGACGCAGGCTGTTGACGATGGCGGCATAAGCCACCGCTGGCGCTTGCGGGTCAAGATGCTGGCCGCATTCTAGCGTCATGGCATAACCGCCGACTGAGCGCATGTATTCTGTCGTACCGACGCCAAACTGTGTATTTGCATTTGCGATGGCTTTGGCATCCGCATCATGGGCCAGCCGCACCTGGCGTCGTTGTACGCCACGGGCATAAGTACTGAGCCAGCCATCGACTAGTCTGTGCACACCGAGGCGCATGGCCATCGCTAGTTCCTGCTGTTCATGACTGAATGATTCTATGGGACCACGGTTATTTTCTGGTCCTATCAGGACAAAAGGTTCTCCCTGGCTACGGAAAGAATGCAGGTCCAGCAAGACATCATGCTGAGCCATCAGAGGGCATAACCAGTTTGCCACATGATCTTCAAATTCCTGCACATCTGCTGTCGGTATCAGGCGACGGTTCAAGTTGCGTTCGCCTTCCCTTTGTCCCATTTTGTAAGCCAGCGGATTGCATACCGGCACCAGCGTCAAACGGCCAGCCAGCAATTGCAGGCTGCCATCTTCCAGTTCAGCAATGACGCGGCGTATGGCCTGGGTGCCACAGGTTTCATTGCCATGCACGGCACCGGTGATAATGACACTGCTGCCAGGTTGTGGTGAGCTGTAGCTGTTGCTTTGAAAGTGATAAGGATAAGTAGTTCTGTTCATATTTTATTCAGCCTCTATTCAGCTTTTTTGCCAAAAGCCGGGTCCACTTTAATGAGGGCGGTGACGATAAAGGTAGGCACGGCAGCGATACATATCCAGACAAAGAAATGGGCATAGCCCAGATACTCTTGCAAGCGGCCACTGAACATGCCGGGCAACATCATGCTCAGCGCCATGAAGCCTGTGCAAATCGCATAATGTGCCGTCTTGTGTTCGCCATCGGCAATCATGATCATGTACAGCACATAAGCCGTAAAGCCAAAGCCATAACCCATTTGCTCTATGGCGACAGCAGCGCCGATCAGATAAATATTTTGTGGCTGCACAAAGGCCAGGTACACATACACCAGATGCGGTACATTGATCGCCAGTGCCATGGGCCAGAGCATACGCTTCAAACCAAAACGAGAGATCAGCGCGCCCCCTGCCAGACCACCTATGGTCAGAGCAATCATGCCCATGGTGCCATATACGATACCAACTGCCTGTGTAGAAAGGCCTAGCCCCCCCTTATCCACACTGTCGAGCAAAAACGGTGGTGCCATCTTCACCAGTTGCGCTTCACCAAAGCGATACAGCAAGAGAAAGGCAATGGTCAGCAAGATGTTTTTCTTTTTGATGAACTTGCCAAAGATCGTGAAGAAAGTCGCCACCACCTGATTTGGGTCACCATGCGCCGTATCACTGGCAGGGCGTGGCAAAGCCCATTTATGGTAAACCGCGAGACTGATGAACTTCATCGCTAGTACACTAAAAACTACAACCCAGGCAAACCTGACATCACCCGTCAGATCACGCAGCGAACCTGCCATATACACCAGAGCCCCCTGCCCATACAGCATGGCCATGCGAAAAAACATGCTGCGCACACCAACAAAAGCAGCCTGCTGATGCTGTTCCAGCCCCAACATGTAAAATCCGTCAGAACTGATGTCGTGGGTAGCAGCACTGAATGCTAATAACCAGAAGACCAGCAGCGTAGCCTGGAAAAAACCCGGCATGGGGATAGTTAAGGCCACCAGGCCAAAGAGTGCGCCAATCACCAGTTCCAGCGTAACAATCCAGAAACGCTTGGTCTTGAACATGTCCACGAAAGGAGACCAGAAAGGCTTGATCACAAACGGCAGGTATAGCCAGCTTGTATATAAGGCAATGTCTGAATTGGAAATATCCAGGTTTTTGTACATAATGACGGAAAGTGTCATTACCACGACGTATGGAATGCCCTGGCTGAAATACAATGACGGTATCCAGCGCCAGACCCCGCCCGCCGGAACCTCAGGATTGTTGACTGCAGTGACTGTCTCGCTTGTCATCTTGATCTTTTTCTTAAGTGGTAGGGTTCATCTTCCCAGTAAAATACCGGGATTGCGATTGAAATTTTGCTGCTGCTTCATAGCAAAAAGTTATAAGCCGGATGCATCTTTTCATTCGCTGCCAGTGCCAGAAGCGCCCTATGATAAACGAACAACTGCCAGTTATTGCGATTCAGCTCCACGATGTTTCATCAAATTCCCCAGAAATCAGCACACCAGCCTACATTTATGCCATCTGACCAGCAAACGCCCTTGCCACTGCAAACCACCGACATTGCGCTGGGTATAGATGCAGGCGGCACGCAAACCCGCTGGGCATTGGCGACTAAAGATGAACAAATCCTTGCCAGCGGCACTGCTGCCGGTCTGACTGCCTTGCAAACCGATAACGCTGAAGGTACGCAAGCCGTACACCAGGTATTTGCCAGTCTGGCCGCCGCCACGCGCAGCCATGGCAAGGTAAGCAGCATACGTGCAGGCATTACCGGTTTTGGTGGTGATGCCCATACCCTGCCAGATATGCTGGCCGACTGCTTTGATCTGGAAAAAGAACAAATCTCAGTCAGCAATGATATAGAAATTGCCTACCTCGATATTTTCAAACCAGGTACGGGTTACCTGATTTATGCCGGTACCGGCTCCATCGCTGCCTACATAGATGCAAATGGTGAGTTTCACCGCGCCGGTGGTCGTGGTTATTTGCTGGATGATGCCGGTGGTGGTTTCTGGATTGCGCGTGAAGCCATGCGCAAACTATGGCGCGCCGAAGATGAACATCCCGATCACTGGAAAAATTCAGAAATGGCGAAGCGCCTGTTCAAGCTCATCGGCGGCAATGACTGGAACATATCACGTGACTTTATCTACCACCGCAGCCGTGGCGACATAGGCAAGCTGGCTATGGCCGTTGCTGCCGCTGCCGATAGCGACCCGGTCGCCATGGCCATATTACAAAGCGCAGGCAAGGAACTGGCACGTCTGGGCATGGCCATGTGCACCCGTTTTGGCAATAAGCCCATTGCACTCAGCGGCAGGGTACAAGAACTGCATCCCGCCATAGTAGAATCCCTGCGCCTGCATCTGTCGCCAGAAATCAGTCTGCGCCAGAGTACTTGCGAAGCCCATTTTTCCGCAGCACGACTCGCTGCCCGACAACTCAAAAAACTATCATGAATAAAGTCAGTCTATATAGCTTATTTGCTGCTGCCAGCATCTTCATCAGCGGCTGTGCCACGGTCGGCCCCATGGGCAGACTCGATACCAGCATTTCTGCCAAGAGCCAGGAAGAACGCGTGCAATTCATCGTCCTGCATTACACCGCACTGGATCAGCCCACTTCATTGCGGGTACTCAGCCAGCAGGCCGTCAGCGCAAATTATCTCGTCGGTGATGAAGACCCCATCAAGGTCTGGCAACTGGTGCCAGAAAATCACATGGCTTATCATGCCGGTCTCAGTGAATGGAAAGGCTATAGCCGTCTGAATGCCAGTTCCATAGGCATAGAAATCGTCAATCTCGGTTTCAAGGATACGCCGGAAGGCCGCATTTATTTCCCCTTCCCACAAGCCCAGATAGACCGTGTGATTGCCCTGGTCAAGGACATCTCCCTGCGTTACCAGATACGCCCTGAATATATACTTGGTCATTCCGATATCGCCCCCATGCGCAAATCTGACCCCGGCCCAATGTTCCCGTGGAAGCAACTGGCCGATGCCGGCCTGATCCCCTGGCCCAAGGCAGATGAAGTCGCGCAACGCATGACAGCTTATGAATTGCAATTACCAGAGATCAAATGGTTCCAGCAAAAACTCGCACAATATGGTTACGGCATTCCGCAAACCGGCCTGCTTGATGAAGCCACCCGCAGCGTGCTGATCGCCTTCCAGACCAAGTACCGGCCAACAAAATTTGACGGCATGCCAGATGCAGAAACCGCCGCCATGCTGGATACCCTGATCGCCAACCTGAAAGCAAAATAAACATGGCAGTTGGTCACGCTGAAAACTTCACCATTCCGCCGCAATTGCTGGAACAGCGTGGCCTGTTGCTACAGCAAGAAGCCGCAGAACTGGTACTGGCAGAAACCGGAGAAGATGGCAGGCAATATCTGCTGACACCTGCCACCAAGCTAGCGTGGCAAGCCATGAAGAAAGCTGCCAGCCAGGACGGCATAGCACTATTGATGATTTCTGCCTTCCGCAGCATCGCCAGACAAACCGAGATTATCAGCGACAAACTGGCTGAGGGCCAGCAACTGGAAGACATCCTGCTGGTCTGCGCCCCACCCGGCTACAGCGAACACCACACCGGCCGCGCCATCGATATTGCCACGCCAGAAGACCCGGAGCTGGAAATTTCTTTCGACACCACGACGGCCTTTGCGTGGTTGCAAAATAATGCCGGGCGCTTTGGTTTCCATATGTCTTACCCGCCGGGAAATAGCAGCGGGTTTCAATATGAGCCTTGGCACTGGTGCTTTCAGCCAGGATGAAAGAGACTCACTCGCAATGAACCTTGCCCTAATTGAAGAAAAATTATTCGTCGTCAGCGAACAGCTTGGTGTTGCAGTCTATGACTTCGATTTTGATTTGCATTTTTCATGCAAGCATCCTTATCTAATTGAAGGACAGCACCCTTGCATCATGCGGGTAGGTGCAATCGCTAATTACGTACAAGAGTATGAAGAAAAACTGGAGATGGGTTTGCAGCTCGTCAACGCGCCAGACCAACACATATTGGCAAGCGAGCTGGAAGCCTGGTATCCATTGATAAGTGAACTCACACCACGTACTGTAGTTTATGAAACCTTACCGACAGTGCAAGAAATTGAATCCAACTTTGACTGGCCAGTTTTTCTGAAAGGTTCCAGACAAACCAGCAAACACAATCCCGATCTCGCCGTCATACAAAACCGTGTTCACTATGAAAGAGCAATTCATCTTTATCAAAACGATGCGATATTGCACTGGCAAAAACCCGTCATACGTGAGTTTATTTCTCTCGCAAAAGTAGATGACACAGTTCCTGGTAAAGTGCAGGTGTCCATTGAGTACCGTTCATTCTGGTGGCATGGCGTCTGCGTGGGTTGGGGACGCTATTGGTATCAGGTGCAGCCATATGATAGTCCTGATGCAGATATTGGACTTGCCATTGCAGCCAAGGCTGCCGCCAGACTGGCTGTTCCATTTTTAGTCATAGACTTTGCAAAAACAGCAAATGGTCACTGGATCATCATTGAATGCAACGACGCACAAGAATCCGGTTATGTTGGAATACAGTCTCTGCAATTATGGCAGAGACTGTTGGCACAAATACCTTCACCTTCAAGCACTTAGCTTTTTCCCATATCAATCCAACGTCTGCCTATACCTCTTCAAAGCCACAAACCCCGCCAACAGTAAAAATACCAGCATGGGCCATAGCTCAGGCATGAGCTGGCCTGCGGTATTTCCCTTTAATAAAATACCCCGCACGATGCGCAGGAAATGCGTCAAGGGCAGAGCTTCACCTATGACTTGCGCCCATTCTGGCATGGCGCGGAAAGGGAACATGAAGCCGGACAGGAGCATGGATGGCAGGAAGAAAAAGAAAGTCATCTGCATGGCTTGCAACTGGTTTTTGGCTATCGTGGAAAAAGTGAAGCCGACCGCAAGATTGGCCAGGATGAAGACGCCTATCATGCTCATCAGCAGGCTGAAGCTGCCCATCATCGGTACTTCAAATAACAGGAAGGCAGCACTGATGATGACGCCCAGTTGTATATAGCCCATCAGCACATAGGGCAGAATTTTACCTACCATGACTTCTGCCGGACGTACTGGGGTTGCCAGCAGGTTTTCCATGGTGCCGCGCTCGCGTTCGCGTGTCATGGCCAGTGAAGTCAGCATGACCATGGTCATCGTGAGTATGGTGCCTATCAGGCCGGGGACGATGTTATAGCGTGACAGGCCTTCAGGGTTATAGCGGCGGTGTACACGCACTTCATAAGCGGGCGTGCCGGTTTGCAGGTATTGCAAAGGGCCTTTCAAGTCATGATGCAAGGCCTGGGTGGCGATGGCATTCAGTGCAGCAATTGCATTGCCCGATGCGGATGGATCGGTCGCATCGACAGATATCAGCAAAGCCGGTTTCTCACCACGCACCATTTGTTGAGTGAATTGTGGCGGTATCACCAGCATGAATTGTATTTTTCCGTTTTCCAGCAAGCGTTCTGCCTCTTGCTCACTCTGCCCTACCGAATCGATACGGAAGTAACCAGTGTTTTGCATGGCAACGACAAAGCTGCGCGCCATGGGGCTGTTGTCGGTACTGACTACGGCAGTTGGCAAACCCTTGGGGTCGGTATTGATGGCATAGCCAAACAGGATGAGCTGCAAAATGGGGATGCCGACCGCCATGGCAAAGGTCAGGCGGTCACGCATCATTTGCTGGAATTCCTTGATGAAGATGGCAAACATGCGGGCCAGCGAAAATTTTTTCATGCTGCTGCCTTTTGCTGTTTTTGTCGCAGGTCATCCTTGGAAAAATTATCAGGTGCACTAGCGATCAGGCTGATGAAGACATCTTCCAGATTGGCGGCACTGGGCGTGATTTGGATATTGGCCTGATGCCTGATAGTGTCCAGGGCCTGCAAGACCAGTGCCTCATCCAGCCCCGCCACATGAACAGCATTGCCGAAAGCAGCAACACTTAATACACCAGGTGCTGATTTCAATGGTTCCAGCAAGGCACCCAGTTGTTCACCTTGCAGTGTCCAGACCTTGAGTTTGGAGTCACGAATAATCTCGGCCTCGGTGCCACGTGCCAGTATTTTGCCGTAGGCGATATAGCAGAGTTCATGGCACCGCTCTGCTTCGTCCATATAGTGGGTGGACACCAGCACGGTGATACCCTGGTCCGCCAGCAAATGGATCTGGTCCCAAAAATCACGGCGGGCCTTGGGATCCACGCCAGCCGTGGGTTCATCCAGTAACAGCAAGCGCGGTTCATGGATGAGGCAGGCGGCCAGAGCCAGCCTCTGCTTCCAGCCTCCGGACAATGACCCTGCCAGTTGATGCTGGCGGGCTGTCAGGCCCAACCTTTCCAGCGACTGGTCAACTGCATTTTTTCTCGATGGCAGTTCAAACAGGCGTGCCACGAAATCCAGGTTCTGGCGTATCGACAAATCATCGTACAGTCCAAATTTTTGTGTCATATAACCTACCTGACGCTTGATCTGCTCTGCCTGTTTGATGATATCCAGACCCAGGCAGAAACCAGTTCCTGCATCAGGCGTCAACAAGCCACACAGCATGCGTATGGTCGTGGTCTTGCCACTGCCGTTAGGCCCGAGGAAACCACAGATGCGGCCTTTGGCGACTTGCAGTTCGACCTTGTCAACCACGGCGCGGCCACCATAGGATTTACTCAAGCCATGCACATTGATGGCGAGATTATTCGTATCGACGCCGGTATTCAGTGCGGTAGTCAGTGCGGCATTCACTGTGCTTTTCCTGTAGTTGCTACAGCCAGCAGTGATACATCCAGAGGCTGTCCGGGATGCAGCAAAAGTTTGCCAGGCTGGTCAGGTTTGGCCTCGACCATGAACACCAGTTTGGCTCTTTGCGCATTTGAATAAATCACGGGCGGTGTGTATTCAGCCTGACTGGCGATACGGGAAATGTGCGCGGGGATAGTTGTTGCGCAGCCATCGCAATGCAGGCTGACAGCCTGGCCAACAGCGATCTTGCCCAGCTCGCCTTCCGGCACAAAGAACCTGGCTTTGCGGTTTTCTGGCGGCAGCAGGGACAATACCGGTTGACCCGGCTGCACATATTCCCCCTGGCGGAAAAATACTTCTGCCACCAGCGCATTTGCAGGTGCGTTTTGTGATTTTTGTCCTGAGCGCCAGGTGGTCTGGCGCAAGGCTTCTTTGGCCGCGTCAGCACCAGCCTGGGCGGCAGCGCGTTCATCTACGCGCGCTGGCAGTTTTGCGACACTCAATGCGGCGCTCAGTTCTGCTACGCGGGCTTCCGCGAGTTTGACATTGGTTTGTGCATCGTCCATACGGGATTTGGACACAAAGCCCTGCCCCACCAGTTGCTGCTGGCGTGCCAGCTCCTGCCTTGCCAGTGCTGCCTGCGCCTGTGCGCTGATCAGTTGTGCCTGGCTGACGGCAATCTCTTCATTGCGTCTGCCTTTTTCTGTATTACTGGCTTGTGCCCTGGCGCTCATGAGGCGGGCATTGGCTTCATCATGGGCAGCATTTTCAGCTTCGGCATCAAGGGCAAACAACAGGCTATCCTTGGTCACTTGTTGCCCTGCCTGCACCTTGATGCTGTCAAGCTTGCCACCCAATGGTGCAGAGATATAGACGTATTCCCCTTCTGCATAACCTGACCAGTTGGTCGATGTTTTTTCATTACAGGCAGTCAGCATGGCAAACATGGCGAGAGCCGAGATAAATGTCATCGCGGGTTTGAATTTTTTATGCACGTTGTAACTCCTCATTCGTTGCAGCCAGCGCATACAGGGCGCGGTTGACGCGGTCGGCAATGGCTGCATCGCTTAATACCTGGCTCAGAGGTTCTTGCAGCATCGCTGGCACAAAGCCCATCTCCAATGCACGCGGGACGATGACCATGGGGGCAGCAACACTACCCATCAAAAACGACAGGGCATGGGCAGGCTGCACCAGGGCTATCTCGCCAGCCTGCATGGCCTGCATCAGCAAACCTGTGATCAGCAAGACATGGCGGGCGCCATTCTTTTCAAGAAACTGTCTGGCGACTTTTTCGCCCAGGGCCGCGTCTGCCCAGACCCGCCCTATCCAGCTGCCATGCTCACGCAATAAACGCCCCAACAGACAGAGCGCTTCGCGCAGTCGCTGCACAGGTGAGCCTTCATGATTAACTTCAGCCTGCAGTTGTGCAAATACTTCCTCATACATGGTTTGCAGCAATTGGGTCAGGAAATTGTCCTTGTTTTTAAAGTGATAATGGAACATGCCCACATTGACTTGCGCATGCTCAGCCAGCATGCGCAAGGACAATCCGCCGCAACCATGCTGGGCAAACAGGGCGCGGCCACTCTGCAATAAAACTTCATCTAATTGTTGGGATGGACGGGCCATTTCTTCTCACTTCAATAATTACTATACACTTGACTAATAATTGAAGTTTGCGAGCTTTTCCTGACCCTGTCAAGAATTTATTTGCCTGGTTCATCGGGAAAAAATGCTGCCAGTTCAAAGCACAGGCTTCATATTTATCGATAAATCATTCAAATTAAATATTGTTTTTGTACTATGCTGTTAGCTATAGCTCCAAAAGGAGAACAGCATGTCTTTGCACAATCTATGGATACGTAAGCTCTTGTTCATCGCTCTGCTTTTGTTTGCGACAGACTCTTATGCAAAGAAGTTGGTGGATGTCCAGCAAGACTTTGTTGTGATTAAACAAGTCCTGTAAATAGAAGAGGTAAATACAAGAAATTGCTGTAAAAAGCAGTTGTGCTCAGGCAGCCAGCCTGCTGTGAATAAACACCCCTAGCATCGCAAATCCGCTCCCTCAATTCATCCGCCCCAAACGCATTCCGGTACTAGGAAATTGCACTTCGTCGCTTGCTGCTGGCGACCTGCATGACGGCGATCTACAGTGCAATCACTCCCACCCGAATTGAAAGGAAATATCATGAACATCACAGCAAACATGGACGGCGTTGTTATCGCTACTATCGCCCTGGTTATCCTGAGCAGCTTGTTGCACATCATCATCGCTTAAGGAGAAATGATGCTAGGCTTTCTGATCTGGATTATCTTGTTTGTACTCTGCTGGCCTTTAGCCATACTGGCCCTGGTGCTGTACCCACTGGTGTGGCTATTGTTGCTACCCTTCCGTGTACTGGGCATAGCGGTGAATGGCGTATTTGAATTATTGCGGGCTATCTTCATGTTGCCTGCCAATTTGTTAAAAAGCCGTCCATGATAATGGACGGCTCTTTAGAGAATTCTTTTCGAGAATTACTTAGCGGCAAAGAAGAGATCAGTGCGCGTGATTGAATAATTCGTGTAGCTCTTCAAATCTGTCATCCACTTCGTCAGCAGACAGACCCAAAAATTCACAGGCGGCTTCGCCACCTTTTTCCCATTCGCAAGAATACTCCTGACCATGGTATTTTTGTATTCCATACTCAGCCAATAATGCCAGCGCGATCAGGCTCTTGACAGCATCTTCGGTATTGGGATCATGCAACACGCTATAGTCGTGATGTAACAGTATCGCCAGTGAAACTGTTTCAGGCAAACCCCAGGTGCGGGCCATCAGAGAACCTATGGCAGTATGCGAAGTATTGTGACGCTGCTCTTCTACCGCGCTAAAGGTCTCTTGAGCTTCCTCATGAGCCAGTTCCAGGGTCTCGGCATAATCAGGGAAGCGTTCCAGCAGCAAGGGTATGCCTATGTCGCAAAACAACCCAAACGTATGTGCCATATCAGCCGGGCATACGCGCATGCGTCTTGCCAGTTGTGTCATGGCCTGGGCACGCTTGGTGGAAAAATCCCAGAACTTGACCAGTGATATTTTTTCAACCTGTATACTTTGCCTGGCAATAATTCCTGTCATCAAATTACCGCACTGGGTAATTCCTAACAAATTGACAGCATGCTCCACAGATTTGGCTTTCAGCCGCAAACCAAAGAAAGATGAGTTTGCCAGCTTTAATAAAGATGCCGACATGGCCACATCGTTGGCAATAATGCCAGTCAATCTGCGCGGGTCGGGGTCGTCGGCTGCAAGCTCAGCCTGCACGTCAGCCAGCAAGCTGGGACGCGGCGGTATGCGTATCGTCTTGACGAGCGCATCAACAGATTGTTCAGTGGTCAGCCTGGGGGCTGCAGCAGGGCTTGTCATATTAATACAGTTGATACGCTAGGGAAGGCTTACGCTTACAGTCTGCTATTGTAAGCGTAATTCATTGCTGGGTAGAAAAACCCAAACATTTTTTACATATCAGACCCTGCCTGACTCCAGCCTGCTTCTCACTAACTTCCGCCTCGCTATTTGACAGGGATGGGCGTACTACGATCGACCGCAACAGCAGTGACACTATTCTTGGGTGAACCATCAACCAGTTTATCGGAATAAGTCAGATAGATTAAAGCGTTGCGTTTTTGATCTACCATGCGCACGATGCGTAGCTTTTTGAACAGGATGGACAAGCTTTGATTAAAGACTTCATCCTGTTGCTTGAGTGAGCCCGTGAAACTGATAGGACCAACTTGACGGCAAGCGATGGAAGCTTCAGATTTGTCTTCAGCCAAGCCCAGGCCACCAGAGATACCACCCGTCTTGGCACGTGATATATAACATGTAACGCCATTCACTTTGGGGTCATCATAGGCTTCTACCACGACTTTATGGTCCGGGCCTATGAGCTTGAAGGCCGTGTCTACACTACCTATGTTTTCTGCCGATGCAATAGAGGCGACGGCAGAGAATGCTACGGATATCACTATAGCGGCAAAACTTAATGGTGGCAGTTTCATAATCTCGCTCTTTTCCTGAAGACGCCACAAGCCGGGCGCTTCAGGAATATCAGGCTTATTGCTGTTTATTCAAGTGTGAATGAGCTTTGCTATACAGGAAATAAATCGCGATAGCGACTGCCATCCAGATAAAGAAGACATGATAGGTGGTCGCCGACAAGTCTTTCAGGATATACAGGCAAGCCAGTATGCTGAGGCCAGGTATCAGGTAAGGACCGAAAGGCACGCGGAAACCGGCTACACCTTCACCCAGCTTTTGCCTGCGTATGACAGGCACGGCAACCGACACCACCATGAACGCAACCAGAGTGCCCATGCTGACCATATCCCACAGGAAAGTAGAATCAACCAGACCAGCAACTATACCCACCAGCACGCAAACCATGATGGTATTGCTGACAGGGGTACGGGTGCGGGCATGCACGCGCTGGAAAGAACTTGGGATCAAGCCGTCTTTACTTATCGCAAATAAAATCCGGCTTTGGCCATAGATGGTCACCAGGGTCACGCTGAATACCGAAATCACAGCGCCAGCAGACAAGATCAATGCAGGCCAGGCCTTACCTGTCACGTTTTGCAAGATCACTGCCAGACCGGCTTCCTGCCCCTCAAACATCTTGGCAGGCTGGGCACCAACAGCTGCAACGGCTACCAGCAAGTAAAACACCGTCACGACGATGAGTGCTGCCATGATGCCCAGTGGCACATTGCGTTTGGGGTCCTTGACTTCAGCACCAGCCGTCGCCACGGTATCAAGACCGATGAAGGAAAAGAATACTGTACCGGCCGCTGCCGTTACGCCAGCCATGCCTGCCAGGCCCTTGCTATTGTCGGTATTAAAGAAGGGGGTGAAATGCTCGGCATTAAAGCCGGAAAATGCGACGACAGCAAAGAAAGTCAAAATCACCAGTTTGATCAATACCATGATGGTATTCACAGTGGCGGACTCCTTGGCACCCCGCAACAAGAGTATGCAGCATATCGCTACCAGTACCATGGGCGGCAGGTTGAATTGCCCGGCATGAAATTCCACCCCGTTGGCGCCAGCCACGATCATGGGGGAACGCAACATTTCAGGTATCTGCCAGCCCAGGGCGTTGGTCAGGAAATTATTCAGGTAAGCCGACCAGCCTATCGCAGTCGCACTGGCGGCCAGGCCATATTCCAGCAACAGGCATGCTGCAACAATGAAGGCACCAAATTCACCGACCGTTGCATAGGCATAAGAATAAGAAGAACCGGATGCCGGGATACGGGAAGACAGCTCGGAATAACACAGGGCAGTCAAACCAGCCGTAATCGCCGCGATGATAAAAGACAGGATGACTGAAGGCCCGGCTTTGGGCACAGCCTCCACCATGGTGAAGAAAATACCGGTACCGATAGTAGAACCCACGCCTATCATGGTCAGGGCAAACAGTCCCAATGAGCGGTGCAGTGCGTGGCCCTGGTCATCGGTCACCTGTTCACTATGGTCTATGGGCTTGGTGCGGGTCAGTTGCTGACCCAGGCTAACTTGTCTCAAGATCTATCCTTCTACTTATGCCAAATACCTGTTGAGTAAAGGGGCTGATGCCTGACTATCATCTGGACTACTCATCCAGATTTGGCTGTCTGCCATTGTGCGGCCCAGGCCAGGCTTGCCCCGAAAATCGCCATGATAGCCCCAAATTTGACTGCTTTGATGTCAGTTCGCTTATTTTTCCTGACTTCCAACAGCAGATTTATAGCAGGACAGAAGGGTGGTACAATTCCGCCCCATGTCCGCCCAACGTATTTCCCTGTCGTGTTTTCGCCACCTGGTGCGCGCAGTACTGCTTATGTATGTACTGACGCTGGGTGTCGCGATGGCATCTTCAGTGGTGAAATCCGGCGAACAGGGCATGAATCTGATCTGTACCAGTACCGGCTATAAATTCATCAAAGCGGACGGCAGTGGCGTCAAAGAAACTGGCAAGAGCATGACGCACATGCTTGATTGCTCCATGTGCCTGGCAGCCAGTTTGCCTGCCAGCTTCCCGCAAACCACGGTTTTTGCAGCACCCCACGCCTTATCCTACGCCACCCGCTCCATCCCGGCAGCACGCCTGGCATCGATCGTTGCCGCACCTTTACCTGCACGCGGGCCGCCAGCCATCTAAAAAATTGAATTAGTTCAAACCGGCCATGCCACCCGCACTGGCAAGTTTGCTTTGCGCATTTGCATGCGCGTTCCAATTTTCAGATTATTCATATGTCTCCTTTACGCCCTTTGCGCTTGCGCGCATTGACAGCGGCACTGACTGCCGCCTTCCCACTGTTACCTGCTACTTCCTTCGCAATTGAAGCAATAGAAAATACCACCCAGGCCGAGCGCGTCATCATCAATGGCGACCGCCCCTCTTCCCTGCCCAAGGAAATACCGACCACCATAGAAGGTATCAGTGCCAAGACCATGGAACAGACCATCAATGCCATAGATGCAGAAGATGCCCTGAAATACCTGCCCAGTCTGCTGGTACGCAAACGCTATGTCGGTGACTACAATCATGCAGTGCTGGCGACACGCGCATCTGGCACAGGTAACAGCGCGCGCTCCATGGTGTATGCCGATGGCATCTTGCTGTCCAACCTGCTGGGCAATGGTGCCAGCTTCACCCCGCGCTGGGGTCTGGTAACACCGGAAGAAATCGAGCGAGTGGATGTCCTGTACGGCCCCTTCTCTGCTGCCTATGCTGGCAATTCTGCCGGTGCCGTAGTCGACTATGTGACGCGCATGCCCAAGCAGTTTGAAGCCCATGCCAAATTGGTGGGTTTTAGCGAAAACTTCCAGCAATATGGCACAGACAAAAGCTATAGCGGCAAACAGCTCAGCGCCAGCCTGGGTAATAAACAAGGTGCGTTTTCCTGGTGGCTGAATGTGAATCAACTTGATAGCGATGGCCACCCTATCGCCTTCGCCAACAAGCTGGCCTCCACTGGCATCAGCAGCAGCGCGGGCATCGCAGTGACAGGCGCGATTGCCGACAAAAATCCACAAGGGCTGGACTGGTGGATACTGGGTGCTACGGGGCAATACCATACCACGCAAGACCATGCCAAAGTCAAGCTAGCCTATGACTTTAGCCCGACTTTGCGTGCCAGCTACACCTTTGGCTACTGGCGCAACAATATGAACAGTGGTGTCGAAAGTTATTTGCGTGATGCTGCGGGCAATGCGGTATATAGCGGCGACATCAATATCGCCGGTAAAAAATATACCCTGGCCCCAACCGATATATCGAACAGCAAAAACCAGCTCGAACATATCACTCATGGCCTGAACCTGAAGAGCAATACCAAGGGCGAGTTTGACTGGGAAGTGGCCGCCAGCCTGTATGACTATAGCAAGGATATCGCCCGTGCACCAACTGTGGCAATCCCGCAGGCCAACGGCGGCGGCAATGGCCGTATTACAGATGGCGCAGGCACAGGCTGGAATACCCTGACATTGAAAGGCATCTGGCGTCCAAATGCAGAACATACTGCAGAATTTGGTTATCAGCGTGAAGCCTATCAAATGCGTACCCTGGTATCCGATACTGATGACTGGATCAAAGGCGCTGCGGCCAAGCGCTACTCTGCCTTCCAGGGTAATACCCAATTGCAAAGCCTGTATGCGCAAGATGCCTGGCGTATCAATCCTCATTGGAAAGCCATTGTTGGTGGTCGCCTTGAGCAATGGCAGGCAGATCGTGGCGCTATCTCAAATGCAAATTCCACGATGCCCTTTGCAGAGCGCAAGGAAAATTATTTTTCCCCAAAAGCAGCAATCGCCTTTAAGGCCAATGAAGACTGGACTTTGAAAGCATCAGCAGGTCGTGCTGTACGTATGCCTACTGTTTCTGAGTTGTACCAGGGCAGTATTTCGACTACGGCCATCGTCAATAACGACCCCAACCTGAAGCCAGAAAAATCCTGGACTACAGAGTGGACGGCAGAGCGGACACTGAATGATGGCAAAGGTTTTCTGCGTACTACCCTGTTCCATGAAAGAACCAAAGACGCGCTGTATTCACAAGTGAATACGCTGGTGACACCGAATGTGACAAATATCCAGAACGTCGATGAAATCCATACGACAGGACTGGAACTCGCTTATCAGGCCAATGATGTATTCACACGTGGGCTGGACCTGATCACCAGCCTGACTTATGCCGACTCTGTTATCACCAGGAACGACAAATTCCCGGCCAGCGTTGGCAAATGGCAGCCACGGGTACCAGCATGGCGCGCCAATTTTGTCATCAGTTACCGCCCGGACGACAAACTCAGCACCACCTTGGGTTTGCGCTATAGCGGCAAGCAATATGGCTCACTCGATAACAGCGATAGCAATGCCTTTACCTATCAGGGGTTTTCCAGCTTTGTGGTCGCCGATGTGCGCGTGCGCTATCAGTTGGCCAGGCAATGGGTGGCCTCTGTCGGCATAGATAATTTGAATAATAAAAAATACTGGGCCTTTCACCCCTACACACAACGCAGTGTAGTAGGTGAATTGAAGTTTGATTTTTAACCAATGAGAGATTGATGGTGAAGGCTACTTTGGCAGCTTCTTTTTAGTTCGCTAAATGCGCCTTCGCATAAGTTTCTTTATCAATTTCCAGTACTTCTACGCAAAGCTGCACATCCAGCCCTTGCGGCCAGATTTGTGCAGCTTGAATGACGGCCAGCACACGCTCAGACAATTCACGTTTTACTTCAGTGCTGCGCCCTTTCAATATCACCAGCTTGGCATGCAAAAAAGCACGCGCAGCAGGTGCGGTACCAATAATTACATCATCAAAGCGAATTGCCCGGCTCTTGATATCGATCTCATTAAAATGTCCTGTTTCTGCTAAAGAAGTATTGATCTGCAAGAGCACTTCCTTGGCTTGCAGAGGCAAATTACAGGAATATTCGATGGTCAGATGAGGCATGTTTTTCTTTCAGATTATTTTAAAATTGTCGCTGCATTCACAACATTCATAACTTGACCTGCATGAGCAGATAAGAATTCCTGATTTCAGTTTGCACAAAGCCGCAAGATGCATACATACCTGCCGCTGGGTTTTGTGGATGCACGGTAAGAGAAACTTGTCCCACCCCGCGCTGACGTGCCGCATCCAGCGCGGCAAGCATCATGACCTTGCCGTAGCCCTTGTGCTGATACGCGGGCAAGAGCGCGATACCCAGTTGCGGTGTCTGTTCATCGATATAAGCCAGCCCCAAACCATCTGGCACCAGGCGCATCCAGCATGCGCCTATGGGACCTTGCTCACCCTCAATGCGGGCGATGATACCAATATCGCTGGCACGGCCCCAGTTTTCGGCATAAATGCGCACAGGTGGCAGTTGCAGGGTTTCCAGCGGACGCAAACCTGCAGGCGGTGGATCCCACAAGGCAATATGCAGAAAATTCCAGAGCAAATCCTGATGCTCAGGAAGTAATGGGGAAAAGCTTATACTCATGGCAGCGCAGCAAAGTCATCAAGCGAATGCAGTATTCTAAGCAAATACTGGAATAAGTGCATTGCATGCCTTCGGAAGGTATTCAGGTGCCTATGATTTGGACTCAGTCACTAATGCAGAACTACTGGCTTTCTTTAACTCTTCTGCCGCATTGCAGCCGCCGACATTTTCAGTATCGAAAATCCTGGGTTCCCATTTGCTTTCCATAAGGGATTCTTTTTTAGCGGTAATGTAATAACGAGTACATGGCTGCACATCCAGGGTCAGGGTCTTCTGGGTTGGTACGTGAGAAGTGGAGTGGCTGAGCTGAACCGTAACCAGGTGCTTGCCTGGTGTGACCTGAACAGGTCCGGTCAGGTAATATGTCTGATCTACTGCAACGATGCGGACCGGATATTCATGGTTAAACAAGGGCCGTCCAGGATTACCATTCAAATAAGAAAGGGGAGCCATCTGGCAAGCCCCAAACAAAGTCAGGCTCAGGGCCGAAAGTACTACAACTTTGCTCAAAGACTTCATGGCATCCTCAGTTTTGATTGACCAGTTTCTTAAAACTGGCAAATTAATTGTATATCATGCACGTGCAATCGCCTACCCGCTGAAAGTATCATTTTGTAGGTGAAAGCGTGGTCTGGTAGTCGCCGCGACTGAAATTCTGATGCATAATCATTAGCCCATATTCAAGGAGTATTCATGAGCATCACGATGATCATTTTTTTTAAGGCCCTGATCGTAGTACCGATCACTTTGCTGCCCATATTGAACCCCATCGCCATTGCTCCTATCTTCTTGTCCATGACAGGACCAATAGAGCCGTCACTGGCCAACCGGCTGGCAAAACGCATCGCCCTGAATTGCTTTTTCCTGCTCATGGGTGCCATCTTTATCGGCTCTTATGTGCTGGATTTTTTTGGTATTTCCCTGCCCATCGTCAGGGTTGCCGGTGGCATCGTCGTTGCCATGGCAGGATGGAAATTATTGAATGACCAGGGTCAGGACAGTTTGCGCAACTCTGTGGCAGCGTCCCATGGCGGCAGCTGGACCAAGGAAGAATTGCGTAGGCGCAGTTTTTACCCTTTCAGCTTCCCCCTGACGGTGGGGCCCGGCACCATCGCCGCTTCTGTCACGCTGGGGACACAGATGCCGCATAAACCTGTGGACTGGATCATTACCGGTATTGCTTCTTTGGTGGGCGTACTGCTGACCAGCCTGGTGATTTACCTGTGCTATCGCTTTGCCCGCAATATGGAAAGAATACTGGGTGATGTCGGTGCGATAGTCTTGCTGCGCTTGTCTGCCTTTATTTTGTTGTGCATAGGCATAGAGATTGGCTGGGCGGGCATTTCTGATTTGCTGGGAGATTTGAAGCACTAGGCGGTAAAGTTCAGTACGCTCAGTACTCTCAGTACTACTACCTGCGCATGGCAGGCATAAGCCTGTCCATGTGCAGTTGCAAAAAGAATGAGGATGGATAGCAAGGGCTGAAACAACTTCAGCTCTATGCAGAGAGCTGAAATTACTTATTCTGCGTTGGATACCGGCTCATTGAGCATCAGGGCATGCTCGACAATTTCAGTTTCATCACCGATACGGCTATTCCACGCGCGCACGAAATAACTCTTCTCAGCAGTTGTCGGTGCGTCATACCAGATCACCATCAATGTACCCTTATGGTCATGTATCTTGGCCAGTTTGGTAATACAGGCGGTATTGCCATCAATATCTGCCAGCCCCATCGCATAACCATACACACGGCTCAGTCGCTCTATGCGGTCTGGTTCGGTTTCGCTATTGGTAGCAGAAATTTTTGGGTGGTCCAGATACATGGTGCGTCTCCGTCTTCTGATGATCGTTTTTCATTCTAACTGATAGACAGCACAGTCGCTATCGGGATTTAGCCGTACTACTCCGGCAGCTTGAAAAACTCAGGGTCTGTTGCGTTTTTCCCATTTGCATTCCTGTTTGGCCAGCACTTTTGATTCAGGATCGACCGTTTCCAGATAAACATCAAAGCCCCATAATCTGGCGACATGCTTGAGCATTTCGCCGGTCTGCGGGTTCAAGGGACGACGCAGATACTGGGTATGACGCAGGGTCAAAGCCCTGTCGCCCTGCATGTCAACCGACCATACCTGAATATTGGGCTCGCGGTTACCAAGATTGTATTGCCCTGCCAGTTGCTCACGCAGGTAACGATAGCCATGCTCATCATGAATCGCAGAAATCAGCAATTTGTCCTTGCTGTCGTCATCCAGTATGGAAAAGAAATGAAAATCGCGCATGAGTTTGGGTGACAGGTACTGCGCAATAAAGCTCTCATCCTTGAAATTGCGCATGGCAAATTGCAAGGTTTTTTGCCAGTCAGACCCGGCAAAGTCAGGGAACCATTCGCGGTCTTCTGGTGTCGGGTCTTCACAAATGCGACGGATATCACGCATCATGGCAAAGCCCAGGGCATAGGGGTTGATACCGCTGAAATACCGGCTACCCACAGGCGGCTGATACACAACATTGGTATGGCTTTGTAAAAACTCCATCATGAAGCCGTCGCCCACCACGCCTTCTTCATATAGCTGATGCAAGATGGTGTAGTGCCAGAACGTTGCCCAGCCTTCATTCATGACCTGGGTTTGGCGTTGCGGATAAAAATACTGCGACACCTTACGGATGATGCGCACGATTTCACGCTGCCAGGGTTCCAGCAAGGGTGAATATTTTTCAATGAAATACAAGAGATTTTCTTGCGGCTCTGCAGGGAACCGCTGTTTCACCAGACTCTCTGGCGCTTCACTGCGCCGCGGTATGGTGCGCCACAAGTCATTGACCTGGGACTGCATGTATTTTTCCCGCTCTTCCTGCCGTTCACGTTCTTCAGCAAGAGAAATGCGGGCTGGACGCTTATACCTGTCGACGCCATAATTTTGCAAGGCATGGCAGGAGTCAATTATCAACTCTACCGCTTCCATGCCATGACGCTGCTCACAGTCAGCAATATAATTTTTTGCGAACAGCATGTAGTCGATGATGGCCTCGGCATCAGTCCAGGTACGGAACAGGTAATTCCCCTTGAAAAAGGAATTATGTCCATAGGCAGCATGTGCGATCACCAAAGCCTGCATGGTCAGGCTGTTTTCTTCCATGAGGTAAGAAATACAGGGGTTGGAATTGATGACTATCTCATAGGCCAAACCCATTTGCCCGCGTTTATAACTTTTTTCGGTAGACAAGAAATGCTTGCCGAACGACCAGTGATTATAGGATACCGGCATACCTACCGAAGCATAGGCATCCATCATTTGCTCGGCGGTAATGATCTCAAGTTGATTCGGGTAGGTATCGAGTCCAAATTGTTCTGCCACCCGGCGAATTTCTTCGTGGGCTTGCTCGATCAGTTCGAATGTCCATTCTGATTGTTCGGGCAAGGCGCGTGCATGTTTTTTCCTGGGGCTGACATGGTCGTTTTCCATGGATTACCTCATTTCGGCTGCTTCTTAAACAGTTCCCGAAAGACCGGATAAATATCCGCCGGTGTTTCTATTTTTTGCATCGCAAAGTGCGCACTTTGCTCGGCGACTTTTTCATATTCCAGCCACAGGTTCTGTGGCTGTCCATCAGTAATTTCTACATAGGCATAATACTGCACCAGAGGCATGATGTTATTGATCAGCAACTGCTTGCAGGTGGCTGAATCATTGTCCCAGTTATCACCATCCGACGCCTGCGCCACATATACATTCCAGTCCGATGCAGCATAACGCTCACGAACAATTTGCGCCAACAGATTCAGGGCAGAAGAAACGATAGTGCCACCAGATTCGCGCGAATGGAAAAAAGCATCTTCATCCACTTCGAGTGCAGTCGTGTGATGGCGTATGAAGACAACTTCTATTTTTTCGTAGGCACGTGTCAAGAACAGGTATAGCAAGATAAAGAAGCGTTTCGCTGTATCTTTTTTTTGCTCATCCATGGAACCCGATACATCCAGCAGGCAAAACATCACGCACTGGCTGGCTGGTTTGGGAACCTTGACGCGATTGCTATAGCGCAAATCAAAAGGATCAAGAAAGGGAATAGCCAGCAGCCGCATGCGCAGGTGATGTATTTCTTCCTTCAGTGCGACAAAGTAGGGATCTTTGGGATCCATACCCACTTCCAGCAAGACTGTCATTTCTGCTTCGGCATCCCTCAATCTGCGGGCAGACTTACCGCCCACTGCAATGCGCCTGCCCATGGCACCGCGCAGGGAGCGCAGTACATGCAGGCTCGATGCTGTACCTGAAGTTTTATAACCCGCACGCTGGCTTTTGAAGTCTGTTGTTGAGGTCAGTTGCGTCTTGACCATGTTTGGCAACTCCAGGTCTTCAAAGAAGTAATTCATGAATTCTTCGCGCGACAACTGGAATACGAAATCATCTTCACTGGGGTCTTCGCTATTACCGCCCTGGCCCTTGCCTGAGCCTCCGCTACCACCTTTTGGTCTGGCAACTTGATCACCGCGCTGGTATTGCTCATTACCTGGCTGCACACCTTCCCAAACGCCGCCGTGGGCATGACCAAAGGTCGGTTCGCTGACATCTTTGACAGGAATGGAAATACGCTCGCCGCTTTCTATGTCAGTAATCGAACGACCTTTGACTGCTCTGGCAACAGCATCTTTGATCTGCCCTTTATAGCGACGCAAAAAACGCTCGCGATTCGGGGCAGATTTATTTTTACCCTGGACACGCCGGTCAATCAGATGAACCAAAATGCTCTCCCGTTTGCCCTGAAATTTCCTGCACCGTTCTGCTATCCATGCTTCTTTATGAAGATTTCCTGACACGCAGATACCATTCACACAGCAGGCGTACCTGTTTGGCGGTATAGCCTTTGGCGACCATACGCTCAACAAATTCCTGGTGTTTGTTAGAGTCATCTGCACTGGCCTTGGCATTAAAGGAAATGACAGGCAATAATTCTTCAGTATTCGAGAACATTTTTTTCTCGATTACCGTACGCAGTTTCTCATAACTGGTCCATGCCGGATTTTTACCAGCATTCTGCGCCCTGGCCCTCAGCACGAAATTGACGATCTCGTTGCGGAAGTCTTTGGGATTGGAAATGCCTGCCGGTTTCTCTATTTTTTCCAGTTCATTGTTCAGGGCATCACGATCAAAACTTTCACCGGTATCAGGATCACGGAATTCCTGGTCCTGTATCCAGAAATCAGCAAAGGTGACATAACGATCGAAAATATTCTGACCGTATTCTGAATAGCTTTCCAGATAGGCGGTCTGTATCTCTTTGCCTATGAATTCGGCATAACGCTGAGCCAGATATTCCTTGATATAGGACACATATTTCTGCTCGATTTCTGGTGCAAACTGCTCGCGTTCTATCTGCTGTTCCAGTACATACAACAGATGCACAGGATTCGCAGCAACCTCGGTGTTATCGAAGTTGAATACCTTGGACAAAATCTTGAAGGCAAAGCGGGTAGACAAACCATTCATACCTTCATCGACACCGGCATAATCAGCGTACTCCTGACGTGACTTGGCCTTGGGATCTGTGTCCTTGAGGTTTTCACCGTCGTACACTTGCATCTTGCTAAAGATGCTGGAATTTTCTGGCTCTTTCAGGCGCGACAGCACGGCAAATTGCGCCATCATTTTCAAGGTGCCAGGGGCACATGGTGCGGCTGCCAGTGAAGAAGTACGTACCAGTTTTTCGTAAATTTTTATTTCATCATTGACGCGCAGGCAATACGGTACTTTGACGATATAAATACGGTCGAGGAAGGCTTCATTGTTTTTATTGTTTTTAAAGGTCTTCCATTCAGACTCATTGGAGTGAGCCAGTATGATGCCCTCAAAAGGTATCGCACCAAATCCTTCGGTCCCCTTGAAGTTACCTTCCTGTGTCGCTGTCAATAAGGGGTGCAAGACCTTGATGGGAGCCTTGAACATTTCGACGAATTCCATCAGCCCTTGATTTGCCAGGCACAAGCCACCTGAATAGCTGTAGGCATCAGGATCATCCTGCGCATATTCTTCGAGCTTGCGGATATCTACCTTACCCACCAGTGAAGAAATATCCTGATTATTTTCGTCACCTGGTTCGGTTTTGGAAACCGCGACCTGTTTCAATACCGAAGGATAACGCCGCACCACACGGAACTGATTGATGTCGCCATTAAACTCATGCAGGCGCTTGACGGCCCAGGGACTCGGTATGTTTTTTAGATAACGACGCGGAATACCAAAATCTTCTTCCAGTAAAACACCGTCCTCATCTTCGTTGAACAAACCCAAAGGCGATTCATTGATGGGTGAACCCTTGATGCAATAAAAAGGGATTTTTTCCATCAAAGATTTCAATCTTTCAGCAATGGAAGATTTACCACCACCGACAGGGCCTAGCAAATACAGAATTTGTTTGCGCTCTTCCAGACCTTGCGCGGCATGGCGGAAGTAGGAAACGACTTGCTCTATCACTTCTTCCATGCCATAAAACTCACGGAAAGCAGGATAAATCTTGATCACTTTATTTGAAAAAATGCGTGATAGCCGAGAGTCATGCCGGGTATCAACCAACTCTGGCTCACCGATGGCAGCCAGCATGCGTTCTGAAGCACTGGCATACACCAGCCTGTCCTTTTTACAAAGATCAAGGTATTCCTGCATGGAATACTCTTCTTCACGAGTCCGTTCATACCGCGCGGTGTAGTTGTCAAAGATATTCATCCCGACCTCCATGGATAAGCAGAAAACTTGCAAATACCGAACCGGTCTGGTGGCAATCTCAAATCAATTCGAATCAACTCAAATTAATTGCCAGCCAGCACACTACAACTTTAGTGTAGTTGAAATTATCAAAACGTGCAGACGAAATTGTTACTCTGTGCAAAATGTTGGAAATAAGCAAAACGAACAACCCGGTCACATTAAATTTATTAAACGAATGCAGCTAAACGAATGAAGTCAAACCTGATCATGCACAAAGCACCAATCTACACTATCCAACGCAATCCCGTGGATGACGTTGACAGCGAATGTTAATTTATGTGATGAGTAATTCCGCAGATGCACAAATTGTTCTGCGAATTTCATCGCAATTCATTTATGCATATGCGGGAAATATGACATAACGAATGTCAGGCAAGCTTGAATTTATAAGATGGCGCAGCTTCTTTGGCTGGCATTTCAGTCAGCAGTAATTCCAGTGCAGAGACTTCCAGTGGCCTGTAATAATAATATCCCTGGAAATAGTCACAGCCTATCTCTTTCAGGAATCGCTCCTGCTCTTCGTTTTCCACACCCTCAGCAACCGTGTGACAAGACAGGATATTGGCCAGCGAGATAATCGCCTTGATGATCATTTCGCTCTTCTTGTTATTACCTATCTGGGCAACAAAGGAACGGTCAATCTTGACACTCTGTGCAGGGAAATGGCTGAGCTTGGACAACGATGAATAACCTGTACCGAAGTCATCAATTGCAATATTAAAACCGCGTGCCTTGAGTTCATCAAGATGATGTATGGTCAGCGCTTCATTCGCAATCAGACCGGTCTCTGTGATCTCAAACTCGATGTATGAAGGGGCGATATCATAGCGATTGCAGCAACCGTCTATCAGTTGCAACAGGTCATTGCGGGCGATATCGGTAGCCGACAAGTTCAGGGCAATCACCGGACAATCAGCAAAGCGGTTCAGCCAGTCCCTGACCTGGCAGCATACCTGGTTCATGACATAGTTGCTGATCAGTCTTATCAAACCAGCGCGTTCAGCAATCGGGATAAATTCTGCGGGTGCGACATTACCAAGGCTGGGTGATTCCCAGCGCAGCAAGGCTTCCAGGCCAGCAATCTTGCCGTCCCTGTCCACCTTGGGTTGATACACCAGGCGGAATTCATTTTGCTTGAGACCGTTGACGATACCGACTTCAATTTCAACACTGCGGCGTATTTGCAGGGCGTCTTCTTCATCGAACAAGGTCACACTCTGATCACTGGAACGGCGCGCAGTATCAAGCGCCACTTCGCTGCGGCGTATCAAATCATCAGGCTCCTGATCTTCTGGCCTGACCAGCGCAATACCAGCAGAAAACTGTATCAGCAAATTCTCGCCATTGACTTCCAATTCTTTAGGCAAATTATTTCTGACTTTTTCTACCAGTTTGATAATTTCACCAGGTGTGCGCGAATTCTCCACCACAAATGAAAACACGATGCTGCGCAAGCGGGCACAGAAGCAATTCTTGGGCAAGGCACGCGACAATTCTTCTGCAAATCGGCGCAACAGAATATCGCCGGTATGTGCGCCAAATTGTTGATTTGCATGACGTATGCTATTGAGGCGGAAAGACACCAGGGCGGTAACCTTGCTCTCGTCAATGCTGGCAAGGACGCCTTGCAAGTGACTGCGCAACATATCTCGGTTTGGTAAGTTGGTCAATGCATCATGACGGCTCAGATAATCTTCGCGTTGCAGGCTGAGTTGCAGCGCATGATGCATGGAATGCAGACCGGAGACATCACGCAAGGCGACAATGTAGTGATCGGTAGAGGTCTGTGAAATATTTTCCAGTGCAACCAGTTTACCGTCACGCGTTCGATAAGCCGACATGCGCATGTTTTCTGATTCCTCGGCATTCGGACTCTTCAACCGTACACTATTATCCAGCGATAACCAGCCAAACAAGGCACGGTCGCCATCATCATCAGCCTCACGGCCGAGCAAACTATTGGCAAGCTGGTTAGCCTGCAAAATTTGTCCGCTGGCGTCGGTCAACAGCAGGGCTGTTCCTGCATTCTGGAACACTTCCTCATATTGCGCGTGGCTGACTTCCAGGGCGGCGCTGGCCTGGCGGTAACGCAATGCAGATACATCCAGCTCATGCAAGACCCTGAACACGGCCAATGGCACACAGGTATTAAAAAACAGGAATAACAGCGACTGGATGTAAGTATTACTTGAAGGCAGTGTGACGTCAAAACCAGGCACATTAAACAAGGGCCGGTTCAATAGCAGCAAAAGGAAAGGCAAGACATTGAAAGCCATCAGTCCTATGGCCAGGCGGGTGCCAAAGAACAATCTGGCGATAATCGGCGTGGTATAAATGAAGATATAGCCAAACTTGGCTATCTCGAATTGATTGATGAGACAAACGATGGCAAATGCAGACGCATAGACCGTGCCTATGAGTATAGCGGCACCGGCGCGCAGATGTCGGGATGAATAGTACAACCCCAATGCCAGCACAGCATAGAAAAAGCCTACCACCCACAACACCTGATAAGCACCAACTGCGATTGCGTCCAGAGAACTGTGAATCGCTACTGCCGCCTCCAGCACAAAGCCAGACATCAAAATGATACGTAGTGCACTTAATTTCCATGCAGCGTGCTCAGCAGGCGTTAATGCACTTTCATTAAGAAAAAGCCAGCGAAACATGTCATGCAATCAATATAAGAAGCCAGAGCCTGTTATCAGAAAAAGATGAGGAATATCTAAATTCTTGCGGCAAACCAATTAATTACCATCAAGCATTTATTGCCCGCATTTATATCAACAAGCCCCTATGAATCTGTAAAAAAATGTTTCCAAAAGGATTAGGCATTCTCTCATAGATTCAGTTTATTTCAGCACATATTGTCACAATTAGCGGCATTAAAAATGAAAACTATTTTTCATTTGGTAAATTGGGCAGATATTTATATTTCATATTGTATGCCTGCTTAAATACCAGGCATTTCACCAGTAATTTTTTAATAATTTTTATCCTATCGGTAATGAAATACAGGGCAGTTGGTTATATGTCGAAAATGAAATATAAACCGCTGTATTGGTGAGTAATGACCGGGACTGGAACTTACATCGGGTTGATGAAATGAGCTTGAATAATTGTGCTCAATTTTCTTTATGGATTCTTTGCAGATTCTTTACCGAATTACCACCCCACTTTTGGATTGCGGGGCAGTAACATTGTTCAGCAAAATCAAGCCGCATCATGCACAGGATGTGACTGGCGGTGATATAAAAATTCCAGCACTTCTGTACGGTAGGCTGCATATTGCGGATTTTGCGCCAGTGCCACACGGTCACGCGGTCTTTCCAGATCCACCTGCAAAATTTCACCTATGGTTGCAGCCGGGCCATTGGTCAGCATGACGATACGGTCTGACAGCAAGACTGCCTCATCCACATCATGGGTCACCATGACCACAGTTGATTGGGTCTTGGCGACGATCTTCAGCAATTCATCTTGCAGATGCGCGCGCGTCAGGGCGTCAAGGGCACCGAAGGGCTCATCCATGAGCAAGACTTTTGGTTCTATTGCCAGTGCGCGGGCGATGCCCACACGCTGCTTCATGCCACCGGAAATTTCATTTGGACGTTTTTTCTCTGCATGCGTCAAACCCACCAGTGACAAGGCTTGCATGGTACGTTTTTGCAATTTCGTACCATTCTCGGTCGCGCCAAACACTCTTTCTACCGCCAGGAAGACATTTTCATAGCAGGTCAGCCAGGGCAATAAAGAATGATTCTGGAACACTACGCCGCGTTCTGGTGAGGGGCCAGAAATTTCTCGGTTGGCACATAGCAGAGTACCGGAACTGGCATTGGTCAAACCAGCAAGCAAATTCAGCAGCGTCGATTTGCCACAACCGGAATGACCGATCAACGTAATGAATTCGCCTTTTTTGACATTCAGATTGATATCGCGCAGTGCATGGAAACTACCCTTCCTGGTATTGAAGACCATTTCAACCTGATTGATCTGTATGTACTTGTTATCGATTTCATTCATGATCATGTCCCCACATCTTCATAAGTAAAGGCGCGTGCTATTGCCACCAGGATTTGTTCAAGTATCAGCCCCACCATACCTATGACGACGATGGCAATGATGATATGCGGCACGTTCAGATTATTCCATTCATCCCATACCCAGAAACCGATACCTACGCCCCCCGTCAGCATTTCTGCAGCGACAATCACCAGCCATGCCGTACCTATCGCCAGTCTGACACCGGTCAACATGTATGGCAGCACTGAGGGTAATAAGATGCGCGTAATGATTTTCCATTCGGATAAATTAAGCACACGTGCGACATTCATATAATCTTGCGGCACACGCTGCACACCGATCGCGGTATTGATGATCATGGGCCAGATCGAACAGATAAAGATAGACCAGATTGCCGCCGGATGAGCCGACTTGAACACCAGCAAACCTATGGGCAGCCAGGCCAGCGGTGAGACTGGTTTCAAGAGACTGATGATGGGATTGAACATGCCGGATAAAAACTTGAAACGGCCTATCAGAAACCCCAGCGGTATGCCCACGGCTGCGGCCAGGCCAAAGCCGACCGCCACGCGTTTCAGCGAAGCATAAATATTCCAGCCTATGCCCTGGTCGTTTGGTCCCTTTTGGTAAAAGGGGTCAGAGAATACCTTGATGGCTTCCTGCAAAGTCACCCATGGTGAAGGGAAAGTCGTGTTCCTCACAGCGATGATTTCCCAAATCAGTATCAGCATGCCTATGCCAAATAAAGGCGGCAACACACTCAAAAAAAAGGGCCGGAACGAGCGTGGCTTTTTTTCTGCTCTGGGTTTTATTTTCTTAGCCACGTTAACTTCCGTCACTGTTGTTGCTGCGCTGGCTGCAGTGTCTTCCGCGTCTGCTGCAGGCATTGCACCATGTACCAAGGTATTCATAGCGACTCCTCAAGCCTTGATTTTGAAAGAAGCTGCATAGGCAGCCGGGTTCTTGCCATCCCAGACGGTACCGTCCATGAGCTTGCTGCTGCGCATGACATCCTTGGGAACGGATACCTTGGCCATGGTCGCTGCATCCTTATACACATCGATACGGTTGACAGCTTTCGCCACTGCCAGATAATCAGGATCAGCCTTGAGCAAACCCCAGCGTTTATGCTGGGTCAGGAACCACATGCCATCTGACAAATAGGGAAAATTCACCGCACCGTCGTTAAAAAATTTCATGTAGTTAGGATCGTCCCAGGTCTTGCCCAGTCCATTTTGATAGCGCCCCAGAATGCGCTGATTGATGACATCGACCGAGGTATTGACATAGGACTTGTCGGCGATGGTTTCTGCCATCTTGGTCTTGTTGGACAAGGATGCATCTATCCAGCGGCTGGCATCGAGGATCGCGGCGACAACGGCACGCGCAGTGTTGGGATATTTCTGTACGAATTCAGAAGTGGTACCCAATACTTTTTCCGGATGATCTTTCCAGATGTCTTGTGTAGTCGCTGCCGTGATGCCTATGCCATCAGCAATTGCACGGTGGTTCCAGGGTTCGCCTACGCAATAACCATCCATATTACCGACCCGCATGTTCGCCACCATTTGTGGCGGCGGTACGGTAATGACCTTGGCGTCTTTCATTGGATTAATGCCATGCGCAGCCAGCCAATAGTAAAGCCACATGGCGTGGGTGCCTGTAGGGAATGTCTGGGCGAAAGTATATTCACGCTTGTCGCTTTGCATCAGCTTGGCCAAACCGGCACCATCTACTGCACCCTTCTCTGCCAGTTTTTTTGAGAGCGTAATTGCCTGACCGTTATTATTCAGCGTCATCAACACGGCCATATCTTTTTTATTGCCGCCTACACCCAGTTGCACGCCATAGATCAGGCCATACAGTACGTGAGCAGCATCCAGTTCACCATTGACCAGTTTGTCACGCACACTGGCCCACGAAGATTCTTTGGTCGGGATGATTTTGATACCATATTTTTTGTCAAAACCCAGCACCGACGCCATCACCACCGAAGCACAATCGGTGAGAGGGATAAAGCCGATATGCACTTCTTCTTTTTCCGGTTTGTCTGATCCTGCAGCCCATACTCCGCCTGTACTCAAGCCCATGATACCTGCCCCACTTGCCAGTGCAGCAGTTTGCAAGAAACTGCGACGTTTGAAATTCGGTTCATTTTCTTCCTGCGTCTTGATGAGGTTGATAGAAGTTTCCTGATTCGACATGTCTGCACTCCAGCTAAAGTAATTTCTATAATGAAAAAAGGTGTCGTCCCATTACGGATAAACCGTATGGAAAGACACCTTTGTCTTGTGAGGTGACCGCCGTTAGTCAAGCTCACTTGTTTTCTTAAGTACCAGCTTTGGCACTTTCTTTTGATACAGCAATTGCCGTGCCAGCTCAAACACAAGGACTTATATCCTCAGACCAGCCCTGTGAAACAAAACTCCCTTAAAAATCCACATCTGATTCGCACCTAAATGACGCAACGCACCATTTTCACGCACAAATCTGGACTTACCCCCCAAGTAAATCAGCTACATCCAGCATGCGCTGCGCCAGATCAACCAGCTTGAGGTTTTTTTCCATTGCTTGCTTGCGCATTTTTTGATAAGCCTCGTTTTCCGACAGATGATGACGTTCCATCAACAAACCCTTGGCCCGCTCTATGGTTTTGCGCTCATGCAACTTGGCTTTGGTATCAGATAATTCACTGCGCAGTTTTTGATCTGCATTGAAGCGTGCCATCGCAACATCAAGCACAGGCTTGATGCGCTCGGACTGCAAACCAGCAACGACATAAGCAGAAACACCGGCTTCCATTGCTGCAGCCATATTCGACTGATTGCCATCTTCAGTGAACAAGACGATGGGACGTGGTGCATCGCGGGTCAGCATGACCATGTGTTCAAGCACATCGCGTGAATCAGATTCGGCGTCAATGATGATCATATCGGGCTGCAACTGGGCGATGCGTTCACTCATATAAATATCGCCAGGAATAACGGCGATGATGTTATAACCCGCTTGCAGCAAGCCTATGCGCAAGGCGCGTGAACGCGCCAGTTGCGCCTGAGCATGCTCTTGCAACTCGTCTTCGCGCTGGATAACCGTATTCACCACCACGATCCGCAGACTGGGTGATGCCGGTGTTATCGCTTCGTCAGTATTTGCTTTGCCGCGCATTGATGGCCCATGCCAGATATAATTACGTATAAAAATCTTAGAACCTGCTTACGATCTTACTGCGCGAGCGTGATCGGGGCTCATGTGCTGCTCAAAATGCTCATGTACTAGAGTACATTCCGCTTTTTGTGCTGCTCTTCTCCCCGCTGACGCACGCTCGCTACAGATCGTAAACAGGTTCTTAGCAAGAATCGCACCAATCCCTGATCTGGCATGAAAGCATGCCAATAGCTTGCCTTCTTGCCATGCATATGTAATTGGCTCGTATTTCCCTTATTTAGAAACAGACATGATAGTTCTCGGCGTTGAATCCTCCTGTGACGAAACCGGCCTTGCCCTGTATGACACAGAGCGTGGCCTGCTTGCCCATGCACTGCATTCGCAAATCGCCATGCATCAGGAATATGGTGGCGTCGTGCCGGAACTGGCTTCACGCGATCACATACGTCGTGCCCTACCCTTGCTGACCGAGGTGCTGAATAAGTCAGATGTAGACAAACAAGCCATAGATGCCATCGCTTACACCCAGGGACCAGGCCTGGCCGGCGCCCTGCTGGTCGGCGCTTCGGTTGCCTGCGGCCTGGGTATGGCGCTGGATAAGCCTGTGCTGGGCGTCCATCATCTGGAAGGCCATCTGCTTTCCCCCTTATTGGCCAGCCAACCGCCTGAGTTCCCTTTCATTGCCCTGCTGGTATCTGGCGGACATACGCAGTTGATGCGTGTTGATGGCGTGGGCCGTTATCAGCTGTTGGGGGAAACCCTGGACGATGCAGCCGGTGAAGCTTTTGACAAGTCAGCCAAATTGCTGGGACTGTCTTACCCTGGTGGCCCGGCGATTTCGCGCATGGCAGAATTTGGTGACCCTGCGGCTTATCAATTCCCGCGCCCCATGCTGCATTCAAAAGACTTGAACTTCAGTTTCTCTGGTTTGAAGACAGCAGTACTGACGGTCGTCAAAAATCACCCTGCAAATATCTGTGAACAGGATAAAGCCAATATTGCACGCGGCTTTGTTGATGCCATCGTTGCCGTTCTGACGGCCAAATGCACGACTGCGATGAAGGAAAGTGGTTTGAAGCGTCTGGTCATCGCTGGCGGTGTCGGTGCCAACCTGCAGTTGCGCGCATCATTGAATGCAGCGGCTGCAAAGAAACGCTTCCAGGTGTATTACCCTGAGCTGGAGTTCTGTACCGACAATGGCGCGATGATCGCCTTTGCCGGCGCCATGCGCCTGAAAAACAATCCCGGACTGGCGACGCGGGATTATGGTTTTAATGTCAGGCCGCGTTGGCCCTTGCAGGAATTGCTTGCTGCCTGATTTTATCTAATGCAGGGCACAGCTATTTATAGATGCCACAGCCAACGATAACGTTCTCGAATTTCTCCACATACATGGATTTAGGCTCGATCTGCTTGCTGGTAGGATTAACAAATTTATAATCCTGCCAGGCCTTACCCTTGGCTTTTACTAACTCTATACGCTCGCGTATAAAGAATTTACCATCCACGTCGGTCAGGTCCATCATCTCTTTGCCGACCATCTTGGGATTCAGGTGGGCGAGATTTTTGCCATTCATGTCATACACGACTACGTACAAGTCGCGGTCCTGATACTGGCCATCGCGCTTATTGATTTCATTGATGGTCGCATCAACGCCATGCTTTTTCATGGAATCTATGGCTTTTTGCACCATGGCTTTGGCTTCATTGGCACTGCCATGGTCCGCCGCAAAGGCTGAAAAGCTCAACAGGCCCAGAGCTAGAAACCCCGCTATCCAAAATTTCACAAATCGCGTCAGCATAAGCAAACCCCTCATTGATGAATAAAAAGGCATGGAGCTTTTTAAGCATAAATGAGGGGTAGCGAATAATCTAGATGTATTTGCAATATTTAAGATTTATTTTTTTTGTCCTGTTTCTTATCTTCTTTCTTGTCTTCTTTCACTGCCGTCTTCTTGCTACCCAGGCGGCTTTCCTTGCCAGCGATCAGGTTCGCGATGTTCTGGCTATGGCGATATACCAGCAAGGCACTCATAATGGCGATAGACAGCATTTTGACGTCAGGGCCGAACAGCAGGCCGTAGTAAAAAGGCGCAAAAATCGCCGCGACCAGAGCTGCCAGTGATGAATAGCGAAAAGCAAACGCAACCATCGCCCAGCTCACCAGCGTCGCCACACCCAGCCAGATATCTATACCGATCAACACACCGGCTGCCGTGGCCACGCCCTTGCCGCCTACAAACTTGAAAAACACCGGCCACAAATGACCAATAAACACGGCGAGTGCAACGATAGCGACACCACTGTCACCGAGATCAAACTGATCCTGGAAGCGGATCGCCAGCCACACTGCCAGCCAGCCTTTGAACGCATCGCCCAACAAGGTCAGCACCGCTGCAGCCTTGTTCCCGCTACGCAAAACATTGGTAGCTCCGGGATTTTTTGAACCATAAGTACGCGGATCAGCCAAACCAAATAATTTGCTGACCACTACTGCAAACGACAGCGAACCTATCAGATAAGCTGCGACTGCAGCCAGAATTGTATTCATCTTATTCCTTCATTCATCAATGCTTCGCAAGTATAAGCCAGGCAGGTAGCAGAAATGGCTACTCAGGCAAAATTCTTGGGATGGGGTTTCGGGACTACTCGTCCAGCGCACAATCAACAGGACGCGCCTGCAACAGACTTTCCAGCAAGCCTGGGGCAATACCAATCAGATAGCCACGCTGACCACCGTTGATGTAAATCTTTGACAGCGCCAGTATGCTGCGCTCTACATATACGGGCATGGCCTTTTTGGTGCCAAAGGGGGAGGTGCCGCCGACCAGATAACCTGAATGCTTTTGCGCATTTTCAGGTTTGCAGGGCTCTACTGACTTGCAGCCGATTTGCCTGGCCAGATTTTTAGTAGATACTTTTTTGTCGCCATGCATGAGCACGATCATGGGCTTGGCGGCTTCGTCCTGCATCACCAGCGTCTTGACTACGTGGTGTTCATCCACGCCCAACTCGCGCGCAGACACAGAGGTACCACCATGCTCCTCATACGCATAGGGATGTTCAGTAAACTCTGCCTTGTGCTTGCGTAGCAATTGGGTTGCCTGGGTTACCGATACATGTTCTTTTTTGGCCAAATTACACTCTCAAAATCAGGATTTGCAAAGATATACAGCTCTAATAACGCTGCAAATTATAGCCGTCGATTGCAAACTTGCATAATTGGTGCATCAATAAGCGAAAAAAAACCGGCAAGCGAGCTTGTCGGTTTCAAATTTATTAAAAATTATTTTAATCGGCGATGATCATTTTTTGGCCGAAGGAGAATTATCACCAATATATTTATCTATGAAGCGCAAAACAGCTTCGCCCCACTTGATATTGTTGCTCTCCTTCGCCCAGCCATGCCCTTCACCGGTAAATACCATCCATTCCACGGTATTGCCTTGTGATTGCAGCTTGTCGCGCATTTTTTCACCATGGATCAAGGGTACGCGTATGTCTTCACTGCCATAGGCCATCAGGACAGGTGCCTTGATCTTGCTGGCATTTTCTATCGCCGACACTTTATGGAAATAGGCATCGTCAGTTTTAGGATCACCATGCATTTTTACACCCAGGTTATCCATATAAGGACCTGACATATCTGACCAGTTGACGGTGAATAACATTTTCACGTCAGTTACACCTACCCAGTTGATACCGCATTTATACAGATCCGGATCTTTTACGAGGCCATACATGGTGGCATAGCCACCGTAACTGGCTCCGATGATGCAGACCCGGTTCTTGTCTACGATACCTTGCTTGACCAGGTTTTCAATACCGTCCGTAATATCATCCTGCATGGTCAGACCCCATTGCTTCCAGCCGGCAGTATGATGCTTCCAGCCAAAGCCTGTGGACATGCGGAACTGTGGCTGAAATACCGCATACCCGCGCGATGCCAACATCTGGGTCATAGGGTTATAACCAAAACTATCGCGCGCATGTGGACCGCCATGGATGAAAGCAACCAATGGCAGATTCTTCGCAGGCGTACCTTCAGGCAAAGTCAGGTAAGCCGGTATATTCAAACCATCTCTGGCTGCATAGTTAATGACTTTTTGAGCAGATAATTTCTTGCCTTCAAACTCTGGCTTTGCGACGTAGATGGGTTCGAGTGCCTTCTTTTCAGTGTCATAGAAATAGACGGAACCAGCATTATTATCGCCGCGTACAACAACAACGACGTTTTTTCCTCTCCATTCAAAAAACACTTTTTGTCCAGGAAAACTTGCACGCAAACTGGCATCCAGTTTGGCGTAATCCTCGTCAAAATAGATGTTTTCTGGTGTCATTGCCTCGACATTGACACCAATCAGCTTCTTGCGTTGCAAATCCAGTTCCAGATCTGACACGTCTGCGTCAGGGTGATCGGCGACCATTTCACCTACAGTCTGCTTGGCAAAGTCCCAGATATATACTGCAGATTTGTCACGGCCATTGAAGCGCCCACCTACCAGCAAAGTTTTATTATCGAAATCAAATCCCAGAGGATTCAATTCTTTGCCTTCGTCCAGATAAGCCTGATGTATCGTTTTCCAGGCGCTGCCTTCACCGTCCCGGTAATACACAGTCTGCTTGATACGCTTGTTGTCGGGATCAACACTATTCGATACGCCAACCCGGATAACATTATTATGGTCAAGCAACCAGCCACCTATTTTTCCCGGATTATCAAAAGTCAGGAGCTTGGTTTTACCAGTTAAGGTATCCAGACGCAGCACATCAGAAGCGCCTAATTTGGCATCCCTGCCGCGCTGGTTGTTGACCACAATCAGGTCGTTACTGCCATCAAAAGTACGTGCCAGTACTGAGAAAGGTTTATATGCAACATTGCCGCCCTGCGCTTCTTTTCTGGTTGGTACCAGTTTGCGAAAGACTGAACCATCACTGTTGACAGCAAACAAACCACCACCGTCGTTGTCTTCCATGACAACATCGCTGCCCCGGCTCAAGCTGAATACCAGGCGACTGTCATTGATCCATTGCGGGGCAATGATGTCGTAGTCAGGATCTGATGCAATCACTTTGGGCTGGCGCGAATCCAAACGGATGATTGCCAGTACAAAACGTCCATTGCGTGGCGTCAGAACAGCCATACTTTGCCCATCAGGGGACAACACTGGACGTCCACTGAACTGTGCTTTCTTAAAGAAATCTGCAACCGGGATGGACTTATCTGCATAAGCAGGCAAACTCAGCGCACCTGCCACACATAACATACCCGCAAGAACGGTCTTACAAAATTGTTTCTTCACGATTTATCTCCCTCAGAAGAATCTGTTTTTATCACTCTATTTTTATATCGCTATCGGATGGAAAGCGAGCAGATAAAAAAATAAGTGCCGGAATCAGGGATTCCGGCACTTATCAGTTCATGGAATTACTTGAATTTGTAATCCACTGTGAGCTGGAAGTAACGACCAACTACATCATGCAAGCTTGTGATTGCTGCAACGGCTTGTGTTGATGTTGCACTTGGCGCAAATGGAGGCATGCGGTCAAATACGTTCCTGATCGCGAAGCTCAGCTTCAAGTCTTTCATCAAGCCAGAGTAGCTACCACCCAGGTTGAATGTTGTGAAGGATGGGATATCCTTACACAGGTTGGCATAACCCTGAGTTTCAAATACGCATGGCTGTGTAAAGTCACCATTGGAAGACATGTGACCGATATGCACTGCATCCAGTGATGCTTTCCATGCTGCTTTTTCCCAGCCTATGCCTGCAGTTGCCTGGACACGTGGCTGGTTACGGGAACCAGCGTACTCGATTGCTTCTGTTTCTGGCGACGGAGCAGATTTGTAAGAGTGGTTATAAGTCACTTTCAAGTTTGGAGTGATACGGCCATATTCACCCAGGTTGAACTTGGTGTTGATGTCCAGATCGACGCCGCGAACTTGTGTTGTTGCCACATTGGTCAACAACAATCTGAGAGTGGTAATTTCACCCGCAGTCGCACCAGCGGCTTTATCTGCTGCGCTCAGAGGATCACGTGTGATAACGGCAGCAGGGTTACCTGCATAACGGCCAGGATTTGCCAGCACTGTCGTCAAGTCAAATGTAGAAATCTCATCCTTGCGCTTGATTTGCCAGAAATCCAGGCTGGCATTCAACCAGGATGTTGGTTCCCATACCAGGCCAAGAGTAAAGCTGTCTGCAGTTTCAGGTTTCAGGAAAGGATTGGAACCGCTCTCATATGCACTACTCCATTGGCAGCCATTTTTGAACTTGTCGTTGCAACGCTCAGGATCACGATAAGACAAGAAAGCCTTCAAGATCTGGGAAGAGTTTTCGACCAGTGTCGGTGCGCGGAAACCGGTTGCATAAGTACCGCGTACCAGCAAAGTTGGATCAGCATTCCATTTCAAGCCGACTTTTGGTGTAGTTGAATTACCATAATCGGAATAACGGTCATAACGTGCTGCGACCTGACCTTCCAGTGTCTTGAAAATAGGTACTGACAATTCAGCATAGGTAGACGCGATGTTACGGCCACGTTTATAGCCAGGTTCTGCCTGCGCACGATGGTATAACTCGCCATCAATAGACAATTGGGAAGGATTGACTTCCAGCGTTTCGCGACGTGCTTCAACACCGATAGCGATGGACATTGGGCCAGCTGGCAACTGCATCAATTCACCAGATACTTTGCCATCCCACATATACATGCCGGATTTGAAATTATCGGAAGAACCAGTCACGATTTTCTTGTACAACTCAGCATTTTGCGCAGAGCTGCCAAACAGGAAGGTACCGTTATTGTAAGCTTCGATAAATGGTTTGGACAAGATACCAGCAGTGGCTTTGGATTCAACTTTGCTGGTGTTGAACATCAGCGCAGTTTCCCAGTCCCACTTCGAATAAGTACCTTTCAAGCCAGCCAGATAACGGCCGAAATCTGTCGTATTTTCCAGACCTTGACCAGGGAAGTCTTTCAAGGATGCGCGAACACGTACTGTGCCGTTACCACCAGCCAGTGTCTTGCCGGTTACCGGATCAATCAACTCTTTAGGATATTGTGGGTGAGTGATCGGCAATGCACCAGTTGGCTGACCAACCTGACCGGCAAACCAGTGTGGCAAACCAGTAACGGTCGCTTTGTTCTGGTTGTACATGATTTCTGCAAATGCACTCGTGTCTGCATTGATCTGCCATGTGCCACGGCTAGTCAAACCTACACGGTCAGTTTTGCCGCCAGAGTTGACCGATGCGTCTTTCAAGTCATCAAATACGCAGGCAGTGCCCAGCGTACCGGCACCAAAGAAAGTATCCGCAGGTACCAGGTTATTGGCCGGGCAATTCTTGTCCAGGGTTTGGGACACGAATTTACCAGTTGCTTTGTCTGTCCAGTAGATATTGCCTGGGAAAGTGTACAGTGAGCGATTATCTTTATAGCCGTAAGGACGCAGATCTTCTGTGCTCAGGTAGCTGTCACGCTTGCTGATGAACATAGGCTTGCGCTGACGGATATCCAGAGTTGCATAGACGTTGTAGTGGTCTTCTACCAGGCTACCAAAACCGTAGCTCAAGCTGGTACGGACTTGTTCACCGTCATTTCTTTGGGATTGCGAAATAGAACCGCTGATTTCTGCGCCAACAAAACTGTCACGCAAGATGATATTGACCACACCAGCCATCGCTTCAGAACCATAGATCGCTGATGCGCCATCTTTCAAGATTTCGATACGCTCAACCGCACCAACCGGCACAGAGTTCAAATCGACGAAAGTAGTTTGATATTCTGGTTGTGCATAGGCAGCCAGACGGCGGCCATTGATCAGTACCAATGTTGCCTGGCTACCAATACCGCGCAGATTCAGACCGGATGCGCCAGCAGTGAAGCCATTAGTACGGTTTTCATCAATACCGCCAGTATTGGCTGAAATAGTTCTTAATACCTCAGTCAAAGAAGTAGCACCACCACGTACCAGTTCATCGCGGGTAATAACTTGTACCGGGGACGCAGTTTCGTAGTTGATACGTTTAATTTTTGAACCAGTCACTTCCACCTTCTGGATTTTTTCTGCTTTCTTTTCATCCTCTTGAGGGGTAGTTACCTGTGCCAATACGCCAGTGGCGATGGAGAACAGGCCTATACTGGACAATGCAAATGCGAGACGACTCAGCTTCATGAATTACCTTTCTATTTTAATTTTTCAGTGCAAGCGCGTACTTTCCCGAACCAGACATGCATCATTTTTGCTCAAATTTAATTCGGTACAGCTATCAGTTTCTCCTCTCGAAAGTGATAGTCCCCTTACTTCACCGATTAAATTTGCTTGCAAAAACATAAGGCTCTTGGAAAGAATGTTGATTATGGACTGTTACATTATGTGACTTACTTAGTTTTTCATTATGAGTACCATGTCTATAAAGACATGTTTTCACGTATTTGGGAATATTGTTTTCGATTCATCCCTAATTAGTGTGTTTTTTATGGAATTTTCCTGTTTACCAAAATTATGTTTTTAAAAATTAATATTTAAATAATTTTTAAAATATATTTAGGCTTGTTGTTTTTTTGACTCACCGCTGGAACTTTTGCCTAAGTGCAAGACTAAGTGCAACAGTAAGTAAAAAAATAATTCATTCATCTTTTCTTCAAACTTGCTTTTGCTGGCGCTAAAAACAAAAAACCCCGCGCATTTGCACGGGGTTTTTCGCTACCTGAACGATCAGCCAGGACCGCTCAGTTTTATGGCCTCTTGAAAAGAGCCGGGGATTACACCCCTGCCCTCACCAGTGAAGCCTTCAGTACTTCATTCAAAGTTGCCAGACTTTCAGACAAATGCGCGCGGGACTCTGCGCTCATGGGCTTGCCAACTGCACCACGAATTGCCACCAATAACTGATTTGCCTGCTCTCTTTGCAGACTGCGGGCATCAGCTGGAGTAGTTGCCGCCGGCTTCAGCAGCGCGTTCGACAAACGCTTCAAATGTTCACGTTGCAGATTACGGCGTGCAGAATTGATGTCAGCACCAGTGGACAGTTCACTCCAGATACTGGATTGCAAACTGACATACAGCTCATGCAGAGACAATACTTTCTTGGGATCACGCAATTTCTCTGCTGCATTGAGCATACGTTGTGCCACCACATCCGACATCAACTGATCCAGCGCTGCTGTTTGCAAGCCCAGCAAACGGGCAGAGATGGAAATGTCGTTACGATTGGCACGCTGGAAATGATCTACGCCCATACGGCTCAGCAATTCAGGGGAGAAGACAAAGCTCTTGGCAGTAAACAAACTGTCAGAAACCAGCTTCAAAGCCTGGCGCTGACGATCAGCCGCGATAGGCGTGAAAGTTGCGCGGCCTGTGCCTGCATGATCACGCAGGAAGGTCGTGCCACCGACAAACTTGGTCGCCAATGGTACGGTACGGGCAAATTGACCGAAACCATATTCAAAACTGCGACGCAAGGTTTCATAACTATCACCAGCTTTCAACTGACGGGTTTGCAGTCTGTCCCACAATTCGCGCGAAATCGTCAAACGTTTTTGGATATAAGTCAGCGGATCAGATCCCAGGTCGAAAACATTGACGTCAGGATCGGACACCAGGGTACCCATGGAATCTTCATCGGTACCAAAAGCCAGCAAAGGCTCGGTGGAGCGGGAGGCAATGCGGGTCAGCTCTTCTTTTTCCTTATCTGCATCGACAGGTTTGTAAGCATACTCAATTGCCCAGTAGTCATAAGGTCCAAGGGAAGACATGACGTATTCGCCCTGTGGTTCACCTTTAGTTGCCAGGTTGAAAGGTACATAATCCATGACAGAGCCTGCCAGACCATTCACCTTGGTAAATGCAGGGTCCTGCAATTGCTTCAAAGTATAGATAGTGGAAGAGCGGAAGTTATGGCGCAGGCCCAGAGTGTGACCTACTTCATGCATGATGACGTCCTTCACATAGGCTTGTGCCAGCGCCTCTGCTTTTGGACTGTCCATGTCCATTTCACCACGAGCATCCAGCAAATCCATGGCAAAGCCCATTTCCATCGACGCTTCATGCGCAAAATCGCAATCGCCCTGCGCATGCTGTGCATGTGCTTGCGTCTGCGTTTGTGCATCTTCACCGATCATACGGCGTGCGCCCCGGGCAAAAACATCCGACATACCGATATCGGCATCCAGGATTTCGCCGCTACGCTCATCAACACGTGATGGGCCAATCGCGAAACCGACATCGGCACCAACAAACCAGCGTATGGAAGCGTGGCGCGAATCCATGGTGTCAAAAGCATCTTTTTCAGTTTGCTGCTTCACGACGACCGCATTTTTGAAGCCTATTTTTTCAAATGCCTTATTCCATTCCAGTACACCCTCAGTAATGGATTGACGATATTTTTCCGGCACGTTTTTGTCCAGCCAATACACGATAGGCTGTTTTGGTTCTGACAAGGCTGCCGTTGGATCTTGCTTTTCCAGGCGCCAGCGATTGACAAAATGGCGTGAAGTCTTGGGTTTGACGTCATCGGTAAAGTCATAGCTGGTCGTGACAAAATGCCCCACCCTGTCATCTGCCAGACGCGGGCGCATGACTTCTGACGGCAATGCAGAGAAGTTAAAATAAAAGCCGACAAAGAAACTGCGTGGATCAGGCGTCGTTTGTGGTGGTGTCGGGATGGCAACAGGTGGTGGTACCAACGGTGCAGCCGCAATACGTGGTGTTGTAAAGTGGGCATTCACAAAAAAACCGGCCAGCGACTCATCCACATTCAATTTGCCGAAACTGGTATTGGCCTTGTCCAGAGCATACAGGGTGCGGTAGGCATATTCCAGCCTGGTCGAATAAGCCGGGATATCATTGAACAGCAAGGCACTGGCGTCTACCAGGATACCCTTTGATTCTGAATGTGGAGTACTCAATACGTTTGCACTGCTCAGCAGGCTGTCCGAAAAAGCCTGGGCAACTGCGTGTGCCTGTGGCGTGCCTGGCGTGGCAAAGAATTCAGTATTCTTGGCCAGCAGTTGTACCTGATTGCCAATCTTCCTGAACACCGCCTGGTAACCGCGTCCCATCTGGCTACCATACAGTCCACGCTCACCTATGCTGTTAGGAATATTGTAAGTAAACAAAAAAGGCTTATCGAATTGTTCAGGGCGGATTTCCAGCCAGACCTTGTCGTCTTTCTGGTACAAATTAAAAAATCCCTTGAGCTCTTTGGCGTCCTTGATAACATCTTTAAAAGGACGCAACCCGACAGGAGGTGTTGCCGCAGGTGCAGCAACAGGAGCCGCCGCAGGAGTACCGTTTGCAGCAGGCGTTGCTGCCGGAGTTGCAGGCGGTGTTTGAGCAAAAGCAACTTCACTCAATGCGCAAAGCAAAAGGAGTAAGGTCTTTTTCTTAAAATGTACTTCTTTTGACAAGTTCATATATTTTTCCTGGTTAGATGAATTGGCCGCAAACTACTTACCGAGCATTAATTTGCTAAGTGCATAGACCTGATTTCTGGTTACAAGTTCTTACATATCGCAGGAACTTATTATCAGGCTGGATTTTTACAGAAATTCGGAAATTTGAAAATTTTTTCGCATTTCTCAAGTTCAGATTAAACATGCAAATGACAACAATTCCAGCTTATTTTCTTATAACTGATTCATTTTTCGAGCTTTTATAAGCTTATTACCTGAATTTATATAAAAATAAATGCATTTTCAAAAAGATCACAAAAAATCATTTTCATGAAAATTTAGAAATTAAATTTTCATTTCTTGTCGCCATCAAACAACAAGCCACCAAAAAAAAGTAACAAATGCTTTCCCCGAAAGGTATTTTATTTACATAATAAAGTTCTGTTTGATTCATTGCCTTTCACTTCCCGCACGCATTTATAAAGAGGATGGATTCGGCAGCATTTCATCAGGTAGCAGTACAGGAAAGTTTAGAAATTTACAAAATTTCTGAAGTGAACCTAACTGCCAACACGGATCCGGCACCCGATTGCATCTGGTCTATCAACAAAGAGGGAACAATAATGATATTTAAAGAAAAAATAGGCGTGCAGTCAGTGCGCCTGGCGCTCAGCGTATTTGCTGGCTCCATGCTGATCGGGGGCTATGCCCACGCTCAGACTGAAGCACCACAACGTATCGAAATTACCGGCTCGAACATCAAGCGCGCTGATAAAGAAGGCACATCACCGATTCAAACCATCACTGCTAAAGAAATCAAGCAAAGTGGTGCGACAACGGTTCTCGAACTGTTGAAAAATGTTCCTTCCATGGGTACTGGTGGTTATAACGACACTCCAGACCAAAATGGTTTCTCCCGCGGTGTTGCAACAGCATCCCTGCGTGGCCTGGGTTCAACTTCCACACTGATTCTGTTGAATGGTCGCCGCATGACGCCATCTGCGTATGCGAACCCAAACAATGGTCAATCGACACTGTACGATCTGAACAGCATCCCTCTGTCCGCGATTGAAAAAGTAGAAATTTTCAAAGATGGCGCGTCAGCAGTTTACGGTTCCGATGCGGTTGCCGGTGTTATCAACTTCATCACCAAGCGTGACTATCAGGGCGGTGAAATTGCAGTATCCGCCGCAGCTAATGATGACCGTGAGTTTGGTCGTCAAAACGTGAATGGTACGATTGGTTTTGGTGACTATTCCAGCCAGGGTTATAACGCTTTGTTTGCTATCGATTATAGAAAACAAAACGCCACAACCATGAAAAATGGTTCCAACGATATCAATGCTCAAGCCTATGCTGACATTAACTATCGTTTGAATCCTTATAGCAGCAGCATTTCCAACCAGGCTTTCTTCTATAAAGAACGTACTCCTGGCTCCCTGTCCTTCTTCACGACAGGCGCAACAGTTATCAACCAGACCAATTGCGACCCTTCACGCAAAATCGTCGGTGCAGCATCAAACAATATTGCATCTACAAGCGTACTGTTCGGCCGCACGTTCTGTAACTACGATCTGGATGCAGATACTGATGCACAGACCAAAGGTGATGACGTCAACTTCATGACCGTTGGCAATCTGAAAATCAATGACAAGCTGTCTGCCTTTGGTGAGTTTGCCTATACAGATTCCAAGCGCGTTTATCGCTCTTCACCACGTTCCATCAGTGGTACATCTCCAACAACCAACTTCCTGGTTGGTGGTCTGGCAACGCCTTTCCAGGCAATTTTGCCAGTTGGTCACCCGGACAATCCAAATCCTGATGCACGTTCTGCCGTGTCTTATCGCTTTGAGAACCTGAAAGCAGGTACTGATCTCGATAACAAGAGCGCACGTCTGGTTGCTGGCTTGAAAGGCACCGTTTCTACATGGGATTGGGAAACTGCAGTATTGTGGAACCGTTCCAAACGCGAAGAAGCTACGACTGGCTTCCTGTATCTGCCTACATTGCGCAAGCTGATTACAGAAAACCGCTCACTGGCTTCCATCGCAGCTGATCCTACCATCAGCCCGACTCTGGTCAACAAAGCAACTGCTGAAATCGCTCAGTGGGATGCCAAGGCAACGACAGAATTTGGTTCTCTCGGTGGCGGTGCAATCGGCTTTGCTGCCGGTGTTGAATTCCGTCAAGAAAAACTGTCCATCAACCCAGATCCGGTCAATGCACGCGGTGACATTCTGGGTCTGTCAACAACTGCGATTGATGCGCAACGTAATGTAGCTTCTACATTCCTCGAATTGCGTACACCATTCCTGAAAAACTTCGAAATGGACTTCGCTGGCCGTTACGATAAATACCCTTCTTTCAAAGGTAATTTCGTACCTAAAGTCGGTGCAAAATGGACAGTTGTTGACGGTCTGGCATTCCGTGGTACATATGCTGAAGGCTTCCGCGCTCCAGCCTTGTCCCAGGTTGCTGCCGGTGGTGCGCAGTTCTTCCTGAACGGTACAGTTGATCCTATCCGTTGCCCGAATGGTGCAAACCCTGTTGCAGGTGCTGAACAGGCTGACTGCTCCAAGAGTGTATCCGGTGTCGGTGGTGCCAATCCTGATCTGAAACCAGAAAAATCCAAGAGCTATGCTCTGGGTCTGATCTACTCTCCAACAGCCAACTTTGACATCGTTGTAGATGCATACAAACTGCGTCAAGAAGGTGAAGTTGCCCTGAGTAGCTCTACTTTCCTGCTGGAACATCCAGGTAACTTCCCAGCTGACTACATTGTCCGCGACACAAACCCATTGAATCAGTTGAAGGATGCCAATGGCAATCCTATCCCTGGTACAGGTCCGTTGCTGGCAGTAAAAACTCCTTGGGTTAACCAAGGCAGTACTGAAGTCAGTGGTGTGGACGTTGAGCTGAAAATGCGCAACAACCTGGGTGAAAATGGCAAGCTGTCTACCTCATTTAAATCCACGTACCTGATTTCTTATCGTCGTGCAGAAGCTCCAGGCGACGTAGAAAGAAATGCTGTTGGTACAGCCGGTGGTATCAATGACTGGGCAACTTCCGTTGGTCCTATCCCACGTCTGCGTGCAACACTGCGTACGGTTTGGGAAAAAGGTCCACATACTGCCTACGGTACGATCAACTTCACCGACAGCATCGCGGAATATCGTCGCTATGACAACGCCACAACCTATGCAACACCATACTGCTACTATGGCAGCGGTGTTCCGGCTGGTGTTCCAGGCGCGACTTTTGCTAACCAACCTAACTACACCAAGTATTTCCCAGATTGCCAAATCTCAAGCTGGACTACTCTGGACGTAGGTTACACCTACACTGGATTTAAAGACCTGACTCTGGGCATCAATATCAGAAACGTTACTGATTCCAAAGCACCTTACAATCCATCGACCACTGCTGCAACTATCCAGCAAGGTTACAACTCGACTTTGCATAACAACCTCGGTCGTTATTTCACATTGTCAGCAAGATACGTTTTCCGTTGATCGGCTAATGTAGTGTCATGAATAAACGCCTCGTAATCCGGGGCGTTTATTTTTAGTGCTTCTTATTTTTCAAAATTGAACTGCATAGGAAAAAGAATGAAACAACTGCTCAATACCATGTGCAGGCAACTCTCTGCTTGCGCATTTATCGCTTTCAGTCTGACGGCAGCAGTTCATGCCCAGACGCCAGCACAAGAAAAAATCCCGGTTGAAAATTTCTTCAAAATTTCTCACATTGAAAAAGTACAGCTGTCGCCAGATGGTAAATCAATCGCCATGCTGGCATTGAATAGTAACGATCGGTTTGTATTGTCAGTTCTCGATGCGGCCACCCTGACGCCCAAAGTTATTGCCGGCTATGACAAAACAGATGTTGTTTCTTTTAATTGGGTCAGTAGCCAAAGGCTGGTTTTCAGCATCGGCGATGTTCGCGCACTGATTGGTGAGGGTCGCGGTGGTAGCGGGACATTTGCCATCAATAAAGATGGTACTGAAATTCGTCAGTTGATAGGTAGCGTGGGTGGGGAAAAAACACGGGTACTCAACGGCCTGCATGAACTTCATTCCACCGTCGGTTCAAACGAAGAAAACGATATATATGTAACTCGTCAAACGGGTAATCGTAAAAATCGCAGCGCAGCGTTGCTTAAACTGAATACAGTGACAGGACAGAACGAAACCATTCTTGCGCCAGTCAACTCAGTAGGTTTCATGCTCGATAAATCTGGTCAGCTTCGGATTGCAACTACCCAAGTAGATAATATGACCGGTATTGAATATAAGGATCCAAAAACCCAGCAATGGCGCAATCTGATTACGTTTGACAATATCAAGGAAGATGGTTTCGCGCCTGCATTTATTGCACCGGATGGCCAGCTCTATGTCAGGGCTCACAAGGGACAGGACACAACTTCCATTTATCGCTATGACCTGGAAAAAAATAAAATCGACGATATACCCATTGTATCGACCAAAGGATTTGATTTCGCTGGCAGGTTTATCTTCAACAATAAGCAAAACAAACTCTTGGGTATCAGCTATGAAAGTGATGCTGCGGGCGTATTGTGGCTTGATGAAAAATGGAAATCTTATCAAGCGAAAATTGATAAAGCATTGCCAAACACAGTCAACAGTTTGTCCGGTGGCACTAACGCTGAAAATGATTTAATTGTCGTACATTCATTTTCAGACGTTCACCCTGGTTCATATCTGATCTACAACACAAAAACTGAACAATTTACGGCCATTGGTGACAGCAAACCAGAAATTGATTCCAAGAAGATGTCGTACAAAGACTTTGTCAGAGTCAAGGCTCGCGATGGTTTGGAAATTCCGGCCTATATCACCATTCCGCGAAATAGCACTGGCAAGAATCTGCCAATGGTAGTCATGGTACATGGTGGTCCATATGTGCGTGGCGGGCATTGGGATTGGAACCGGGAAACACAATTCCTGGCTTCACGTGGTTATATCGTCATAGAGCCAGATTTCCGTGGCAGCGAAGGTTATGGCAAGACATTGAACAGAGCTGGCTGGAAACAATGGGGTCTTTCCATGCAGGACGACGTTACTGATGTCACGAAATGGGCAGTTGAAAAGGGCTATGCCGATCCAAAGCGTATCTGTATCGCCGGCGCCAGCTATGGCGGTTATGCGGTATTGATGGGGTTGATCAAAGAACCAGGCCTGTACCGCTGCGGTATCAGTTGGGTCGGTGTTACCGACATCAACCTGCTCTATGATGTAAGCTGGAGTGATCAAGCTGGCAGTACCTGGCAACGCTACGGTATGCCTATCCTCATCGGTGACCAGGAAAAAGATGCGGCACAATTAAAAGCTACTTCGCCAGTAGAGCAGGCAAGTCGCCTGACCAAGCCTTTAATTCTGGCATATGGCATAGAAGACCGCCGTGTCCCGTTGGTACATGGTGAGCGTTTCAAAAAAGCGGTGCCAGCTACTACCAAAGTGGAATGGATCACTTATACAGGTGAAGGCCATGGCTGGCGTCAGCCTCAAAACAATGTCGATTTCTGGAACAGGGTAGAAAAATTCCTGGAAGAAAATACGGCAGTAAAATAAATCCATACGCTTCAATTAAAAATCCACGCTGATTTGCGTGGATTTTTTTATCCGCGATCAAGTAAATCAACCGCGTGGATGATGCAAGGCATGCAGCTTTTTTAAACGCTCACGTGCCACATGTGTATAAATTTGGGTCGTTGAAATATCTGCATGGCCAAGCAATAACTGCACGACCCGCAAATCGGCACCATGATTCAAGAGATGCGTGGCAAAGGCATGACGCAAAGTATGGGGTGACAAATGAGTAGTGATATTTGCCTGCGTCGCGTATTTTTTTATAAGTATCCAGAACATCTGCCTGGTCATGGCGCCGCCGCGTGCAGTGACGAACAGGGCATCATCAATCTGCCCATTCAGGATAGCTGGCCGCCCTTCGCGCAGATAGCGCTCCAGCCATGCACGTGCCACTTCACCAAAGGGAACCAGCCTGGTTTTGTCGCCTTTGCCAGTGATACGCAGGACGCCTTCATTCAAACCGACTTCTATCGAGCGCAAACCTACCAGTTCGCTGACACGCAAGCCACAGGCGTACAATAATTCCAGCATGGTCTTATCGCGCAAGCCATGCGGATTTGTGTCATCCGGGGCCTGTAGCAAAGCCACGACCTGGGCTTCGCTCAGGGTTTTCGGTAAACGCTGCCCCTGTTTGGCCGAGCGCAATTTGGTGCAGGGATTTTCACTGATCAAATTTTGACGGAACGCCAGCAAATAAAAGCGTTTGAGTACACTCATGCGCCGGTTGGCAGAACTGGCTTTAGATGTTCCATGTTTGACCGCAATATAATTGCCTATGTCAGCATGATTGACTTCATACAAATGTTTGCTTTGTTCTTTATGCAAATGTTCAGCAAATAAACGCATGTCACGGCGATAAGCTTCTATGGTGTTTTTTGCAAGGCCATCCTCCAGCCACAGTGCATCACAAAACTGGTCGATTTGCGCCGTTAATTTTTCAGGCAAGATTACAGGTAGCTGCTTTACTTCCACAATGCTTCCTGGGTAAAACCTGGCACACCTTCATGGGTCAACAACCAGCGCTTCACGCCAAGGTGGAACCCTGTTTCATCATCATGATGAGCAAAACCACCCAGGCCACCAGCTGCAGTGACACGATGACATGGGATCACCAACGGGTACCAGTTGGCACCACAAGCCTGGCCAACTGCACGCGGTGCAGAGCGTATGTATTTGGCAATTTGGCCGTAGGTCAGCACCTGACCACGCGGTATGGAAGAGATGGCCTGCCAGACCTTACTCTGAAACAAAGTACCCGCCTCTTTCAAAGGCAGGTCAAATTGAAAGTCCGGGTTTTGCAAATAGGCAGATATCTGTTTGGCAGCTTTTTCAGCCACTTTGTCAGTGGGCGCCTTTTCCTGGAAGCGTGGTGGCAGATAGACCAGCTCGCTTACCTTCTGGTCTTCACAGCGTATGCCGACGGCACCAAAAGGTGCTTCGACGATGGCGGAAAAAAAACCTGCTTCCTTGGATTCTTTAGATTCTTTGTTCAACATGATTTCCTTTTTGACAAAAGAAAAAAGGCGCATCATACGATGCGCCCTTAAAACATCTTTCGCGTTTTCGGCTGTTTAGCGTATGCGATTTTTTTAAATTTATCACATCCGCTCAGCTTGTAGTAAAAACGCGCGTCTCCTCAGTGTGTACGGTATTGTTACCGTTATTTTGCACTACCGCCTTTTAAACCTGTGTGCCTTTTTCTTCTTGTTTTTGTCTTGCAGAATTCTGAACTGCCGTGAATATAGCATGACAAGTTTTGGCTTTCAAAATAAAAATGATACAAAACAGTGCATTGTTGCAGATATGTGAAAATCGATCATAAACCTAAAAAATGTGCTAGGCAACACCAATTTAAATTCTGCCAAAATAAAAAATGCCGTATTTCCTTGCGGGAAACACAGCAATTTCTTTTAAACTTTGGTCAGTTTACTTTGTTTAACTTATTTGCAAAGCAAATTTGACAAGCCTGTGATAGCAGGCGCTGCGTAAGCAATAAGCAAAAGCCCCAACACCTTCGTCGCGAAGCATGGCAAAACGGCTACGGTTGCACAGTTTATTCACCAATTTGGGGACTCTGAAAAATGGCTGCCTGGGCCTTACATAAAGCCTGCCTGCTACCAGAGCACCTCTATTTGCAAGCTTGAAAATAAAAAAACCACCATGACAAAGTCATGATGGTTTTTGATTACTCAGAAAATTATTTGAAACCCAGTTTGACGGCTTCTTTGTTGACGTTGGCAATCAGGTCTTTACCTATACGTCCTTCCATTTCTTTTTGTACAGGTAACAAGGCCTTGCGCCATTCAGCTTTTTCTTTGTCGGTCAGCACATAGACTGCCGTTTTTCCAGATTTCTTAACTGCTTCCAGTGCGTTGTCATTTTCTTGCTGGGCAATCGCGTTCGCATACTTGGTTGACGATTTCATCGCTTCATCCAACTGTGCACGTATATCTGCTGGCAAACCATCCCAGAATTTTTTATTGACGATGACTGCATAACCAAGATAACCGTGATTGGTTACAGTGACATGCTTTTGCACTTCATGCATTTTTTGCGTATACAGATTGGATGGCGGATTTTCTGTGCCATCAACAACACCCGTTTGCAAGGCTTGATAAACTTCAGAGAATGCCAGCACCTGAGGATTGGCACCCAGAGCGCGCATTTGTGCATCCAGTACCTTGGATGATTGTATACGCAGCTTTTGTCCCTTCATATCCGCAGGCAAATGCATGGGTTTGTTGGCGGACATGACCTTGAAGCCATTGTCCCAAAAGCCCAGGCCGATGATGCCCTTGGGCTCCAGCTTCTTCATGAGGTCTTTGCCGATTGGGCCTTCGGTCACTGCGTACAGCACATCTTTGGAAGGGAAAATATACGGCAGGTCAAAAACTTCAAATTCTTTCACGCCCAGCGGGCCAAATTTGGCCAGGGAAGGTGCCAGCATTTGCACAGCACCCAATTGCAGTGCTTCCAGTTCTTCTTTATCTTTGTACAGGGTGCTGTTGGCATAAACTTCAACCTTGACGCGCCCCTTGGTGGCTTTTTCAGCCAATTCCTTGAAGCGCTCGGCAGCTTTGCCTTTAGGCGTATCGTTGGAAACCACATGACTGAATTTAATGACGATAGGTGCTTGCGCAAATGCAGCACCACTCACGAGGGAAGCGGTCAACAGGGAAAACAGCACTGACTTCAGTTTCATATTTGTCTCCAGACGTTTTTATGGATTGTTGCACTGATTATTGCAAGGTAAGCATTATCTGCCAACTGTGGAAAACCACAAGTCTGGCCATGGCAGCACAGAAATGACATTGCCCCAGCCATTTGATCGAAAAATTATTATACTTATACCTATTCCATGCATGAAATATGGCATTGAAAAACCATCATAGCTTTATCAAAGTTCGCCAGCTTTGTTTTTTGCAAAAGTATACTGTATGACACAATGTGGAAAACCACAGTTGTGGCAGCTGCATTGCTACTTGAAAATGGGAAGCAAAATAAAAATTAATTCTTACAATACGGGGACCTTATGAAGCAAAAATCCACATTGCTTAGCTGAAGCCCGCCAGTCGTCCTGACTTGCGGTAGCGATACGGAATGCAAAATTGTAGCTTGTGACGATAGCAGCAGATCGCTCCACAATGCGCTACAAATATTATCTACCCGGATCGGCACCAAGGCATATTTAAACAAAATACTGCCTGTCTTTTCACAATCGCGTTATTTTTTCCAAAGGGATCCTGCCATGAAATTTCTCGATCATCTGGAAGAGTGGATTATCGCTGCCCTTATGGGTGGTGCAACGTTCATCATCTTCGTCTCTGTTCTCCATCGTTACGGTACTGGCTTCAGTATTCCAGTGGTACAGGATTGGCTACTGTCCCTGCACTTCAGCTGGGCGCAAGAGCTTTGCATCATCATGTTCGTCTGGATGGCCAAGTTTGGTGCCGCCTATGGCGTAAGAGCCGGTGTGCATGTGGGCGTTGACGTGCTGGTAACCCGCCTGCCTGCAGAATGGCGCAATGCGACTGTATATACAGCACTGGTCTGCGGCATGATCTTTACCGGTATCATCGGCACACTGGGCCTGACTTTTGTATGGGAGAACGGCATGCATTATGCAGTTTTCAAGACACTGGGCCTCTCCATTACTGAACTGACTGAAGGCCCGACCACACCAGATCTGGAATGGCCAACCTGGATAGTCTATTCCGCAGTCTGGATGGGTTCTTATCTGATGTGCTTCCGCTTTATTCAGGTCGCACTTATCTTTTATCGTACTGGTGATTTGCCTGTGCATGACCATGCCCATGTAGAAGGTTTGAGTGAAGAAGAAAGCGCCATTCAATTACAACCTGCAACGGCTACAGCAGCCGCAACAGCAACTAAAGGAGGTGTGTAATGAGTGCCGCCATTGATACACTGGGCATCAAACAGATGTCAAAACAACGTGCCACCATCGTCTTGTGTGGCATAGCCCTGGCACTCGGTGCCATGTGCATGTTCGGTAAAATCGGTATCGTGTTTGCCCTGCTGATTGCCCTGATGCTGACCGGCATCCCGGTCTCTATTGCCCTGGGTCTGACAGTATTGATGTTCATGTACCTGCTCACCCAGGTGCCGATTGAGGCGGTGGCCCTGAAACTGTTCACCGGTATAGAAAAGTTTGAGATCATGGCGATCCCTTTCTTTATCCTGGCCGGTAATTTCCTGACGCATGGCGGCGTTGCCAAGCGCATGATCAATTTTGCAACCAGTATGGTCGGCCACTGGCATGGTGGTCTGGCGCTGGCAGGTATCATTTCCTGCGCCATGTTTGCGCTGGTATGCGGTTCCAGCGTGGCGACTGTGGTGGCGATTGGTTCCATCATCCTGCCAGCCATGGTCAAACAGGGCTATCCCAAGCAGTTTGGCGCAGGTGTCATCATCACTGCCGGTTCCCTTGGTATCCTGATGCTGCCATCGATTCCCAAGGTAATTTATGCAATTTCTACCAATACCTCTATCGGTGCCTTGTTCGTAGCGGGTCTGTTCCCGGGCATGCTGCTGACGGCCATGCTGTGCGCCACTACCTGGTATCTGGCCAGGAAGCATGGCTACCCACGCATGAAGAGAGCGACCTGGGGTGAGCGCTGGAAGGCATTCCGTGAAAGTATCTGGGGCCTGATGCTGGTCGTGATCATCATCGGTGGTATCTATAGCGGTATCTTCACCGCTACCGAAGCCGCCGCCATGAGCGCCGTGTACGCTTTCTTTATCTCAGTCTTCGTGTACAAGGACATGAAAATAGCGAACACGCCCAAAGTGCTGGTTAACTCAGCTGCGCTGTCGGCCATGCTGCTGTACATCATCACCAATGCGGTCCTGTTCTCCTTCCTGATGGCGCATGAGAATATTCCTCAACTCATGGCTGACTGGATCCTGGGCAAAGAACTGGGCCAGGCTGGCTTCCTGTTCTTCACCAATATCCTGCTGCTGCTGGCTGGCAATGTCATGGAACCATCCTCGATTATCCTGGTGATGGCACCTATCCTGCATCCTGCAGCCATACGCCTGGGTATTGATTCAGTTCACTTTGGTATCCTGATTGATGCCAATATGGAAGTCGGGCTCTGTCACCCACCGGTAGGCTTGAACCTGTATGTGGCCAGTGGCATTTCAAAAATGAGTATTACCGAGCTGACTGTTGCGGTCATGCCCTGGTTGTGCACTATGCTGGTCTTCCTCGTCATTGTCACGTATTGGCCGGGGCTCTCCTTATGGCTGCCACGGGCCATGGGAATGATGTAAGCAAATAAACGAAGTAAAGGGCCAGAAATGCACATATTTCTGGCCCTTTGACTTTCCAACCTCAACTATCACTCTTTGTAAGTGATCTCATGATCTGAAACAACAAGCCTTAAACATGCATCAATTAACCCTGTCAGCAATTACCAGGCTGCGATAAACTCGTTTTTATGAAAAGTCGCCACCGTTCCCAATCCTGGCCCAATCAAAAATGGCGCTGGATTATTCCTATTTTGCTGTTGCTGTTATTTTTGTCCACGCTGATCTGGTTACCGTGGCAGGCGCAACGCATGGAAGCCAATGAGCGTCAGGAACAACTGATCGCTGATTCGCTGTGGGTGGAACAGGCCATACAATTCCAGCTCAACCGCAATGACGAAGTCTTGCGCCAGATAGGCAATGAAATCAAATCGTCCAAACTGCAAAAAGATGCAGTGCTGGAGCGCTTCCGTACCATACTCAAGAACAACCGCGAAATCCAGCGCATAGCCTGGTACGACGCCAATAATAAAATACTGGTCGATACCCGCGAAGTCATTCCAGCAAATAATGACAGGCTGCCCCTGCCCCATTTTGAATTTGGTGAACTCGATGTCAGTGAGGAAACCATCTGCCGCAAGCCTGTGCTGGAAATCAATGCCAAGAATGCCTATCTCATGCATTGCCAGATCCCCCTGATCAAGGACGATCGCAGGATAGGCAGCATGATGATCAGTTATCGCATGAATGCCATCCTGGAAGAACTGGTGCCCTGGTGGTTTGCCCAGGACAACCAGATCACCATCACTGATATCGACGACCGCATCCTGGCGGAACGCAGTGCCGGTGGCAGCGGTAAAAACGTCTACACCCATAGCCGTGCCTGGGAATTGCCCAGCCTGAGCCTGGTATTGCGTACCAATAGCATCAAGACTGAACCCAAGCTCTTGTCGAACCTGCTGGTGCTGTCGGTCATTTTGCTATCGATAGGCCTGATCTGGAGCCTGCTGGCCCTGTGGCGCGATATCAACCGGCGGCTGGCGGCTGAAGGTGCATTACGCAAGCAAGTCACCTTCCGTACCGCCATGGAAAATTCCCTGGTCACCGGTTTGCGGGCCCGCGATATGGAAGGCCGCCTGACTTATGTGAATCCGGCTTTTTGCCGCATGGTGGGTTTCCCGGCAGAAGAAATCATAGGGCGCATGCCGCCCATGCCTTACTGGGCACCGGAAGCCATAGAAGAATACCAGCAGCGCTTTACCCAATTATTGGCTGGCACAGTGCCGTCAGAAGGTTTCGAAACTACGTACCAGCATGCCAGCGGCGAGCGTATTCCGGTACTGATCTATGAATCTGCACTGATTGATGAGCAGGGCAAGCAGGCGGGCTGGATGAGTTCTATCCTCGATATTTCTGAACTCAGACGGGCGCAGGAACTGACCCGACAACAGGAAGAGAAACTGCATACCAGCGCCAAACTGGCCACCATGGGCGAGATTGCATCGATGCTGGCGCATGAACTGAACCAGCCACTGGCAGCGATTTCCAGTTACACCACTGGCGCGGTCAATCTCTTGCAGGCCGGCATGATAGACCGTAGCCTGTTTCAGAGTGCGCTGGAAAAAGTTAATGCCCAGGCCCAGCGCGCAGGCCAGATCATACGCAGCGTGCATGAATTCGTAAAAAAACGCGAAGCCGCCCGCGAGCCCCTGCAAATTGCCGACCTGGTACAGAGCGCTATGCCGCTGGTGGAATTACAGGCGCAGGCCAGCCATGTCGCCTTGCAATGGAAGGTAAGACCCAAGCTGCCATTGGTACTGGCTGACCGTGTCCTGCTGGAACAAGTGCTGCTGAACCTGACCAGGAATGGCATAGAAGCCATGCAAACCACCGCACCAGAAAAACGCATATTGCGGGTGGAGGCGGCGCTGGATGAGAGCAGCCAGCAAGTTATCGTCAGCGTAACCGACAGAGGGCACGGTATACCGGCTGAAGTGGCAGAAAAACTGTTTTCACCGTTTTTCACCACCAAGTCTGCCGGCATGGGCATGGGCCTGAATATCTGCCGCACCGCGATCGAATTCCATGGCGGCAAGCTCTCACATCATGAAAATCCAGCCGGTGGTACTATTTTCCAATTCGCTTTGCCAATCCAAGACTATCCGAGCGCAGCAACATGAGTGCGCCAAACAATAAACAGGAGATCACATGTTACATATCATTGATGATGAAGAGGTCATACGCGACTCTTTATCCTGGCTGGCCAGGTCCAGGCAAATTGCCGCGCACAGCTACGAAAGCGCAGAAAAATTCCTGACCGCACTCGACAAGCCCCTGATCTTTGACACCCAGGGCGATTGCATCCTGCTGGACGTGCGCATGCCCGGCCTGACTGGCATCAATCTGTTTGAGATGCTGGCAGCCAGACAATTGACCAAACGCCTGCCCGTCATCTTCCTGACTGGCCATGGCGATGTGCCCATGGCGGTGGACACCCTCAAACGCGGTGCCTTTGACTTTTTTGAAAAGCCCTTCAATGACAACAAACTCATGGACAGAGTGCAAGAAGCCCTGGCCATCTCGCGCCAGGCAGGTTCAGCCGCACTGGTGCACGACCGCCTGGCCAGCCTGTCGGCCAGGGAAAAAGAAGTGCTTGACCTGATCTTGCTCGGCAAAATGAACAAGGTCATCGCTGATCAGTTAGGCATCAGCATGCGTACTGTAGAAGTACACCGCGCCCATATTTTTGACAAGATGCAGGTCAAGACTGCAGTAGAACTGGCGGGATTGCTGAAATAAAGAACGATGTCGATTTTCACCCTGCTCTTCCCCGACTTCAGTCTGATACTCATCGGTTTTCTGTTGGCGCGTCATGCGCACTGGGGCGGGCATTTCTGGGCCGGGGTGGAAAAAATCGTCTACTTCATCATGTTCCCCGCCCTGCTGTTTTATACGACATCACGCACCCGCTTTGATTTTCATTCAACGGGTCATTTGCTACAGGTCGCCTTGATCACCACGGCTTGCGGCATGTTGCTGGGCTGGCTGGCCAAATTCATGTTCAAGACAGCGCCCAGGATATTTGAATCCGGTGTGCAAACAGCATTTCGCTTTAATTCCTATATCGCCCTGGCAATCGCCTCGCGCCTCGCGGGTGAAGAAGGGACAGCATTGATGGCCTTGCTGATTGGTTTCCTCGTACCACTCTGTAATATGGGCGCCGTGTATGCCCTCGCCCACAACAGCGGCAGGCTCATGAAAGAAATCGCCAGCAACCCGCTTGTTGTCGGCACCGCCAGCGGCGTGCTGTTCAGCGTGCTCGAAATCCCCATGCCAGAAGGCATAGCAGCCACCCTGTCGCGCCTTGGCAATGCCTCGATTGCGTTGGGTCTGCTGGCAGTTGGCGCAGGCATGCGTCTGTCCGGCCTGCGTGAAGCCAAGGGCATCGCTGCCTACTTCTTATCGGTGAAGCTGCTGGCCCTTCCCCTAATCGCCCTGTTTTTGGGGCGTTGGTTGGAATTGCCACCGCTGCAATTGCAGATCGCCGTAGTCTTCTGCGCCCTGCCTACCGCATCCAGTGCCTATGTACTGGCAGCGCGCATGGGTGGCAACGGGCCGTTTGTGGCCTTCCTGATTTCTGCGAGTACGGTATTGTCGGTGCTGACTTTGCCGGTGTGGTTGAGTTTGGTGAGATGATCGTCAAGGAAAAATTAAAGCAGCAATATACCGAGCGGCCGCATTGACGTTGCTGTTGACTTTGGGGTTGTTTTTGACTCTGTTGCTGTTTTTGACTTGCAGCAAAGGGGACCCCGGAGGGGCAGCGACGCCTCGGTCGCCTTTTCTTTGGATACTTTATTTTGGCGAAGCAAAAGAAAGTATCTCGATTGCCGGGTCGAGACCCGGCTTGTGTCCACGAAGGACAATCGTTTTACACGCGACAAAAGTACACAACAAACGCCACTGGGCTCCTGCCTTCGCAGGAGCGACGAAATTACCATTACGGTTTATTAGCTCTGGATACGATGGACTAACTATCTACTCTATGCCGCTCCAAAGCCCACACCACATGCTCCCTCACCATCTCTGAAGGATGAGTCAAGCGTGCCTGCAAGGCCGCAACGATTTCAACATTCCCCGGCATACTAACCGCTGCATTCCCCAAGCCAACCGCAATATTACGCAACCAGCGTTCATGTCCAATGCGCCGTATCGGGCTCCCCTCCAGCATGCGCAGGAATTGTTCTTCAGTCCAGGCAAACAAGTGCACCATGCGGGCATTGTCGAGGCCATTGCGGACAGAGAAATCGTCAACGGCGGCAGCCTGGGCAAATTTGTTCCAGGGACACACCAACTGGCAATCATCGCAGCCATAGACGCGGTTGCCGATCAAGGGGCGCAATTCCACTGGTATGCTGCCGTGCAACTCTATGGTCAGGTAAGACACGCACAAGCGCGCATCAACGGTATAAGGCGCAACTATGGCCTTGGTCGGGCAGACATCCATACAGGCGCTACACTGGCCGCAATGCTCGCCTACCGGCTCATCGACAGGCAAGGGAATGTCAATCAGGATTTCCCCCAGAAAGAACATGGAACCAGCTTCGCGGCTGAGTAACAGACTATGTTTTCCGCGCCAGCCCAAGCCAGCCTTAGTTGCCAGCGCCACTTCCATAACGGGGGCAGAATCGGTAAAGACCCTGTAACCGAAGGGGCCTATGGCTTTTTCTATGCGTTCAGCCAGTTGCTGCAGACGGGTGCGCAAGACTTTGTGGTAGTCGCGGCCACGCGCATACAGTGAAATCACGGCCTTGTCTGCCGCCTGCCCCTGCTCTTCAGCGCGCCAGCTTTCTGTCTTGGGCAAATAATTCATGCGGGCAGAAATCACCCTGACCGTGCCTGGTACCAGCTCTGCCGGACGGGTGCGTTTAGTCCCATGACTTGCCATATAGGCCATTTCACCATGGTAGCCCGCATCCAGCCAGGCCTGGAAGCTGCCTTCTATATGCGACAGATCGACATCACCTATGCGCAGCTCGGCAAAGCCCAGCTCCTTGCCCCACAGGCGTATTTGCCCGGCCAGGTCGGCGAGGGCTGTGCTGTCCAGACTCACGCGCCCGCCCCTCTGTAGTACACAGATTGAGGGTGTTGTGCTATGTTAGGCAGATTCATGAATAGGAAACTTTGCAGGAAATGTCACATTATAAGACCACACTCGCCGATGAAGCAGCGACCCAGGCACTGGGTAAATGCCTGGCGCATGCGCTGACACCGGGCATGAGCATCTTTTTGCATGGCGACCTGGGTGCAGGCAAGACTGCCCTGACCCGCGCCATGATCCATGCAGCTGGCCACAATGGCAACGTCAAAAGCCCGACTTATACCCTGGCCGAACCTTACCAGGTCACACTCAAGGGCCAGGCTGTCACCATCATGCATTTTGACCTGTATCGCATGATCAGTGCAGATGAATTTGCCGAAGCAGGCTTCAGGGAAGAGTTTAATGACAGCAATATCTGCGTCGTTGAATGGCCAGAAAAAGCCGATGGCGTACTGCCAGAACCCGATTTGAATGTATTTTTGCGCGTCGCCGGTAACGGTCGTGAGGTAGAATTGCACGCGTTGTCTGCTAAAGGTATCGCATGTCTCGCATCACTCAAGTTCGCCCCGAATCTGTAAGCCCTGAAAGTACGTCTGGTACTGATACAGTGCGCTCCCAAAAACGCCGCGTCCTGCTCAAGGCAGGCGGTACTCTGCTGCTCTCTGTCCTGGCACCTGCTGCCAATGCGGCGCAGATACTGGCCGTGCGCGTCTGGCCTGCAGAAGACTATACCCGCGTCACGCTGGAAAATGACAGCGAGCTCAAAACCAATCATTTCGTGCTGAAAGACCCGTATCGCCTGTTTGTCGATATCGAAGGCCTGGAGCTGAATGCCAAACTCAAGGAGCTGGTTGCCAAGATCAAGTCGAATGACCCCTACATCAAGCAAGTGCGCGTGGGCCAGAACCGCCCGAATGTCGTGCGCCTGGTGTTCGATCTCAAAGAAGAAGTCAGCCCGCAGGTATTTACCCTGCCACCGGTGGGTAATTACAAGCACAGACTGGTATTCGATCTTTATCCGTCCAACCCTACTGACCCTTTGGCGGCATTGATAGAAAAAGGGGAATGGAACAAGGAACCCGGTGCCATCAATCAGGCTCCGGTGGCGACTGCCAACCCGGCAGATATACTGGCGGGCAAGAGTGAGTCAAAAGTTGAACCAAAGCCAGAAGTCAAACTTGATCCACAACCAGAAATCAAACCCGGTGCGCCAGCCATAGAAAAGCAGGAAAAACCGGTACAACTGACGCGTATGATCACCATCGCCATTGACCCCGGTCATGGTGGGGAAGATCCCGGTGCCATAGGCCGTGGCGGCAGCCGTGAAAAAGACGTGGTGCTGGCGATTGCCAAACGCCTCAAGGCCAAGATAGAGCAACACCCGAATATGCGTGTCATGCTGACACGTGACTCTGATTATTTTGTGCCACTGAACGTCAGGGTACAAAAAGCCCGCGCCGTGCAGGCAGATTTGTTCATGTCAGTGCATGCAGATGCCTTTGTTAATTCCAGCGCACGTGGCTCATCGGTATTTGTCTTGTCAGAAAAAGGCGCAAGCTCGACTGCTGCCCGCTGGCTGGCAGATAAAGAAAATGCCGCCGACCTGATCGGTGGCGTCAACATCAAGACCCACGACAAACAACTTGCCAGCGTCTTGCTCGATTTATCGACAACGGCACAAATCAATGATAGCCTGAAGCTGGGCAAGGTCGTACTCAGTGAGATCAGCGGTATCAACAGGCTGCACAAGGGTTCGGTTGAACAGGCTGGCTTTGCGGTATTGAAAGCCCCTGATATCCCCAGCATCCTGATAGAAACCGCCTTCATTTCCAACCCGGAAGAAGAAGCCAAGCTGACCGACAATGCCTACCAGGATCAACTTGCAGATGCCGTCATGAAGGGCATCAAGAAATATTTTTCCAAGAACCCGCCACTGGCAAAAAACCGCATGACCTGATGTGTTGTGCAGGTACTTAATAACTGCAAAGCTTTTGTACCTTGTGCAGCGCATTTTCCAGCGCATCCAGCGGTATGGAACCCAGTGCCAGACGCAAGGCTTGTGGCGCATTGGCTCCAGCAGAAAAAGCATCTGCCGTGCTGACCATGACGCCTTGCTTCGCCAGTTCTACGGTAACTTGGTCAGCACGCACGCCTTCGCCCAGACTCAGCCATAAATAATATGACGAAGGATGCGACCTGACATCGCAGCCCTGCAAAACTGTGCGTGCCAGGCGTTGACGCTGTCTGGCATCCTTGCGCTTTCTTATTTCCAGTTCATCGACTGCACCTGTTTCTATCCACAGGCAGGCCAGTGCGATCATCAATGATGGCGTGTTGCCTGAGGTGACGCGGATGGCAGTTTCCAGTGCAGGTATCAATGCTGTTGGCGCTGCCAGCATGCCTATGCGCAAACCCGATGCCACGCTTTTTGACAGGCCAGAAATATACACGGTCTGCTCAGGCGCATAAGTGAAAACAGGTTTGGGTGCAGGCTCTGCCAGGAAGGCATATGCCCCATCTTCTATGATCAAAAATTGATACTTTTGCGCCAGTTGCGCAAGTTGCTTGCGTTCCGCATCTGTCATCACCGTGCCCATGGGATTGTGCATGGTGGGCATGACATACACGGCACGCACTGGCCGTCGTTTGCACAGCGCAGTCAGGGCTGGCAAGTTCAATTTGCCCTCTGCCAGCGGCAAGGCTTCTACATCCAGCCGTGCAGATTGCGCCAGGGTTTTCATGCCGGGGAAAGTCAGCGCATCCATGACCAGAATATCTCCCGGTGCCAGCAAAGCCTGCACAGTCACCGCCAGCGCCTGCTGTGCACCGTTGACGATGAGTACCTGCTCTGCAGGTAAACGCAAACCGCGGTTGCGTAAATGGCGGGCGATGATCTGTCTTTCATGCGGGCGGCCACCTTGTGGCGCAGCATGCAGCAAGGCATCCAGGTCACCTGAGCTAGCGATTGCGCGCAAGCCTTCGCGCAGCATTTCATCTTGCCCTGGCAAACACGGGTAATTGAAGATCAAATCCACCGCACCAGATTGCAAGGTCTGCTGTTCCAGTCCCAGTCCACGCGGCAAACTGGTATCGCGCACAAAAGTCCCCCGTCCCATTTCACAGGCAACCAGACCATGCGTCTCCAGTTCAGTGTAGACACGTGACGCCGTTGCCAGCGCAATGCCATGCTCCTGCATGAGCTTGCGCTGGGTCGGCAACTGAGTGCCGGGGCGCAATTTGCCGCTGCGTATGCGGGCAGCATAATCATCAACAATAGATTTATAGCGAGCCAGGGCCATAAGACAGGAACATGAAAGTATCTAGAACAATTTTTTTACTGTATCAGATCAAAAGACTACACTGCCTGCATCTTTTCAGCAACCACCAGGACAGCTACCATGATCAGCCTGACTACCCTCGCCACCTTCAGCATTGCTGTCTTGCTTTTACTATGTTCACCCGGCCCGAATATGGCCTTTGTCATGACTTGCGGCATGCAATATGGTGTGCGTGGCGGCATCGCTGCCGCATTGGGCATAGGTGCAGCAGACATCATCCTCACGCTGCTGACCGCCTGCGGTATCACTGCCATCATCACGGCATGGCCACCATCGTTTGACTTGATACGTTATGCGGGTGCGGTGTATTTGCTGTGGATGGCTTACAAGGCGCTACGTAATCCTGGTTCAGCAATACCAGCTACTGCTCAGGCAGTGCCGCTGCGCACGGTATTTGCCCGCTCCTGCCTGAACAGCCTGCTCAATCCCAAGGCCTTGTTATTCTTCATGGTGTTCTTGCCGCAATTTGTCGATGCACAAACAAACTCAGTCACACAGCAATTGCTGTTACTCGGTCTAACACTGACCATCATCAGCTCAGTCTTTCATGCCTTGCTGGGCAGCTTTGGCCATGTCATCCGGCATGCATTGATGCGCCATGCCAAAGCCGCAAAATTGCAGGCGCGCATACTGGCGGCAGTGCTGTCCTTGCTGGCTTTGCGTTTGCTATTGATGACGCGCTAAGGCTCTGAGTACTGCATCTTACTTTTACTTTGTGAAACTTCTCGTGTGCTATGATTTGTTGATAATTTCTTACCTCATACAGACGGAACAGCAGACATGGCAATTAAAAGTATTTTGAACGTCACAGCGCTGGCAGGCGTCAAGTTGACCAGCCGTATTATTGGATACACGGTTTTTGGCCTGATTTTCAATCTCGTCCTGTTCCTGTATTTCTCCAACAGCGGGTCACGCCACAGTGGCTTGATGGGGGCGTTGACCTTGTTCGCCCCTATCGTCTATTTTTTCATAGGCCAAAAACAGGGTGCAGCCGCTGCCTTTCATTTCATCGTAGAAAAACATGGTGAAGACCTGTCCCGCTTTGTCATGGGCAAGTTGCTCGATGCCTATCCAAACATACTCGATACGGCGCAAGCCAAAAGTGCCGTCATCCAGGAAAAACTCAGCGCCCTGATCGCCACGCTAAGCGAGCAATCAAGAATCAACAAAGCCATTTTCAGCGGTTTGATGAGCAAATTCGACTTTGTCGCCGTCGCAGCACGTGTCATGGAAAAAAATGCAGCCGTCGCAAATGGCAGCCGTGAAGAAACCGTAAATGGTATCGCCGCCGCGATCAAGGCAGAATTTAATACGGATGATTTAAAACCGGATTTGCGCATCCCGGCCATGCTGGTGGGCGGCAATTTTGTGCTTGTGTTTATTTGTGCGAAGTTTTTGTGATAGCTATTCACCCTCGGTCGCGACAGCTACACTAGCATCCGAGTCACAAGCCGTCCCCGCCGCTATCCACCGCCTCACCCGTCTGGCAAACCAGCCCTGCCATGCACGCGGCAACAAACGCACATAATTCGCAGGCTGGATTAGCATCCCACAGCGATATTGCTGCACATCCGCATGCCACTCCAGCGTCCGGCAACTGCCACGAAACTGCCATAAAAACACCCGCGCCACCGGGCAAGGCTCAGCCGCACAGCAAACTCCACAACCATTACAGGCCTGACCCTGGGCAGGCTTGACTGGTGCACTGGCATGTAGCCAGATAACCGTGGATGAAATCTGCCTGGGCTTCAAGATAAAGACCCGCTTTCAAGAAGGTTTGCGTTTGCCCCTGAAGAGTCTCCACAGGCCACCCAGCACGACAGGCACAACTGCCGCACCGACACCGATCAGGACGACGGTATTCAAATGATCGCGCAGAATAGGGATATTACCAAAATAGTAACCACTGAGTACCACGCTGAATACCCACAAGAAGGCACCAAGTACATTGTAGAGCTGGAAAGTCTTGTGCGTCATCTCGGAAAAACCTGCCACAAAAGGGGCAAAGGTACGCACCAGCGGAATAAAGCGCGCCAGCACCACTGTCTTGCCGCCATGTTTTTCATAAAACATATGCGTCTTCATCAAGGCATTGCGGTCTATCCAGCGGAAATCTTTTTCCATGACCTTATGACCCAGCAGACTACCTATCCAGTAATTGATGGAGTTACCAGTGATAGAGGCGATCACCAGCAAGGCGATCAGCACCCAGACATTGATGGGGGAATCAGGCGCAGCACACAGGGCACCTGCAATGAACAACAGTGAATCCCCAGGCAAGAATGGGAAAACCACAAAGGCCGTTTCACAAAACACGATGGCGAACAAAATGACATACACCAGTGCACCATACTGCGTAACGAAACTGCCCAGCATTTTATCGACGTGCAAAATCACGTCGAGGAGTTGCATAAAATCCATTATTGTCCCAGGGTCTAGATAGTCTGTACATAAAGCCGCCGCAATCATACACCAGACGGCAATGTCTGAGACGCCTGACAGGTATAATCATGATATGAATTCGAACCCTGCTACCCATCGCCCCATCCTGGCCCTGCCCGACAACCTGATTTCCCAGATCGCCGCTGGCGAAGTCGTGGAAAGGCCCTCTGCCGTCGTCAAGGAAGTACTGGAAAATGCCCTCGATGCCGGTGCCAGCAATGTCGTCATCCGTCTGGAAGAAGGCGGCGTCAAGCGCATTGCCATCACCGACAATGGCCGCGGCATACCGCCAGACCAGTTAACGCTGGCCGTGGCCCGCCATGCAACATCCAAGATTGCCAGCCTGGATGAGCTTGAACATGTCGCCACTCTTGGCTTCCGTGGTGAGGCGCTGGCCTCCATCGCCTCGGTATCATTGCTGACGCTGACTACCCGCACCGCCGATGCACCACATGCCTGGCAGATAGAAAACGGCAAGGTCTCCCCCGCTTCCGGCGCGCAAGGCACGACCGTGGATGTGCAAGACCTGTATTACAACACCCCGGCCAGGCGCAAGTTTTTAAAGTCTGAGCAGACAGAGTTTGGCCACTGCGCCGAGATCGTGCGCCGCATAGCCCTGGCCAGACCCGATGTCTCGTTTTCACTAAGTCATAATGGCAAGGCAGTAGACCACTGGAACGTCAGTGCCATAGACAAGCGCAGCGCGCAGATTTTGGGGGAAGCTTTCTCGAATGCCCGCCTGTCCCTCGATGAAAGTGCGGGCCCCCTGCGCATACACGGCTTTGTCGGCTTGCCCACAGCATCCAAGGCCCGCGCCGATGCCCAGTTTTTTTACGTCAATGGCCGCTTCGTGCGCGACAAATTGCTGACGCATGCCGTGCGTGCTGCCTATCAGGACGTTTTACACGGTGACCGTTATCCATCCTATGTACTGGGGCTGGACCTCGACCCGGCACTGGTCGATGTGAACGTACACCCATCGAAGATAGAAGTACGCTTCCGCGATAGCCGCTCTGTGCATCAGTTTGTCTTCCATGCAGTCAGCCGCGCCTTGGCGCAAACATCGGCGACGGCATTTGGTACAGTCCCCGGCCCCATGTCTGCTGGCTCCGGCATAGCTGCACCTGCAAATGGAGGCACGCCTTGGATATCCGGTGAGCAAACCACCTTTGCGTCGCAGTTTGCCAATCCATCCCCTTATGCTGGAGGTGGAGGAGGCAATGGCGGCTATGGCAATGCCTACCAAAACCCCTACCGCCCACAGCCCAATGGCGGCGTCACCCAAAGCATGGAAAGCTATGGCGCTTTCTTCAGCCCAGGTATCAGTAGTGGCGTCAATGAAGCAGGTGCCAGCTACGCGCCCGCCAACCAGGTTGCCAACAGCCTGCCAGATGACGACTACCCACTGGGTTTTGCCCTCGCCCAATTGCACGGCGTCTATGTGTTGGCACAAAACAGCAAGGGCCTGGTATTGGTGGACATGCATGCCGCCCATGAACGCATACTCTACGAACAGTTAAAAAACGCCCTCGATGAAAACAGCATGCCAGTGCAACCCATGCTGATCCCCATCACCTTCTTTGCCGATGCAGTAGAAGTTGGCACAGTAGAAGAACACCAGGACACCTTGAAAGCACTGGGCTTTGACATGGCCGCCATCTCACCCACCACGCTGGCGGTGCGCGCAGTACCAGCTCTCTTGAAGAATGCCGATGCTCAGTCACTGGCACGCGATGTCTTGCGTGAAGTGCGTGAATTTGGTGGCTCGCGTGTCCTTATAGACAGGCGTAATGAATTGCTGGGCACCCTGGCCTGCCACACCGCCGTGCGCGCCAACCGTAGCCTGACCGTGCCAGAAATGAATGCCCTGCTACGCCAGATGGAACATACAGAACGCTCGGACCAGTGTAACCATGGCCGCCCGACCTGGGTGCAACTGGGTTTGAATGATCTCGACAAGATGTTCTTGCGTGGGCAGTGACGTGCTAAATAAAGTGCAGACTTCAGAAGCAGCCATGAACCAGCCAGCCCAGGCCATCGCCCAATTCTCGACAGCGCCACTGTTCTTTTTGATTGCCGCATTTCTGATGCTGCAACCGCTATCGACTGACCTGTACCTGGCATCCCTGCCCAGCCTGGCGGCAGTGTTTGATGTGCCTGCCTCAACGGTGCAACTCACGCTGTCCATCTTCGTCGCTGGCTTTGGTGGCGCACAGTTAATCATAGGCCCCTTGTCCGACCGTTTTGGCCGCCGCCCTGTGGTGATAACGGGGCTCAGTCTTTATCTGCTGGCCAGCCTCCTGTGTGGTGCATCGCAAAGCATGGGCATGCTCATCATTGCGCGCTTCCTGCAGGCGCTGGGCTGCTGTTCTGCGGTCATAATTGCGCGTGCGATAGTGCGCGATGCTTATGATCCACAAGACAGTATCAAGGTCATTTCAAAAGCCAGCAGTTGGGTATCTGCCGCACCTTTGCTCGGGCCTATCCTGGGTTCATTCTTGCAAGTCAATCTAGGCTGGCGCGCAGCGTTTTTTGTGCATGCCCTGCTGGCAGCGGCCCTGCTCATCGTGGTCATCTTGCGCCTGCAAGAAACCAATCTGTATAAAGATGCCAAGGCCACCAACGTCAGCGGCTTGCTGCGCAATTACCGTATCGTGCTGGGTGCGCCGGTGTTCTGGGTATATGCATTGCCGGGTGCGCTGTCGTATGGCTCTATCTTTGTGTTTATCTCTGGCGCATCTTTTGTGTTGATCAAAGTGCTGCTTTTGCCAACAGCCTGGTTTGGTTATTGTTTTGCCTTTGGTGTATCTGGCTACCTCAGCGGCACCGTGGTCTGCCGCCGCCTGCATGCGCGCTTTGGCACCAAGATCACCATGCGCATAGGCAGCAGCCTGTCTCTCGCTGCTGGCGCGACTTTTCTGGCAATGACACTGGCAGGTGTGCAGCACTGGACCATGATACCGCCCATCATGTTCATGACCATGGGTGCGCATGGCATCAACTTTCCTATTTCGCAATCCAATTCCGTCTCGCCTTTCCCGCAACAGGCGGGCACTGCCGCTGGCCTCATGGGTGCGCTGTATATGCTGGTCGCCTTTATCGTCGGCAGCATCGTTGGTGCCACGCATAATGGCACGGTCTACCCACTCGCCATCATCGCCTGCAGCATGGGCAGCCTGATTTTTATCGCCGCCCGTGTCCTCCCTGCGTTGATCCCGGCAGAACAACCTGTATGAATATGTCCGTAAACAAAGTCATCGCCATCATGGGGCCTACCGCCTCAGGCAAAACCGCCGCCGCGCTGGAAATTGCGCGCCACTACCCGGCAGAAATCATTTCCGTCGATTCTGCCCTGGTCTATCGCGACATGAACATAGGTACAGCCAAACCCAATGCAGAAGAACTGGCCGCAGTACCCCACCACCTCATCGACATCATCGACCCGGCAGAGTCCTACTCAGTAGCGCAGTTTCGCAAAGACACGCAAAGACTGGTCGCCGAAATACAAGCCAGAGGCAAGCTGCCCTTGCTGGTAGGCGGCACCATGATGTATTTCAAAGCCCTGATGGATGGTCTTGACGAGCTGCCCGGCGCAGACCCAGCCATACGCGCAGAACTCGATGCAGAAGCCGCACGCATAGGCGTACCCGGCCTGCACGCCAGACTCGCAACGCTCGACCCCGAAACCGCAGCAAGGCTCAAACCGCAAGACAGCCAGCGCATACAACGCGCCCTGGAAATCATCGCCATCACCGGCCAGCCCATGTCCGCCCTGCTGGCCAAACAGAAACGCGCAGCGCCACCGTTTGACATGCACGCCATTTCGCTGGAACCCTCAGACCGCGCCGTACTGCACCAGCGCATCGCCCTGCGCTTTGACACCATGCTGCAGCAAGGCTTTATCGATGAAGTCAAAGCCTTAAAACAAAGACCTGACCTGCACGCCAACCTGCCATCCATACGCTGCGTAGGCTACCGCCAGGCCTGGGACTATCTCGATGGCATGACCACCCTGGCAGAAATGCGCGAACTAGGCATCATCGCCACCCGCCAACTCGCCAAACGCCAGGTCACCTGGCTAAGATCCATGCCAAACCGCATCATCATCGACTGCCTGACAGCCGACGCCCAAGCGCAAATCATGGGGAGTGTCAGGCAGGCATTGGCAATGCCAGAGTGACCCCCTGCCAAGCTCACTACGAGCTTTGCTGGGAATCTCAGTGCGAACCTCATTTTTAACAATACGCAGCATAATGCAGACACAAAACCAGAAATGCTTTGCTTTTTAAGCAAAAATAGCCCCAGTTTCCATCAAAATCTGGTTTTGCATATTGACAGCCAAAAGCCAAACTGACATAATCGCAGGCTTCTTGGTGATATAGCTCAGTTGGTTAGAGCACAGCACTCATAATGCTGGGGTCGGTGGTTCAAGTCCACCTATCACCACCAGATATATGTCCAAAGAAGTTCTTTGGAATACAAGAACCCGCTTCCTGCCCAGTGCTGAAGCGGGTTTTTTGTTTAACCCGGTCTTATGGCGTCCATTTACATCCAGCACTTTTGCATCCATACTTGAATCCATGGATGCAAACTCTTAAACCGCATGGATGCAAAATGCCAAAACTTGCCAAACCACTCACAGATATCCAGATCAAAAGCGCAAAACCCAGGGACAAACCCTACACCCTGGCAGATGGCGGCGGTATGTATCTGGAGATAATGCCGATTGGATCAAAAATCTGGCGCTTGAGTTACAGGCAACCCAATGGCAAAAATACCAGGCTGACATTTGGCTCTTATCCTGAGGTTTCGCTTCTGGAAGCACGCGAAAAGCGCATGGAAGCAAAAAAGCTGAAATCTGCCGGTGTTGATCCCGCCCAGGCCAAGCGCATAGAGAAAATTAACAAAGCAACCGCAAACGCAAACACTTTCGAGTCGGTAGCAAGGGAGTGGCACGCCAACAGACTCGAAACCTGGCAAACCCGCACCGCCACAAATGTGCTGCATCGACTGGAAAAAGACGTGTTTCCGCTGATTGGCAAGCACCCGATATCAGAAATCAAAGCACCCGTAATGCTTGATGTCCTGCGCCAGATCGAAAAACGTGGGGCACTGGACATGGCGAAACGGCAAGGCCAGGTCTGCAGCCAGATATTCCGCTTTGCGATTGCATCAGGTAAAGCTGATATTGATCCTGTTCCCAGCTTGCGCGGCGCATTAAAGCCTATAGCAAAGGGACATCATGCAGCCATAACCCCTGATGACATCCCGGAATTCATTCGCGCCTTCAAGAAGATTGAAGGCCGCATGTTTGTTCCAACCAAGGTGATGTTCAGATTGATGATGCTGACTTTTGTTCGCACAAGTGAACTAACAGAAACTCCCTGGTCAGAAATTGACCTCGAAAACGAATCATGGATCATCGACTGGCATCGCATGAAGATGGGCAAAAAGAAAATAAACCCTCGCAAAGTTAACCACCATGTATTCCTGCCACGCCAAGGCTGGGAACTCTTGCGCGAGCTTCATGCAATTACGGGCGGGAATAAATACCTCTTCCCGAATCAAAGAGATCACGAAAAGCCAGCAACAAACTTTGGCATCCTGGCAGCATTAAAGCGAATGGGATACAGTGGCAAGATGACGGGCCATGGATTCCGCTCACTGGCAATGGGTGTCATCAAGGAGCGTCTTGGCTTTAGACATGAAGTTGTTGATCGTCAGTTGTCGCACGCCTCTGGCGATGCTTATGGAGAGGCTTATGATCGCGCCCTGTTTCTCGACGAGAGGAAAGTCATGATGCAGCAGTATGCTGACTATCTGGACAACGTGGAAAATGGGAACGTGATTGTAGGAAAATTCGGGAAAAACGCCGCATAAGAATATATGCCATCTATCAGGTTGAATGTCATTTGATTGCATATTAGACAGTGCAGTAATTGGTTTTCTATAACAAAAAAGATCCACAGTTTGCGACAAGTCCAAAAAAACAATCAAAGGAGGAGCCATGACTAAGTCCTGCTATGTGCAACAAGAAAAGATATTGGTAAAGTCAGCTAAAAAAATATGCAAAATAGATTTCTCATTTCCTACATCTCCATTTCTTAAAGAAATCGCGTCAAACTTGGATATAACAGCCCTTCAAAATCGTATAGCCCTACTAGGCAATACTGAGAATGAAATCGTCTATGGCTACGTTATACGAACCGTGAGGCCTAAGGATGGCGGATTTGCTCAGCAAGGCAGTGCTCCAAACTTTGATGGCGGTGTTATTTCTTTATGCACATGCAAACACAGCATGAGAACAGCTCTAACCCCGGAGCAATGGCAAAAAGGGATATGGATTGCGGGTCTGACGAGTTGGGATAGAGATTTCAACAAACAACAATCGCTTATTTATTTAATGCGAATCGGCGAAGCATTTTCTTCTCAGGTAGAGCTTGTGGAATGTCTTAAGCAATCGGGAAGATCGTCAGTTGTTAAGGCAAAAGCTTCGAACCATAATAAGTTGGGCGACCTCATGATTCCCGTGAAGCGAAATATTTCTGGCGACGACCGCTTCCGCACCGACTCATATCAACCTCCTGTGCTTGGACACGCTCACAGGCTGCATGAGTTAGATACAGGGTGGCACGACGATATTGACTATGAAGGATTTAGCAGGAAACGCCCTGCACTATTAATCGGCGACTCGAATTTTAGTTTCAATTGGACTCGCCCTATAATTCGTCGCACAAATCCAACGGCGACCCGTCCATACCGGATATGGCATCTTTCAGATTTTCTAAGTAGCATTGAAGCAGTTGAAAATTGAACTTTTTACAATCAATTAAAGAGACTTTTCACGTGCATTACCTGTATTAGCTCAGACGTGACCTAGCACAAACGGTCAGATAAGTTAAAGTCTTCATGGTTGACCAGCGGACATTCACTTCCGTAGTTTTTGTTTGCTGATTTTATTGTGTAAATCAATGAATTAACTGGATCTGGATTTTCTTTTGTCAGACAATTTTGGAAGTCTTGGTCGCACGGCACCGCTGCCGAACACTCTGGAGTATATGGAAAAACTCGCTGGTCGATGCAGTATGACCTCTTGCTGGTGAATGGCGAAACGATGCCGGTCATGACCGCTCTAGATCCGATGGTGCTCGTTACGGACTGCCTTGAGATTGGTCATTCTGATGGAAAGGTTACATCGCTGGCGGTGATTGTTCCCAATATTGGCTATCCAAATATTCCGATGCCAAACCATCGGTCATCGCCACTTTTCAACGAGCCAAAGGAAAGTGCTGCTCCGCTTATAGGCGAGGTAGCACGTCTTCGGAAAATATATCTTGCGCGCGCCGACCATTGAGATGTGAATTTTTGTGAACCAGTTCATGTAGTTGTTCTGAGTACCCACCTACTCCGGTCAACACGTACTGAAGCACCCCACCGCCATTAATCCGAACTTCCCTTGCGGGCAACGCATTCATTGTTTTATGCATTTGTGGATTGCTAATGCTCAAGAATTGCTCAAGTTCATTGCGATTTTTCATTCGAAGCGGTAATACTTTCGGAGCAACAATGTCTTCTGGACGCCATGTATACGCATTGAAGCTACGTGACATCACAATGTTGGGTAGATATCTTGACATCTCAACTCTATCGTACCCCTGATGTTTTACCGTAAGGTCGATAACTGTGTACGGTGGGGCGACCACAATACTATGCGGTGATTCGAATTGGCCCTCATCAATTGCATAAAAAAAACGAGGAGAGCTTGAAACTTCGGGCGGGAACCTGATGGTCAACGTGGACTTGGCGCAGTAATTCCAAACACCTAAGGCATCAAGCATTCGCGAAAGGATACCAGAAGCTATCACGCAAAGACCTGGCCGACCATCAGCTTGGACGGCTGCACGCACTGCCTCAGCAGCAATCTCGATTTTGGCGGCAGCGGCATTCAATTCTTCGGTCGAATACCCTCTAGCTTCGACAAACCGGGCAAGATTGTATATAAAGGCGCTGTCTGCACATTCTGCCGCCATAAATGCGGGGCTGTCATGAAAGCCCGGCGACTCGAAATTGATTCGCTGCCGCAACAACGTGTGTTGTACTTGCTCCAATATTTGACTGTTCGCCAATGGCCAGATGCTCGGCGCAAGTCCAGTCGCAATCACGCCACCGCTGCCACTCATGGCGGCTTGGCGCCGTCGCTTTGCTTCTCCCATAGGGCCTCTTCAATCACAGAGTTACCAGTAGTAAAGATACTACTCTCAACGGTCTCCGAATTCAATGCTATATTGGAGCAGCGACACCTTACGCATTCTGCATATGCCATCACCGCTGCACGCCCATCGAGGTGGGCCTCCCACGCAATTCAGGCAGCGATGATGCCTAACACTTGCGCAGAATTGGTCAAGCACACTTCGCTACGAGAGCCGCCAATGCGACGAGACCCAATGGCAGAGCCCCCCAGCCCGTCACAGTGCGCTCCGTGACAACGTGCGATTTAAGTCAGAATACTGGATTTAATGTTCGCTTTAGGTTGCAGAAGCTGTCGGTCGTCGTACATAAAGTGTCATGTCAAGTCTGATCTAGTAAACATTACCTCTGCCAGATACGCGGTAACGAGCACCGCAATAATAAGTCCCTGCGTCGGTTCTTGTTTAATTAAAGATCTCGCTTTAATAATCTTTTCTCGGCTGGAGCACCGCTTAACGTCTCGCATAGCCAAGGCTTACTTAATAATTCATCAGGAGGGCGAGTCGTAGTCGTGACGATGTACTGAAATAATGGGCTATCGCCGACCTTTTCTAGCTTTTGCATAAAGCGGAAAATTTGGTGGTAGACACTAAGACCGAGGTCGGCCTCACGAGGGCTATCGTGTACAAGAAATGCGGGTAGATGTGTATTTCCTTCTATGCTCATGCACAATACAGCTAAATCAAATGCGATAATCTTCAGCGAGTCAATTGCCGCTGTTGAGCGCTCTCCTCCCATTTCAACAATTAATCGCAACCCTTTTCCATCCAGTACAACTTTACCTGTTGCAGTTGGCCCAACTATCAGGTTGATGATGGCATTAAAAAATTTAGATAATTGAAGAAAAACATCTGCTTGTGCATCGCGAAATGTCGCAGCGTCCAGACGCTTCTTCTCAATGGACTCTGCCAATTTTTCGAAGGTAGATTGAACTTGTTCTTGAGTAGCCAATAATTCCCTTAACTGGTCTGTATCATCAATTAAGCGCCTAGCCTTGTACCATCCGTTAGTTCTAGCATCTCTCATCTTCTCAACTGTTCGCAGTCGTTTACGCAACTCTTCTGCCTTTTTAACAGCAGATATTCGCTCAGTACTAATTTGTAGTCGTTTGTCTTGCTCTGCTTTCTGCCGCTGCAATGCATCGGTAAGATCTTGGTGAACTATTTGGTGACGCTGACGAATCTCATCAATGTTTGGTAGTTTATGAGAAAGTTTGCAATTCTCAGCAAGAACACGATCAATTGGAACTTCACAGACAGGGCATTGCGGGTTGGCCGACTTATGGACTGAAGATGATAGTCCTGGTAACTCTCCACGTATACGACTTACTAAATGTCCTATCTCTGGGATACGCACATCGATTTCAGCCAAAGTTTTAGTCAAGTCATTGACATATGTCTGTGCATCATCACTTGCCGTTCGAAAAGCATCAATGTTTGCGACATCAACATTGCTATCCACAGTCGCCAGACGAGCAAGTCCAGCCTTAGCTGTCTGGCGCATAGGTTCTACTGCCAACAATCCAGGTAAAAGCTCTTCCTCTTTCATTCCAAGCTCAGCGATCAGACGTGATCGGATTTGCTCAGCCTGCCACTTGCGACGCCCAGCATCTTGAACCGTTTCACCATGCTTGGTTTCCAGTTGGCTTATTTCAGCACGAATTTTGTATTCTTCTGGATTTATTGCCTTAATCAATGCTCGAAGTGCATCAAGTTTTTTTGTCTCTTTCAAAGAGCGTACAGGTGAACCTGAATCTGACTCTGAGGAGCGCCAATCCAAGACATGATCGAAACGGCATTCCTGATCTCTTGTTAGCCACGCAAGTGCCACTAGCCAGGCGTGATGCGGTTGTTCGCCTGGGACAAGCTCTGCAACATCACTAGTCAAAACGCCTTCACCAACCGCCTTCAAAAAAGGCTCAATTCCTTTTGAAGGAATCTTATCGCTGAGAATATTTTCTAGATTCGCATGTGGGATAGCAAAATGCTCTCCTCTCGAACCTATTGGTCGAAGAACCGCCCAAACGATCCCGTCAAGCACGACTTCTGCACCGACCAAACCATTTGGGAATACAGAAGAAATATGACGTCGCTGTTCTTCGGGTGCAAAATAGCTTTCGCCTAAACAATATCGCACTAAGCGACAAAATAAAGTTTTTCCGCTGCCGTGTCCTAATGCATCCGAATCAATGAGTTCTTTCCCTCCCGTAGCATGATCAGCAGGGTCTGGAGACCACACGATATTCAACCCTGGACGCAACAAAATCTCGCGAATTTGTATCCCAGGTTCAGACCATAAGACGAAACGTCGGACCCATAGGCGAGGCTCTGTATCTCCTGATTTTGGTTGCACAATAAATTCAGACTGCGGTAACAGATTAAGCTGCGCGGGCATAAATCAATCCTTTATATTCCTCTGGAAGCTGTTGCATGATTTGGTCGGCACCACGTTGATTCAACACGGTCAGTACCATTTGAGCGCGGCCAATTGGCCAGCCGTCCGTATATAAGGCATCCAATCCAGGTCCTGGTGCCCAAGTACCGGCGACAATATCTTCGATAAGCAAGCCGCTACTCCGTAAATGTCGTACTGCCTCACCCCAAGCGCGATTAGCATAAGGCACCAATGCTTGTACATTAGCTACGAGAATATCTGCTTCCGCTCCGATAACTCGCTTCCATTGAGCAGCATCGTCATCAGTGAGCATGGGTGTGAGTAGTCGTGGCTCTTCGGCTAGTAGAGCAGCCAAGCGGATATCATGTATCGCTTTTGGCGCTCTGATGGATTTGAGAACTGCCGCGATTATTGCCATCACTTCGCTATTGTGATCTGTATGTGGCCGTGACCAAGAGCCGGAAAGAAGAACGGTTAAGTCAATATCTGTCGATGGTGCCAACACCACTTCTGGCAAAGGTAAGAGATTGACAGAATCGAACAAATCGCCGCGTACATCATCGATATTCAATTTCTTGCTACGTTTTTTCTTAGCTGGCATTGCAACAGTCTGCTCTGCAGCGCGTTTATGATTGAGATCCAACAATAGACACAAAATCTCCTTGCGTGCGGTTTCGCTGATAGTAAAACGAACGCGATCGTTTTCAGGAAAACTCTCGATTTCGTGAAAATCATGAGCTAAATTAACATTAGACCAACCATAGGCATCACGAATAGCAAGATCCAACTCTCGATGCAAGCGACGGAGAGTGAGGATACCTTGGTATCCTTTCTCCGCTTCCTCCAATGATTTTTTGCTGACCTTGGCGACTCGCTCGCACGTCAGGTCGCGTGTGTGCAAAAGATTATAAATATCAGTTAACCCCAACCAAAGCTGTCGCATGAGCGCGCGCCGGTATTCGTGATACTTCTCACCAAGGTCAGCCAAGGTGAGATTGACTGTACTCCACAGATGTTCGGGAAAAGGAAAAGTTTCAAAGCATTCCGACGGTGAATAGCGTAATCGTGTTTCCAATGCGCCGCTATATTTGCGCGCCCAGACTTCGTGTAGCGTAGATTGGACGACAGCATATAGATCCCAACGGTCAGTCGTGAAGATATTTTGTGGGTGGCTAATCATCCAGTTGGTAGGAACAGCTGAGAAATTCAGATATTTGGTCGTATTAGCCGTAACGAAGCACCGCGAAAGCGGCTTGATCGCGGCAGTCAATCCCGGCCGATGTTCAGCATAAATCCACCAGATGTCTCTATTACGCGGTCTGTTCTGCGTTGCTCGGAACGGTTTAACCAAGTCTTCAATAATTCGAAACGGCTCAATGTAAGTTCGTGCCTTTTCTTCGCTCCAATCATGAAAATTTATAATGCTTCGTTGTGGGCTCTGATCTGGTTCGTTGTTAAGTTCTTGCCCGTTAATAACCGGGAACAAAACGTCGCTGTTCCGCATGTCAAGCCCACATAATCGCTTGGCATCGGCATGCGATAAGAGAAAGCCATCGCCCAGCCAGTAATAACCTGTATAAACTTTTTGACAGCTTTCAACGAGAGATTTTGGCTCGCCACCATCAGGTGTCGCCTCAAAAAATGCTGTGATTGAAGGAACATTTTGTCCGTCCAACCAGCGTCTGCCATTCCACGCTCCTTTGTGCAATGACACTAAAGACACCACAAGATTTGCCCGGCCCGGCCATTTCACACCACGTACGGCCATATTTATCTCACCCCCCTTAGAGATCACTTGCTCAAGACCATCCTTTCGAATGTCGCCATCTTTAATGGAGTTAGTGGTAATGAACGCGGAAAATCCGTTTGGCTTAAGCAGGCTAAATATGCGACGCACGAAATAGACGACAAGATCAGATATGCCGGTCGGTGCAAACTCCCATTTCACGTACTCGCAAAATGGATAACCGTACTTCCCACTAATTCGTTTGTCACCTAAATACGGGGGGTTCCCAAGAATACAGTCGAATCCACCTCGCCCAATAATCTCCGGGAATTCAAGAAACCAATGGAAGAAGCGTTTGCGCTCTGCGATAGTCCATGCTTCAGCTGTAGCCTGTCCCTGTGGAGTCAATTCGCCTTTCCAGTAACGCCGATAAGTGGCATCAGTAATAATTTTTTGCAAATTTCCTGACGTCTTAGGTATGTAAAACTGAGCTATGGGAATAGCGGTAATCTGGTTTAGTAGCCAAGCATCTTCACTTTGACTAAAGGAGAAATACCTACTTTTTTTTGTTTCAATTTCATCAGGCGTGTGCTCCGGTAGCGTCGCAAGTTCACCCCATCCACGCAGGATGTCATCCAGTTGCTTTTGTAGACTCGGAGAGAGAGGTAACTGGCCCGTTTCATGATCCTTACGCTCCTGTTTATTGCGTTTTCTAAGCATTGCGACAGTGTCCTTATCGTCGCCAGGCATAGTCGAGAAAGCTTCGTTAGGTACACCGCGTTCAGCTTCCTCACGACTTGTAAAGCCGACGATTGCATTGCCACACTTGATGTGGTGATCAAGGAAGCTGAGCGGCTCACCTGGACTGTGGGCCTCCAGCCAGAGAGCGACTTTGCATAGCTCGACAGCGAGTGGATTCAAGTCCACTCCGTAAATACAGTCACGGATAACGTCACGAATCGCATTGCGGTAAGCAGTGGGTGATGGTTGCTCCTCGCCAGTGCGGACAATAGCGAGTTCGGTTGCGATACGGCGCGCAGCAGCAAGTAATATGTGGCCGGAACCACAAGAAATATCTGCCACCCTCAAATCGAGTAAACTCTGTGCAGGATTAGGCGCCTTAAGCTTGTCAGCTATCAGGTAGTCAAGTGAGTGCTTGATTAGAGGCTGAACAAGATCGTCAGGCGTGTAGTGAGAACCTGTCGCCGCACGCTGGTCACCCTGCGCAAAAGAAAACTCAATACGGTCATTGGTGTGCAGGAAAACCGGTTCAAATTCAAGCATGCCCTCATAGACCGAACCGAATTCCTCAACGTTAAGAGCAGCATAATTCACACGAATGACCTGCCCGTTTTGCGGGTGTTGATAAAGTCCAAGTGAACGCAGGCAGCCAAGAAGCACATCATTCCCAAGCATACACTTCGACAACAGACCGATAGCAGCAGAATCAAACAGATCTCCTGCCAAGGCGGCAACACCGAGTTTGCATCCAGGTCCGTGCGCTTCAAAAAGGCGGAAACTGGCAAGTAACGCTAACCAAAGATCATGGTGACGCTTTTCTGCTAAGTGAGGTTTCTCAGATAATATCCTTAGACGTTGAAGGCTGTAGCATTGTCGGTAAATATCACGTTGGGTCTTGTTAATAGCGATCGGAAATATGAGATCACGTTCTTCGATGACGAGCAAAAACAGTAAGCGGTATATCAGGCGCAAAAGATGTTGATAGAAAGCTTCCGGCGTCAACTTTCCGTCAATAATCAATTGGCGCATTTCCTCGTTAGCAGGATGCACAAGAAAACCGTCAGCAAAATCTCGTATGGCCTGCTCAACTGCCTTGGAAAGTCCTTCGCGGATGCGTGTTCCAGAATCAAGCGAGTCCTGATGATAGCGTTCGATCAGACTTTCGTTCGCGCTCTCGTTGCTTGCCGGCAGACGGGAAACGTGCAGCAAACGATAGAGAATGGCGAAATCTGCAAACAACCCGTCCCCGAAAATGCGGTCAAGATCAAATTCAAGATAGCTGAGCTTAATGAGCCGGGAACTATCACGCAGTAGCCGTAGTACACGTCCATTGGTGACAAGACCATACAGTTCGTCGTGGAGATTGATGTATTCCTGAACAATCGCGTGAGCGGACATACGTGGTGCACCAATATGGGTGCGCTCAGGCTTGCGGTCCAATCCTGCTGATTCACGAGCGCCGATGATGTAAACGGGAACATTGCCGCGATTAGTAACGCGGTGGGAAATAGTATAAGTCTTACCGTTGAGTTCAGCCCCTTTAGCCTGGTATTCAAGTTGGTATCCTAGAAGACCCAATAAAGGAGTAATCCATTGTTGACGTGTTTCAGTGGTTGCCGGAGAGTCTGACCGCAGTGCCTCTAGCTTACGTTGAAAGATACGCCAGTAGTCTTGCGCGTCAGCCCAAGCGCGAGCGATTTCGTCTTTGACCTTGGTGGCACTGTCTAGGCCAAAATCAGCAGGACGTTGTCCAACAGCATCGTCAAGATGATCAAGAATATCTGGAGAAAGAATGGCACCTTCAATGCGAATGCTGGGATAAATCATTCGATGCTCTCTAGTTTCACAGCTAAGCCTGCGACTATATTTTCGCAAATGAAGTTGAGGAAATTACTGGTAAAAGCAGAAAGAGTGCGCTGGCCATCCAGAGAAATCCAGAGAGCTTTGAATTCGGTGTACTCCCACTTGCTGCAGAAGATGTCACCAATGTAAATTAACAAAAGCATGATTTATTCTGGTAGTAAGATATAAATGCCAAGAAGATCCATCGGCAATACTGGATAAACAACTTGGAAATTTTGTTTGTCCATTAACGCACTGAAGCGCTCGTGAGCTTCTACAAGGTGCTTGGATTGTTGCTCAGCTATGACACGAAACTCATCGCCCAGATTATCGAGCAGCTTCAACTCGTTCTCAAGGAAACTGGCACGAGCCTGTGGTGATAAATCCGACGACGCTCGTGCTTCAGTCAACAGGGATTTCGCGATCGTATGATTGAGAAACTCCTTTTGCTGAGGTACGCCGCGCCAGCCCCAGAGCAACATTTCTTCAGCAACAATCTGGTGGTTGGCCTTGACCTGTTCGATGACGTTCCGGCAACGAAAAAGTAGCAGAGTGGTTTTAACGTTGACCTGCTTCGAACGAATGACAGCAGCTCTTGCCGCTCGCCGGTCTACTCTCGCCAAAGTATTTGCCATCACGATCTGACAGATCTGTTCGACGAACCGGTGATTGCGACCGAGGTATTGATAGCCGTGAGGAGTTGGAGAAATAAAGCTCACCTTGACAAAATCACCAGTTGGCAACAATTCGCGTAATTGCCGAGGAATATTTCCCGTCACAATCCTGTAGCCTTTGCCATCTTTATTAATTTGCACACCAAACAGATTATTCAGTGATGAGGTAACAAAGCTTTCAACAGCGTGCGGTTCGCCGATAGCTTCATCCACACTACGGAGATCAGCTTCTATTTCTTGCGCCTTAATCGAATTTTGGGCAAAAATACTGTGCGATACCTTCGCTCTTTCAGCAGCTTCGTCGATCTTACGAGTCACGTTGACCTTTGCAATACTCGCTTCCTCAAAATCGCCGAAATCGAATGCGATTTGATGCTTGTTAGTACGCTTTGATGAGACTTGACGGTTTGGATTTAGCAAAAGCGCCTGCGTAATTGTGTCGATAATACTTTGCGAGTCTTCAGGAAAAGGTACATTGATACCTGTAGCTCGTTTGATCTCTCTCACCTTGCGAAGCAGGACATCAAGAACAATTCCATCAATAGGATTATCTTCTCCATAAAGCAGGCATGCTTTAACAATTGGGGCATCTTGACCGAAACGGTCAACACGGCCTTCACGTTGTTCAAGGCGATTGGGATTCCATGGTAGATCGTAATGTAAGACGCCAGTGAAATGCTCTTGCAGATTAATCCCTTCAGATAAACAATCAGTTGCAATCAAAACCAGAGGATTCAACTTTCCTGTTGAGTTTCTGCGTTGTCTTCCCATTTCCTCGATTAGCTGCCTACGTAATTCATCGGGAAGTTCACTCGTTACGATTTGCACGTCGACGTTGGGAAATTTCTTTCGCAGAACAGGTGCAAGTTTTTCACCGACATATTTTGCCGTAGCAATATAACGACAGAACACTACCGGGCTAAACCCGTTAGAGAGCCATTCGTCAATAATCAATTCAGTAGAAGCAAGTTTTAAATCTTGCTTCAAGTCGCCTAGTTGCTCAAGTTGCTTTGCAAAACCACGAAGCTCTTCGCGTTGATATTTGGTCCAGTCATTGCGCTCGACTAGTTGCGTGGGTGCATTGTCCCCTTCAAAGCCAAACTCGGTATCTCGTACAGGATTTTCTTGAAAATCAAGCTCCGGCTGGACCAAATTTTCGTCATCACCTCCCACGGCAACAGCCAGTCCAGAAAGCCTAGTGTTGAGCATTTCAACGCCTGCAGCAGGACTGGACATAACACCGCGCAGCAACGCTAATGCAGTCCAGTATTGAACGTGCTTCCTATCACTACGCGCGGGATCTGGGGCAATCATCCTTCGAGCGAAATCTATAATATCCTCAAAGAATCTTTGGTAAGCAGGTGACAGTTGATACGGCCACTCAAATGCATCGCGTTGAGGAAAGGGAGTATCTTCTCCTAACCATTTTTCGACATCTCCGCGCTTACGCTGTATAAAGTAATGGGCAAGATCCCGGCGCTGTTGCTGCGTAGAATTCGGTAAGTCAACAGACTCAAAATCTGACCTTAGCAATCCGAGAAGAGACTGAAATTCCTCTGGCTTTCCACTGTGTGGAGTGGCTGTGAGTAAAACGATTTGCTGGTCGGGTTTTGCCGCAATCCGACTAATCAAGTGGTAACGTTGCTGCTGACTGTTGGATGCGCCAGCAGGACGAGCACAAGTATGCGCCTCGTCAATAATGACCATTTCGGGGCATTGTTCGACAAAAACATCGCGGCGGCTGTCTGCTTTGATAAAATCAATACTAATCACTTGATAGGGATAGTAGTCATAAACACTAGTATCCCCCTGGATTTGGCGATCAAGTCGTGCCTGAGTATTTGACCGGATGATGACGGCTTCCAGATCTATTTTTGCACGTATTTCCGCTTGCCATTGTTCGCACAAATGCGGCAGGCATACAATGGCGAAGCGCTTGATTTTGCGCCTTTCAAGCAATTCTTTAATGATGAGCAGCGATTCTACAGTCTTACCCACACCGACATCATCCGCGACGAGCAGTCGGACTTTTGCTTGGCGCAACGCCATGATAAGCGGCACCATCTGATAAGAACGCGGACGAAAGGATAGTTTTGCCAACGCACGGAATGGTCCTGCACCGTTACGGAATGCAAGCCTGGCTGAGTCATACAAAAGCCGTGCGGTACTGATGTCGCCTAAGTCCGCAGACGTTGGGTTAGGGAAATTAGCATCAACAGGTTGATCACTCTTCACTTCCAAGGGCAAGTAAATACCAGTGATTTCCTCATCGGAGCCGCCAAGTGGCTTAATAATTAGCAGGTCAGGATCTTCAGATGGCAATACAATCCAGTCACGTCCGCGCAAAGAAACAAGCTTTCCAGGCTGTAAAGAGACCGTCATCGGACTTTCCTAAAAATATCTGGCCTTGCTGCCACTTTTGCAGCTAAATTATCTTTGTAATAGTAAACCCACACTTCATCCCCTTGTGCAATTATCGCTTGGCGCTTCAACTCATCATCGGCCTGTACGGAATGTTCGTCGTGAGGTGTTCCATCACAAAAAATCCAGATCCGTGGCGCGTAGTAAAAATCGGGTTGAACATATATTCCGTCAACTTGCTTTTGCGCGGCATCCGGCAGACGCAAGCCATGGGTATAAAGATGGTCAATAAATTTTCTCTCAGTGGAAGAGGACGGATCTAATCCACGCAATAACGCTTGATAGTGTTCTTCATAGCTGCGAAAACCAGTATTAGTCTGAATTTCGATGTTGCAATTACGCAATTTATCCAATGCGTCTTGAATAAGATATCGGTCAATTTTCTTATGATCACGTTGATTGTAATAACTCAGCAAATCATCATAAGAAGCAGGCCCTTTATACAGATCATCGTCAAAACGACAAATATTAATAGCTTGCTCAATAACTTCGTGAAAAATCAAAACGTCCTCTACAAATTGAGAAAGAATACCGAGGCTCCCCTCAGAAGCTTCGTACAATAAAATATTTGGACTATTTGGATCCCCAACTGTTACCACACCAATTTCATTAGGTTCGACCTGAAATACGCCCTCTATGGCTCGCTTGAGAGCATGTTGTAACGTTATGACGCCATCTGGCTTCAATCCCAGCGGCTGAACCGGTTCGATATAAAGGGCATCGGCAAGATTTGACGTCCATAATTTTATCAATGGAAAATCTTCTTTGATATTGCTATCTTGATCTGGTCTAGAACTACGCCAATCACCAGATACCATACCAAAAGGAAACCCGTCCGACTCCTGAGAACGCCATTTATAATTTACATGCACAAGACGCGCAGCGGGTATATAGCGGAGATTGAGTAACGAGCTTTCACTAGATCGCACGATGGCTTTACGGACACGGTCTAAATTCCCTCCGTCTACAGAGAAATAAGTTTTGATTTCATAGCCTCGCGATACACGCTCTTCTTCTTCACATGAAATTCGATCAATTTCCTCAGCGCGAGATTCGGCCATTTCAAGTAAATGAAGCAAATGTTCCTTGTTTGCACCATCTCCCAGATTGAGACCCGTTAGTGGACATATCTCTAGATCTTTTTGATCGGCAGTCAAGAAATAGCCCGCTTTTTTACTTATCCGCCCTTCGGTTAGCGCTGACTCTGCATCTTGCACTATTAGCTGCGAAACGCGATATTTTCGGCCATTATGATAAATAACATTCAAAGGTCCGAACTCTCTCAACGCGATCGAACGAGGGCGCGAAATAAATTCTCCTGACGAGTCGCTCGTCGGTAAAAAGATTCGTAATGGTAAGCGCGTAAAATTATAACCTGGAAGAAATCCTTCAGATGCCAAATAGCGATAAGGATAGAACTCCGAAAGCTCAGATGATCGCCCACTTAGGTCATTACGCAAAAGATCCAATTGGCGTGTCGCTTGATCCTGATTACGCTTGTGTTTGCGATACTCATCACTCCCCAATCCCAATGTGCCACTTTCAATCTTTTGAGTCGCACGTGTCAAAATTGTTCGCGCAGATCGATATAAGCTACGCCATCGAATGAGTGTTTTATCAAGTTGATCGGCGAGAGTGGACAAATTTTGCTCAACCCAGGAATCCGAATACCAACTTGCAGCCCTATTCTCAAGCTCTGGCGTGAAATCATGTATAACGCGCTTAAATGTAGATTTGATTTCCTCAAAAGCTTTAGGAGGTATGTCAAGTCCTGCTCGTACCTCACCTGCAAGCTGTAGTTGATCATTATCATCAATCACAAATCGCATGATGGATGGCTTTACGCCTGAATGCTCTTCCAAACCGGGCATACCTATTTCCGAAATAGCTAACGCATTTAGATGTGTGACTAACAACTCGCGATTGCACAAATCCAAACGTGGTGCCTGTACAGCTCCGGCGACTAATTCTGCCTGTTGTTGAAAATAATGCCGGTCATGTGGTGAATAACTAGAGCAATAAGTAAACACTAATGCGCCTTGCCCACTCCGACCTGCTCGGCCCGAACGTTGTGCATAATTTGCTGGATTAGGCGGAGCATTACGCAGATGCACAACACTCAAACCACCAATATCAATTCCCAACTCCATAGTAGGAGAGCAAAAAAGCGCACTTATCTTTCCACTACGAAATAGATCTTCACGTTCAATACGAACATCGGTCCCAAGTTGACCAGTATGATCTTCGCCTCGCAGTCGTTTAGTTTTAGAAAAATCACGCCGATACATTTCCCGAAAAAATATATTTGGGCGCTGCTCCTGTCCTTTATACGACCGCCGCTTAATGATGTCAGCCTTCACGGTCTCACCATCACCTAATTTCCAAATTATCTTATCTACTCTCAGTCGATAAATTGGGACATCTGCATTCTGCTCACTCCGTGCTGAATGCCTAATTAGATAATCGGCATCTTCTAGCTTCCCCATTAAATCAGAAATGAAATTGCGATAATGATCGCCTTTGAGATCAATGCTCAAATTACGTTGTCGAATATATAGTTTAATGAATTTTCCTAATGCACTAGCTGGCCCCATGCTTTTTGAAAAAAGCTTTGCTGACTTGTGAAGCGGATCATATCGAATATAAAACGGCTCTCTAAGTGTTTCATTTCGATCTAACGTCCATGGAGAACGTAGCATTTCCCTAAATTGTTTTTCGTTCTCTTTGAGTTTAGACTGGGAGAGACTATCGCCGTTAATTGCAAACTCTAGTCGAAAAAAATCCAAGATCGTAGATAAAAATTCTTTTCTTTCCGTGTGATTTAATTCGTTTAGTAATGTCACGTTCTGCCAGAAACCGTCCTCAGTGACAATATCATTGAGGTCAAGATAATCAATTGATAGCAAACCGCATTGCTCAAGATTGGGCAAGATAATTCGCCAACTACGTCTCAAGTCTGCAATGGCACGATAGAAAATATATGTTTGAAAGAATTGTTCGTAGTTTCGTCGAACGTTATTTAATTCAGGTTCTTCATTGCGATTCGAAAAATCGAGAAATGGTAAACCTAAGGCTTTGAAAACGGCTTCGCCCAATGTTGCATGATTTAACGAATTTTCAGGCGCTTGTTGTAAAGCCTTATAGATTCCTGCTCGCAACCGGACAACCTGTACGAAATCATTGAAATGTCCGGCTTGCAATGCCGCATCCTGACGATTGTCAGTAAAACTTAAAAGTTTCTGGTCGTTGGAATGATAACCAGCATCATTCAATTGATTAAGAATTGAAAAGGCTGTAATTGTTGTTGATGTGCTCCGCCCTTCACTTCCAAGTTTCGTAAGTTTCGTGCCCTCGTTGGTCTTCGTATCAAAAAAAACGCCTCCAGTCGGATCAAATAGAAGTGGCGCTTTCATAAACCACCCCCAGCAAGCCAATTGTTCTGTCTCAGAACACTTACCAAATTGATCAAAATATAGCTTTATAGGAAAGCTGGCCTTCTTTTTTGATTCTGGCCCCTTTTTTGATTTCAGCAACCATGAGTCAGGTAAAAATCCAAGATCTTCATCTGGGTCCCAAATATCCTCACCAACAATTAGATATCCATCTATTGCACTATCTAGCTCAACATCTTCTTCAGAATACTCTCTGAATTCACGAGGTTCCAATCGATTTCCCAAACGAGACACGCAGATGAAAGCGTGACCGGTGGCACGACTAAAAACATTAGGGAAGATAGGTTTCTTCTCTTCGTCATCTAATTTAAAAATACCAGGTTCTAAAGTAATGAAACGATTTTCATCCTGATCAAGGGTTGTATAAACAGAACCAGTTTGAGAAATAAACTGGTGTAATTTGAATGGCAAAATCGTGTACCGATGACCTCCGTCCTGCAACCGTTTGTTAACGTTGCTTATCCATTGCAATAATGCTGCGATAAATTGTCGGCATTCCAACTCAGTCAAACTTGAATCACGGGACAAATTTGAAACGATGTCACTTATGCGTTGCGGTTTACGTCTGATCAAGTCACCACTGACCTCTTCTAACGCCACACAATTTTCTAACCAAGCTGCAACCGGATGACTTTTTAAAAATTCGACATCCGCTTCCACATCAATGCCTGCTTTAATTGCCTTAGATAGTTCAGCAGGTCCTGCGACCATAGAGGAAAGCGATAAAGAACGCGCTAAAGTTTCATTAATAACCTGTGTCGGTTCAAATGACTTTCCAAATAAAGTGGTAGCAACGCCAGCGACTTCCTCACGTTGCGAAGAAATACTCCCAACCGAAACCATGGTCGCAGATGTCCCAATACAAGTAGCATTATGGGCGCATTTCGAGCGTATACGGCGAATCAACATAGCTACATCGGCACCTTGTCGACCTCTGTATGTATGCAGTTCGTCAAAAACGAGAAATTGTAAGTTCTTGAAGATAGCATCACGAATGGGGCGCTCGCGGATACGAGTCAAGAGCAACTCTAGCATCATGTAGTTGGTCAAAAGAATTTGCGGCGGACTATCTCGCATTCGCGCTCGGGAATCTTCTTTTTCCTGACCGGTGTATTGGCCGAATGAGATTGGAAATTTCTTACCGGTCGAATTTTCGTAATTTTCTTTGTAACGAGTGAACTCATCAAATTGCGAATTGATAAGTGCATTCATCGGATAAACAATAATGGCAGTAACGCCCTTTGCATCTGGATTGGAAAGAAGATGATGAAAAATAGAACCAATGTATGTTAGAGATTTACCAGAACCTGTACCTGAGGTAACGATGAAATCTTTGCCGTCTTTACCCAACTCAATCGCATCTTTTTGGTGTTTATATAATGAATATCCCTTAAAGATGTCAGCAATATCTGAGTGCAGTACATTTTTTTTACAAAGCTCTGCCACGTTGCCAGACATCTCAAACGACGGATTAAATTGCAAAAGCGGCTCTGGCCATAGTTTTCCTTGACCAAGTTCATCTTTGACTTTCTCAAGGATTTGAGAATCTGCTATGTTTAGAAAGCTTTGAATGTATGTTTCGTAATCCGAAACTATACGTGAATGTGTTTGAAAGACGTTCATAAATAGCCCTTTTGGCTCAGACTTATCCAGGTGCTGACCGCGTCGAATGGCTCATTTGCCGCCTTCTCGCAGTGCAAAACCGATGGTTTTTCTTTTTGTTTAAGATTGCTCATTTTTCACTACTTTTTGCTCAGCGTCCAGACAAAAAAATGAGATGTCTACCTCTGACATGGAATATCACAAAAGCTCTTCTAGCAGTTTTTAGAAAACCTTATTTAATCAGCACCATAGTGAGATTATTAAATCTCCAAAGATTGGCCTAGATTAAAACTCCGTTTGCCGCCTCTGAGCACAATTACGCTCATGGCAAATTTGGCAGCATATTAGCTTGAATTGCAACGCCCTTCAATGAAGATGCCTGATTTGCCATCCTCATTTATCTGGCATTTTACATTTGCCGCCAATGTCGCCATGGCTTTTGTGAGCCTGTCTTCTGTTTTCTGGGGTGTGTTACCCTGGTTCGGTGCTGTGGGTAGTGCGATCTCCGTGGCTGCTTGCGCTGGGATGGTTTACTTCAAATCCAAAATTCTGCGTGAAGACCTGACAACAGATTCTGAGGATGTGGAACACAGCAGGAGAAGGAATGATACTTCACAAGGTTGATGATTTTTTTGCTAGCTGTGACTACAAATTGCCATATTCCTGACGCGACACGGACCATTCCTGCTAACAGGCAGAGCACCGGATTTTAAGGCCTGACTGAGTTTCTACGAAATATCCATCTACCATACTGTCTTTTGCAGTGGTCGCACGCCAGACTCGCCCACAAGAGCAGGTAAAGTTCGCAGCCAGCAATCCGCCTTTTTTCTGCGTCCGTGCACCAGATATAGATGCATGGATTCCGTAACTCCATTTTGTATCATCAATTTTCAGAGACATGAATTTCCATCTAGAAAGTACTTTGCCTATCCCGCAACGCTGGCGGCAATATTAATGCTCAATCCAATAATCGCCACATTGAAAAAGAAACTTAGCACTGAATGCCAATACGGTCTTTCTCATGGAACGTGTCATCACCGCAACATCAGAGGTTTGAGCGGCTACAGCAATGGTGAATGAAAAATACATTAAATCCAAATAGTCAGGATTTTGTTCATCCTCTGGAAAGCGCAGCGGACGTTGTATCACTGCAGATTTATAAAATACGAGTGCGTAATGAAACGTGAACAAGATAGCGACTAAACACCAGGACCCTAATACCGTTGAACCTGTAAGCAAATAGTGCAGCAATCTGTGGCTCAACGACAAGTTTTTAAGAACGGAGAGTTCCAGGACAATGGCCGCAAGGCTTGCCAATGAAGCGACTGAAATGATTGCAAGAACAGCGATAGCTCCCTTATGTTCCTTTGCAGCGATGATGCGGATTCTGGCATGACTTGCGTGAATCATCAGCCAGCCCATCAAACAGAGATAGGACCATATCGTCACATTCCATCCTATCAGGATGCGAGTGACGAAATTCACTTGCTCTGGGAGCACTATGTACGTCTTTAAGAGAACCAAACATCTTCAAATCGCAATATCATTGGCTAATCCCTTCCCGCCTATCGCCAACACATATCCCGTCAAAAAAATACTCAAGCAAGTAGAGATCAAACTTATCAAGTCCGCTCACTATTGATTTAGTCTTGCCCAAACCAATATCCCCCAACAATTCTATCGCCTTATGAAGCGTCAACCCTTGGTCTTCAAAATTGATTATTTGAGCTTTTTGAAGGCGGCGACTTAACATTCGCGGCAATCCATATTCCTCAAGTTGAAACACGACAGGTGGTAGGAATGCAAATGAAAGCCGAGTCACAAAAGAGGATACATCATACTTCTTGTCCTTTAGGATCGCTCCTTGCAGGACATTAACGTCAGAGAGTAGCGCAGCAAACTTAAACACGACGTTCCGCTCCAATTTAAAAAATTGATCAATGCCAATGTCTATGCTGTCAAGTGCACGAAGGAGTTCAGGTATCGTGAGGCTCCAATTCTTGGATAACACCTTAATAAACTCAACAAAGCGTCCATATTCGATGTCCCATGCTCCAGGCTGCAAATTGATAACTTTATATAGCAAACGGTCCCAATCGTCAGGGTCAGGCGAATTTAAAAAACCAAGTCCGTTCCATCCATTGGGATTTGATCTAATATCAGCAGCGACTCGCTTTAACAGGAATGAATCGCTGGACTGAAATGCATTTTCCTGCAACATGGTCGCGAAACTTGCTTGACCGACCAAAGCCCCCATCTCCGTTTTGTAGTCTGTGATTGTCTTGATCTGTTCGCTTGTCAGTTCTTTTTTATATTTTTCCTCATCAATAGTACGCAGGAGGTCATCTGGCATCTCAAGTTCCAATGAAGTCTGCTCATCTGCAGGCGGACTTTCAAGTATGTAAATTTTTCCGACGAAGTGGCGGAACATGCGGCCTCCACGGCCAATGATGTTCTTATAAGTAAAGTCGTTGAGATTGGACTTGCCATTCTTATTTCGCCAAATAATTACATTTTCTGCGCACGTATTTACTCCTTCTACAATCGATGAAGTTGATATGATGTTCATCAAGCCGTCAGGCTCTTCAAACAAACGAACCTGTATTTGACTCAGTGAGCGATGCAATTGTCCGTTATGTATCCCCGTTCCGCGCTTTACAAGGCTGGTCAAATGCCAGTTCTTATCATAGTTTCTTGAAAGCCATGATTCGAATGCAGACAGTAACTTACTCTTGACTGGCAAGGTGTTGTCTATCAACAGGTTGGCAACCTTGTCTATATTAGAGTATGTACCTGCGTAGATGAGCGACTTTGCCTTGCTTCCTTTAAGGATATCCAAGAGACACTGACTCTTCTTCACTTCGTCATTTTTAATTTCCTTGAATAGCTCTTTTTTTTCGAGAAAGACGGTATTAAATTCGAATTTTCTAAATTCCATTCCTCTGGTGAACGCACTCTGATTTAGGTTGGATATGTTCGGTGCCAAGAAATACCGCTGTTTCGCGAGATCACTCAACTTTAGAATAGCCCGTAACAACGACGACGACCGCTCCTTGTCGAACTTTGCACTTGCCTTATAGAATTCGTCAATTATCAGGATATCGAGTTCAACAATTTTATTAACATAACCAATTGCACGCTCCTGGGGAAATATGAAGATGTTCTTTTCCGCAAGTTCGACATCTGCCGTGGTTATGATTTTGTGCGAAGTTGAAAATTTCCTATGCAGTCGCCGTCTTGTTTCATCTGCCAAAGCAATTGTCGGTACGATGATCACAACATTTTTTGGCTTCCTTATGGCGATAAAAGAATCTATCACAAAGCTTTTTCCAAAACTTGTTGGCGCACTGATCGCTAGGTTCTGTCCATCAACCAGTGCACGCAACAAAGCGGACTGTTCTCGATGTAGTGTTGCTGGCTCTCCGGTTCCAATATTTACTTTGAAAATTTCATAAACAAACCGGTCCTGCCAGGCTGACGACTCCACTTTCAAGTAAGGGTAAAGCCCAGTTTCTCGGATTAAGTGATTAATTAATGGCGAATATGCCGTCCCGCTAGTTTCACACTGATCAAGAATCTGTATTAGCTCATCACGAGCCAGTGCTTCTTTTCCGCTGGCGATAAGATCGTTCACCTTACTGCATTTGACGAACAAGTCGTTTTCCATGTGTCATTGCTCCTTATAGTGCTCGACATTGGAAATAAACTTATCGACGATCACCTTTTTGTTTGGGACTGGGAGGAGAATTAAATGAAAACTGATTTTTGGATATTTATGAATCGAATTCAGTTTTGAAATTTGACTCTTGAAATAAGCATTTGCTCTATCCTTGTGAAACTCAATAATTGCATTCTTGTACGCATCGTCAAACGTGGAGGCCGAGCATGTAATCTGGCATTCATGGATTAGAAGTATCGGAACATGAATTTTTGTCGCGATGTCGTCGATAGAATTTCTGCTACCAATGGCAGACTTGATTTTATCGCGCAGGCAAATGTCCTGCACAAGCCTGTCAATATCCTGGACATTAGCAATGATTGTGTTCTCTTTCTTAAGCTTGTCCGTATCAAGCGCATTTCTAATAGATTCTATTACCGCTCCGAGACGGGCATCCTCAATGCTATTGTAAAACTTTGCTTCACCGAACCAGAGAGAAAACTCATCCGTCCCTTCCAGAACGATATGCACGCTATCAGCTCCCTTAGCATTGTCCTGCGGATTTTGTTTATAAAATATTTTAGGTACAACTGGTAATGCGCTGTAGTGATTTTTCATTACTCCATAAAGTACTATCTCGGCGAGTTCGCTTCCTTTACCTATATCGTCCGTTTTGTCGGTCAGACGAAGATTTTTCGCTGCGGCAATCAGTTGACTTTGCGATCTGTTGACTAAACTCTCACGCTCTCGTTGGGATAGCGCAGTTTCAGCAATATTGTCCCAAATAAAACTTTGAAAATTGGAAAATCTCCATTTTCCGTCCTCAAAACCATTGGCAATACTCAGAACATGCTTTCTATCAATCGGTGCTAAACCATCCGTTGTGTTTAGCGCTAAAAAAATGTCGTCGATAAGAATGTTGAATTGAAAGCTCATGCGGAGTAAACATCCGTTCATTAGTCTGTGAAGCATGAAAATACCAGGCGATCAAACACGATTTCAGTTGCCTTGGCAATGTCAGTGATAAACCCATCACATTGTTCTAGTACCAAAGCAAATTTTCACATAGTTATAACGGTCGCTTGCGGCGCGTAGTCAATATTAAGTAATAAATTTACAATAGTTCATCGCTTATGTCACTAAAAATGTTTGAGATTAATCAAGCACCATTCAAAGAGATCTCAGATACATATCACCAAAATGGAATCAGGCAATCTTCTCACCTGGTGCCCAGTCAACTTCTCAATTCTGATTAGACCTTCAAACCAAGGAAATCTTCATGGATCAAAATCTCTTCTTTTCGCTCGTCAACGCCATCCTCACGATTTTTGCGATGGCCTTGTATTACCCATTGCTAAAAGCTTCAAACGCAGCTGATCTGCACGAAGCAATCAAATCCCGTCCAGCCCTGGCAAAAGCAGTCGCCCGCAAGAGCAACCGCAGCTACCTCCGTGTCTATCTGTATTTCTTCATTTCTCTGATTGCGTATGGGTTCCTTGCCGTCCACGACAATGTGGACATGGACTTTGCAGCCTTCACCCTGTTTGTCCTGTTCCTGGTGTCATTGTCCAGAGTCTGGATGCTGAGAATGATGCTGGGCAAACCCTGAGTTCGTTTTACCCTTCTTGTAGCTCACTCAGAAATTCATTCGAGCCTAGTTTCCCTTCCTGGTACTACCCTTCCCTATCAATCCTTCAAAACAAAAGGCATCTCATGTCAGAAATCAACGCATCCGTATTAAACATATCAGCGGCAGCAGACCCAGCCTGCCCCTGCTGCAGTTCAACCCGCATCCGTATTAAAAACTATGGCAAGAAAGCTGGCGGCACGGTCGGGGCAGTAGCCGGAGTCGCCGCAGGCACAGCCAGCCTGGTCGGTGGTGCCGAGGTAGGTGCGACTATAGGTGTCGCCGGTGGCCCTTTGGGTATCGCCCTTGGCACACTGGCCGGTGCCATCATTGGCGGTCTGATCGGTGGAGCTACCGGCTGCTCAGTCGGCGTCAAACTGGGTCAGGTCGTAGATGACCGTGTCCTTGACAATTATGAGTGCCTGGATTGCAGCTATCACTTCAGCATGCAAACCCGGTAACTCTGCAACCCCTCTCTTTTTTCTGTTCCATCCTTCGTTTTACCCTTCCAGCAATACCTTCATTCAATCCCCTCTCGCATCGTATTCACTTAGTTGTTTTGTTCCGCTGTTTTGTCTCTGCGGCATGACTACGTGCGTCTTTATCTTAGGAAAATTCTTTATGGCACACCTCATCGAAAACATGGCATACGTTAATGAAGTTCCCTGGCATGGTCTGGGCAATCAACTGACAGCCAAACAGCCCATAGAAGTATGGGCAAAGCAAGCCGGTATGGCATTTGAAATCAAGGAATCCCCTGTCCGCTTTATGACTGAAAGTGTTGGCAGTCTCGGGGCTATCATGACCTTCCCCGAGCAAAAGGTGCTGTATCGCTCAGATACCAAGGCAGCTCTGTCAGTCGTATCCAACCGTTACCAGGTTGTGCAGCCCCGTGAAATCCTGGAGTTCTACCGCGACCTGACAGAAGTATCTGGCTTCGAACTGGAAACTGCCGGTGTCCTAAAAGAAGGTCGCAAGGTCTGGGCGCTGGCTAAAACCAATCAGTCGGCGACCATCAAGGGCAATGATGTAGTGAATGCCTACCTTTTGCTGGCAACTGCCTGCGATGGCAGTCTGGCGACGACGGCACAATTCACCAGCATACGGGTGGTATGCAATAACACGCTGGCAGTTGCACTAAATAACAGTAGTGGCGCAGTCAAGGTGCCGCACAACACCAACTTTGATGCGCAGGCCGTCAAACGTCAGTTGGGTATCTCTGTTGCTTCCTGGGATGCCTTTATGTATCGCATGAAAACCCTGTCTGAACGCAAGGTGAAATCGCATGAGGCAATGAACTACTTCCTGCGTGTCTTCACTGATCCCAGCAATACGGCCTCAGGCCTGACCAATGAACGTGCAATGAAGAAGGTACAGGAGCTATATGACGGCCAGGGCAAAGGCGCTGAACTGAGTTCATCCAAGGGAACAGCATTTGGTTTGCTGAATTCCGTCACTGAATATGTCGATCACCAGAAACGGGCGCGTACCACTGACCACAGACTGGAATCAGCCTGGTTTGGTCAGGGTGCGTCTCTGAAGCAGAAAGCGCTGGATCAGGCTTTGCTGATGGTGGCCTAAGCGTATTCAAGTCATAGGAAAAAACAGGTTCTGACAGAAAACAGCCAGGCAAGTGTATTTGCATGGCTGTTCCGCAGCACAGATAAAAGCAAGTGTCTTTGGGTGTTATGGGCACCAAAAACTGAAAACACCACTCTCCCTGCCCGGCAGCATACGCTTGCAGGGCTTTTTTGCCTTTAAGACCTGGCTCTTCTTTATTTCTTTGTTTTCTCCTTCATCAATCCATCAAATTCAACCCGGAGCTAATATGTCTGCCGCAGAAAAAACCGATGTACCCAAACCAAACCGGCCAGCTCTGAAGCTGGTCAAGACCAAGGAACTCAGCCGGGATGACTGGCTGACAGTACGCAAGCAAGGCATAGGTAGTAGTGATGCAGGTACTGCCGTTGGTCTGAATCCTTATCAGTCACCGCTGGAACTGTGGATGGTCAAGACTGGTCGGGATGCAGATTTACCCAAAATAGATCCAAATGACGAAACCAGTCCTACCTACTGGGGAAGTTTGCTGGAACCTATAGTCGCAGCCCACTACACGCGCCGCACCGGTAACCGGGTGCGCAAGATCAATGCCGTTTTACAGCACCCTGATCCAGACAAGGCCTGGATGCTGGCAAATATTGACCGGGAAGTAACTGGCGCACCAGATGTCCAGATACTGGAATGCAAGACTGCGGGTGAATTTGGTGTCCGCCTGTGGAGGGATGGAGTACCTGAATACATCGTCTGCCAGGTCCAGCATCAGCTTGCTGTCACTGGCAAGGCGGCTGCAGATGTCTGTGTGCTGGTATGCGGACAGGAAATCAGGATTTTCCGCATTACCCGTGACGATGAACTGATTGCCAGGCTGGTAGAGCTGGAAAGGCAGTTCTGGCATTACGTGGAAACGGATACGCCGCCACCGGCAGATGGTTCAGAATCAGCAGATATGGCTTTGCGCTGTCTGTATCCGCATGACTCTGGCAATCATCTTGATTTCACCACTGACACGGAAATGTCGGCCCTCTTTGCGGATCTGGTGAATCTGCGGGCGGATATAGAGAACCGGGAAGAACTCGCAGCTTTGCTGACACAGCAAATTCAACAGCGCCTGGGGGACGCCAGCACGGCAAGCTTCGATAGCGGGCGGGTCAGTTGGAAACGCTCTAAGGACAGTAAGCGTCTTGATGTCGAGAAGCTGTTGCTCGATCAGCCAAGTCTGCTGCAACAGTATCCTTTGACCAGACCAGGCAGCCGGAGGTTTTTGCTGACGCCCAAGACCATGAATGGTGATGCCGATTCAGGACAATAACCCAAAGTACCAGCCATCAGTAACAAGTCAAACCCATCCATAGAGCCTGATTCCATATGCCGGAGCAGGCTTTCTTTTTTATTTAGAGGAAACATCATGATTAAGGGTCTTGCAATCACGCCACCGATTTTAGGACGTATTTCCATAGGTAGTGTCGTTGAGAAGAATGGCAAGCGCCTGCCAGTGAAAGAAGATTTCTTTACGATCACTTCGCAGGTACAGGGACGCAATGGCTGGGTCAATCACCCGCTGGATGAGGAGCTACGCAAGAAGGCTGGTGTGGACAAGCTGCGCTCGATTCCTGTACGGGTCTTGTTCAATGCGCCTGAGTTGAACCTGCGGGCGGAATACAGTTTGTTTGACCGGCAGACCGGGCGTCCTCTGTGTGTGGGGAATGGGGATACTTGCAGACGGTTCACAAACTCAGGCATGCAAAGCCTGCCCTGCCCTTCGCCGGATGGCTGTGAGCTGGCTAAGAATGGTGCCTGCAAGCCTTATGGCCGCCTGAATGTGCAGATCGGGGATGAGGATGAACTGGGGTCGTTTATTTTCCGGACCACTGGGTTTAACAGCATTCGCACGCTGGCGGCACGGCTCAGCTATTACCAGGCGGTGTCAGGCAACCTGCTGGCTTGTCTGCCGCTGGAGCTGAGACTCAGGGGTAAAAGCACGACCATGAGTCATCGGTCTGCTATTTATTACGTAGATCTAACTGTGCGGGAGGGATTGACGCTGGAGGCTGCGATTGCAACCGCCAGGGAGACGGATCAGCGACGCAGGGATGGCGGGTATGACCAGGTGGCGCTGGATGTGGCTGTCGCACATGGGTTTGCGAATGGGGCTTTTGAGGAAAGCGAGGAGGAAATGGTAGACACTCTGGAAGAATTCTACCCTGCTTCAAACCACTCTCTGGATAGCGACGATATGAAGGATGGTGATCTGGTTACTGTTGGTCAACAGCAGGTAATCAAAATTCCTAAACCAAGCTTGAAAGAGAAACTAGGCACAAGAGCAGCCTTATTAGTGCCTGCATCTGTTCAACGTTGATATGGAGATTTTTGTCGATGGACAAAAGAATTAGTCTTGACGCAATTGAATAATCAGATCTTCTATCAGGTAACGCTGATGCGGTGGTAACAATAAAATCTTTTGCGCTAAAGCAATTGCTTCAGGTGTTGGTTGAAATTCACTTGAAGCAATATCTTCTTTGCCTTTATCTTTTTGCACACCTGGTGAAGGTCCGTAGTGCAACCAATGTTCATCCACATCAAGCCATTTGGCTAAAGTCGCCAACTTATCGTTAGTTGGGATGGCTCTACCGGATAACCACTTATGTGCGGTTTGTGCAGATATTGGCTCTCCCGAATAAAGCAAATTAAATCGCAAGGCAAGTTCAGTAGCTCCTTTTATAGGGACCGCGCTGCGCCTCAGGGCAATTTCCAATCGTTTAGAAAACGAAGCTTTTTCGTCAATGGTAGGCATGTGCGCATTTTGCGGCAACGTGTATGCCTACACTCCAACCAAATAAGATATTTATATCCTATTTGGTTTAATTTTAGCATGATCTAGGCTAAAATATTTGTCACCTTACACAAAGCACAATTTGCGTAAGCAAATATCTCGCTCTCATTTACTACGTACGCATTATTCATTTCAAACCCCTACCTCACCTTTAAAGGCTATCCATGAACGCAACAGACAGATTTATAAAACACGCACTTATTTGCTTCGGCATATTTTTCTGCTTCACCCTTATCGCTGTATTTTCACCAAAGATTCACATCGGCTTTTTTGGCTGCCTTGCACTGCTGGTATCAGGCACATTCTTCACAACCATAGGTGTCGTAATCGGTGACGCAGTAAGAAGGTTTGTGCGCCCAGACATTATCCTCACAAGCAATGCAGTCGAGACATTTCAGAAGAAAGTCTTCTGGATGATCGGCCCGCAATTCATTGGCTGGTTTATTGGCTTGATCGCTTGCAATGGCTTTATGGGAAATGTCTTGGGGTACAAAGGACTTTTCTGACAAAGGCACTACGTTACAGCGCAAAACAACGCGTCAATTTCATCTCTATTATTAAAGGAATTTTCAAATGAAAAAAATCTTTATCATCGCAGCACTAAGTATTTTCTCTGCTGTCAATGCCTATGCAGCCGGACACGTTGGACAATGTGTTTTTCCAAAAACAAAACCAGCAAAGAATGGCAATCTTGAATTCAAGAAGCCAATTCAGATTTATACAGCTCCAAACTCTACAGAATCACAAACACTCAAAACCCTCTCTTCATTCACTATAAAAGCAGAAGCCAATGGCTTTATACAATTGGTGACCGTACCAGACGAAGATAAGCCAGCACCAGAAAAAAACGGTGGCAAGGTTGTGGGATGGGCGAAGCTGTCTGACTTCGAGCTTCAGGATTTGAGAAACTGTAACTGAATCGTTGCTTAAACTGCAATCAATCTGCTTGGCATTACCAGCCAAGCAGATATCACGCTCAGAACCCGATTTGTGAACAACACAAGTCTGGTTGAATTACCTTCCTCGGCCTGCCTCTTTTGCTTGATTTTGGCTTAGGCATATTACCTTTACCAAAAATTCGACCGCCTCCAGGTGCAACCAATTTGATAAAGTAGTCGGTCTTAGTAAGGTATATTGCAGCATTACTTAGATCCTTACGCATTTCAATATCGGAATGATTGACCATCCCTATTCCACAGGATTTATATTTTGCTTTCATGCGATTGCAATTGTAATAGTAGCCTTTGCCTAAGGTGATAGCGTTTCCCCAGTGCTCACCAATCAATCGTGCAATCGTCACATCCTCCTGCACCTTTGCACCGTTTAACAATAGCAGCAGGTGATAGTGAAAACCCTTCTTGGCCCCATACTCAAGCTTCCAGGCAAACCCCAGGAAACAATCTCCTGGCAGCTTGTTACGCAAATAGTGAAGCATCATCTTCCAATGTTTTTTAACCTCAATGTATGTAACCTGACTTTCAACACGCATAGGCCAGTCATGCGCGTTGTGATAATGCAGATCCAGACGAATGGCAAGTATTCGTGAACACACTGCAAAATGTGCGTCTATATATTTGGTCAGGCCTGCATAATTTTTATTACCAGATCTTTCACTTGCATCAATCTGTGATTTAAATTTTTCACTGCGTCCCTGCTTACGAAGTTCAACGACTCCATTATTTAAATGGCCGATACAATGATCCACCTCTTCCCCTGAGAGTACGTGAACTATGAACGGAAACTCATCCAGGTAAAGAACGTCAACCAGAGGCATAAACAATTCAACATATGGATTAAATTTGTGCATTGGAAAGTTTTTTCTGATACCGCCTAAGTCAATTTTCAATGCATTTAAAAACCTCTTACCTAATGAGGTTGCATAAACATATTTACGCCGTGTATGTTTATTCACTTTCTCCATAAAAAGAACATCATCTGTTTTGATGACGTCCTTAACCACCGATACCACCTGATTCAGGTCTGCAATAAAAGACCACTCATTCGTTATCGCTGGTACAACTTTACCATCAAGGTTTACATAGGCAATGCTGCTTTGTTGTGAAGCTACTGTAATAATCGATCTTTGTTTATCATCCATTTTTTTAACTTTCTTAAGCTGTGGCCTACAGGTCACAAGCAATATGCTGATCGTGGCTGAGCTTCACTTTGCATATCAATTACAGATATACCTGTCGTTGTTGAGCATTAAAATTATTGAAAATAATTCAATTAAAATTATTTATTGATATTTCTTTTTAATAACATATATACCAATAATCAAGCAGAGAAAAAGACTCATGGATTCGGATAAAATGCATCATCTGCAACAGGAAATACGCCCAATAATAAAATTATCAAAATGAAAAGTTAGTGCAAATAACCAGCGTGCCAACTGTAGAAAACCCCAGAAATCTTAGTTCCGTCTCCCTATGAAAATCAGTTTTAATACTTTTTTTATGCTCTGGTTTTTTTTGCGGTTTACTTTTCCTGATGAATCGTTTTTCCCTGCATATGCCCCACCTTCTTGGCAACCCCGGCAGAAGGGCTAGTTATTGCCCCAAGTGTGCGTCTGAAAGACCAAACGTCAAGTACTAGGCCAGTGCATCGACTACAGCATTCAAAACCCAGTCGCTGGCGTTCTCAATATTCCGACGCGGCTGACAAATACAAAGGTCGTATCTGCTCTGGATCAGAAAATGTTGGACTATTTAGCGGTGCAGATTGATGCAAAAGGCAGACGAATATGTGCATCCCTTTGCATCAATCGATATGGCATAAACAGCCATCACCAGTGAAACAAACTACTCAGCGACTCACTGAGACTCAAGCATGCCGTGCATCTGCATCTAACCTTTCGGCAACCTGTTTTCTTAAATCTGCCGCAGTCTTCTGGGCACAGTTGCAATACTCGCGGATTGCGCCAACTGTCAATTTCAGCTGCCCTGACCTGACTTCCGTTATTAACTCCTCCACCAGACTTGGCAGAGCGGGAAGCGGATGAGTAATGGCGGTGATGTCACTTATCGGTAAATCCAGAGCTGTCGTGACTGACTGTGCGTCTTGATGAGTCATGGTTGAGTCACGCGGCAGTAACGCGATATACCAGCATAAACATGCTACACCTTCAAGGATGACCGAAAATAAAAGACTTATTACCAGCCCTACCTGGCTAACAGTCAGGTTTAACGACTTTGCCAGTCGTGAAGTTACCGGATCGTCACGCACGCCATCTTTGATTTCATATAGACGGTCTTGTCTGGTTTGCCAACGCTGAAAGTCATCTGCCTCGGCATTCAGCACATCCAACTTAGACCGGAGAGCAATCACTTTAGCTCGTAGAGTGAAACAGCCATTAGCACACGGGGCATGCGACTTAATTGCCAATTCTGTTTTGACTTTTCCCAGGTCAGAAAGTATCGTCATTAAATCGCGCTGAGGCGCCTGTCTGGATGATGATTGATCTACTGCAGCAACACGACGCATACCTGCCTGCTGTTGCGACAATGAGAAAAAATTCGCGTGGCTGAAAATGACATAAGCAATACAGGATATCCAAAGGGCAATGGCTCCTGTCTTGACAAAAATTGGCGTGGGACGGCATAGAGCCAATAGCAGGTGTGCAGCAAACACCGCCAGCACACCGACCGATCCCAAGGCCAGCTTATCTGTTAAGGTCTCACCCAATTGCCAGCCTGTATACATTGATACCAAAACTGAAATTGTCGTGGCCATCAACGCGAAAACCAAACAGCCAATTGACGATATCCGCGTTGAAACCTGATTTTTCTTTGTACTCATACTTACCTCATCTACAATTTTAAATATAGTTGGGGCACCACCGATGATGCCCTAACTTCCCACATACGAATCTGTGTCGATATTTGATTTATCGGGTTAAAAAAAGTGAGCTGTATTTAACACTACCCAGGGTTTGCCATTTTCAACAACCACCTGAATTGAACCCTGGCCACCCAAAATAGACAGGCCGCGATTGAAGCGAGCAGGCGTCATGCCAATGTTTACCGAGCTGGACCGCATCTCGCTTTGTCGAAATTTCGTGTTGCCAGTAGTGCGGTAGATTTGGCGAAATGCTTCTTTTAGCTGAATAGCATCGGCCTCAGATTGCGTTTGCTTTGGCGCGACGTACGCCATCTGCGCAAACGTCTCAATATGCCAACCATCCAATGTTGCAGCGCGCTGAACTGTTTCCAATGAAATTTCGCCCGCTGTGCCATGTTCGAAAACATGGAAAGCACCGGCAAGGCGCAAAACACGTTCTGCATGCCTTGCGATATATTCGGCAATAAAAAACCAAGGCGATCCTGAAGCAGAATTTTTGCGAGCCTTGTTTCCAATATCGTTCAAATACTGCGCAGCGTCGTCGCTTAGACGTAGCGCTGGACGTTCAGCAGTCTTTGTGTCGATATGATTGATGGTTATATCAAGAAGCTCTTCAATTTTTTTTGCATAGGCCTGTTTAAGCGAAGGAAAAAGCTCGACCAGATGAAGTGAGGTGCCCGACACGTGTCCATTAAACCATACGACAGAAAAACGGTTGAGCAAGCCAACTCCACCTTTGTCAGTTCCAAATATCGATTCCGTGACTTTGAATACTTCCGGCTGTCCCATCACAAGCATTGAAAAGCGATGACCATGCAATTCAATACGACCGGTTGAAACACGGGCACTACGCAACGGAGATCCGTCCAATAGCTTTACAAGAGTCGGCCCATCTTTCAAAAGATTTTTTAACTGACCAGCTTCATCTGTAAATAACGCAGCTACAGGACAGTCGCGCAAACTTAGGAGAATGGCTTCACGGGTTGCGTCCTCTATGAATGGATCAAAATTTTTGACTGTGCCGTTACTTGCTTCACGATTCGCCAAATATTGCTCAACTGGACCACTCAGAATTTTGAAAATTAAGGTCTTACCAGTACCAGATGGTGCAACCAAAAGACCGTTGGCACCAACAGGCACTTTGATACCATTTGGCCAAGTTACATCAGCAACGCCCTGCGCCAGCAGCGACACAAATGCCATCAACTGGATGCCAATGATTTCAGCGGCAATGCCACTGGTCGAAAGGCAATCCATAATCTCGCCCAACAAACCAGGAAAGGCGTGCAAGGGGTAATGGGAAGCAAAAGGAGAAAAATTATGCATAATTATGCCTCCTCACGTTGGGTGATACGGGCACGCGGGCGGGACGCGAGCCACGCCTCGACCTCAGTCACGAGATAGCCATTGCTGCGCGCAGAAAGCTTTACGGGCAAAGGCCAGGTCGGGTCATATTGAGGCGACTTTGGATCCTGGCGGTTATAGCGTGAAGATTTGCTAGAACGAAGCAGCGTATCAACTTCGCTGCCACGATAGGTAAGGGGTTTAATTGAACTCATATGGACTCTCCAAATTCCAGCCGGAGGAATTCCGGCATCGGGGAGTGAAGAATCGCTGAATTTATGTTCTATGGGGTCGGGAGAATCTTAAAGGGCAGGAAATTGTGAAACGAAATTGGCTTCGACGATTAACTTAAAACCAATTTCGACATAACGTAAAACTAGAGACTTTTCTCAAAAAGAGTCTTAGTTATAGTAGTGAGGCTGCCTGTAATCAGGTGCTACGCGCTCATGTTGAAGCGCTTGACCTTTTACACAATCCATCAAATTAGCCAGTTCCTCAACAATCCAATCAGTGTCATTTGCGCTAAGGATATTCAGTACCTTGTCACATATTGCAGTCCTGAATGCAAATCGTAGCTCTCTAACTTCTGACTGATTAAGTAACGCACTGGCAAACCATTCCAGGCGGTTGGCCCATAAATGTCGATGTTCCTCTGGAACGCTGTCTGTTGAATATTTAATATCCAATAGCGATACCTTGTTCGAGGCATTAATACTTCCACCTTGAGCCGGTTGACCTAACCAGTAAGGCTTGAAATTCGTAGCCCTTTTAATGGAATAAAAAACACAACAAACGGCTGCAATGAGATTCAAGGGGCTTACCTGTTTTGTCTCCTCTTGCTGAGTGTCCTCACCATCGAATCGGAAATAGTAAAAATTACGTAGCAAATTCTGAATATCCACTGCATTTTTTTCAATTTCATCGGCTGCCATGGTTATCCCCATTGCTTTTTCAATGATGACCGATATTTCAGTCTTCCATTGCAGGCAAATTGTAGGCACTTCCTCAATGGAAATTAATGAATCGGATTCTCTAGCATCTTTAATTTTGTCCGAATATACGTTCGCTACCCAGGCACGAATTTCTTTAAATATGGAGTTAATCGGACAGTCTGGGATAGCTTCATGAATTAATTGTTCGTAACCGATCGCAAAATGGGCAAACTCAAGTCTATGGATGTGAATAAAAAGTTCTTCATCCAATGGCACATTCTTCGACTGATGCTGAACAGGAAAATCTTGTACAACTTTTATAAGAGCTGCATATGCAGACATCATTAATTCATATTTCTTACTGTACGCATCAACCAAAATTTTTTCTACATTGTTGATAATATTATTCATCAAGGGATGTAATGAAGAGAACGTTATACCAATCTCTTCAAGGCGCTCATCGCTCAACTCGGCGCTGAGGTATGCCTTCAGATCGGCAATGAGCCACACTTGCTCTTCATTTCTTTCGTAGGGATATGAGTCCCTAAATGACATGGAGGTTTTTTTGTTAGGCACTGGCCGATTGAGCAACTGCATAAGCCTAGACTCCCGTTTTCGGGATAACAAGCTCAAAGTTTTGAGAACCTTAAAGGTAGTCGATTTGTTGACTTGGACATGGTCCTGCACTTTCCGACCGGTAATTTGAAGGATGCCTTTTTGTATCGTTTCAAAAGCATCTTTAGGGGCCAAATCACTACTTTCACCAAATAGCTCACGAGCTAAATTGGTATAGGTACATAGTTCTGGTGAGATAGTTTGCATGTTTCCCAAGTCAAAGCTAGCTGAGAAGATCTCTTGACGGTATTCTTCAGTCATCCCTTCCCGAAGCAATAACGACAATAAGCTTATATGCATTTGCGATCCACCTAGCACAGCAACCTGACTGCGGTATTCTGCAAATTTACTATCAAAGAAAAACTCTTTTGAAAACAGTTTAACGTTTTGAAACCCCTTGATCTGATTTATTTTTTTTTGAAAATCAGATATTACCAATTCAACTAAAGAACCATCCATGTGCAAGTAACTTTCTATAAATCATCCTTCTGCATAAACGGAAGCAGTGGGCCAATTGGAGCAATGGCAAGGAATATTGAATATTTTAAAAATGATATTTGCTAACGATATAAAACCAAGAGAGGTGATTTTTAAAAATTATCACCGTAAATTGCCAAACCATTTTCAGGCCAATCTGCGAGTAAAATGTAATTCGAAGGGCTCACTGTCAGACGATAAACCTGCACTTAGGTCGCAAAGACTTTTCATGAGCGCTTCTGAATAATGAAATCCACCACCGGGGCTATCAGCTTCGTCATATCCGTAAATCAGTTTCAACAACAAAAAAAAGTCCCCATCACAAAAGTCTGACACTTTCGGTAGTCGTTCTTTTATTAAATGCAAAAACACCAAAAGTGCAGTTTCTTCCTTATGCCACAATTGGGCTGCATCTGTACTTAAGCCAAGACTGTGATTCGCAATGTATTGATCTTTGTCAGTCGCATAATCGACGTGCGCAGAACTCCAATGTGTAAAAGCACCGCCGTTTGTACCTGTAATACCTGGAAGGATTTTGACTTCCGCAATCTCGACGTCACCACTTGTTCCGCGTCTTTTCAGCTTCTTTATATTGCTTGTAGTTTGAACTGTTCCCTGTTCCAAACCGTTTTTAACCACAGCGAGTGAAAAATTCTCTGCATCAAATTTTTCACCACCAACTTGAAAATAGTATCGAAGTAAATTCATTATTTCCGCCTGCGATCTTTAGTATAAGCATTAACATATGGTCTTGTCCCATCCAATACAGATTTTTGTAGGCGGTAAGGCTTGCGCCTAATAATTGCGCATGCCTAAACTGGAATCAGTTCAGAAATTAAAGAGAGTGTCCCTTAGATGACTAAGGAAAATGAATTGCATCCTTCCTTAAAAAACACTCAATATCCAACTAATTCAAAAACCTCGCTGTTGATTAAGTGATGTCGAACTAACTGCATTTGTGATTCATCTATGTTCACTTGTGCTACGGTTTTAGGAGACAATAAAAACAAGCCCGACAGATTTGCAAAGTATTCTTTTGAGAGCATCATCAAGTTTTTTGAATATTCGACTGCTGCGCCGCGTATTTGAAACTGCTGCTGAGGACCAAAAAAATCTCCAAATATTTCCCCACTTGAAAGAACAATACGTACATGCACTAGTGGCGAATATATTTGCATGAGGCCCATTGCGGTTGAAAGTGCTATCTTAGTTTCATCAGGCACTGAAGTCGATTCAAGATTTTTCCAATAAGCGAGAATTTCTCCACCGATTTGATAGACGACAATCCCTTTGCACTTTTCAATTAAATTTAAAGCTGCCCTATGTTTCACGGAAAGGGTCTGAATAATCTCCTCGGGCTGCATTGTTTCCGTAAGTGATCCTATATTTTGTATGTTAATTGACAAAACTGTGCCGACACCACTAAAAGACTCAACGCCGGCATCATTAAAATCACTAAATGAATCTGTTGTCTTTAAGTCGGTTGGCTTACTAAACAATCGCGGAAATATTTTTTTTACGATTTGCATAATGAAATATTTTCTTCTCACCTTCAGGATTCAAAAAAAAAACAATTAAATCGTACTTATGGAAACATTGATCCAACACTTCCACCAGCCAATGCCCCCAATAAAGCCAATACTTCCTGGGGAGTGTATCCCATCATAACTAATGACTCGCCAAGGCAATTGGCAATATATGCCCCTGTGCCTTGAGAACCAGCACCTGCTACAGCTTCTGCAGACAACACTCCTGAGAGCCATTTTTTTACTAAATATTGGTTTGCCCAACCTTCACCAGTAATTGCTGCACCTGCAGCGTCGGCTGCTGCGAATGCCTCTCCTGCAACTGCCATCATTACTACTAACTCTATGAGAACAGCACTCAGTGCAATTAGTAATGCAGTTATTGCTATCAAAAGGCAGGCAAATCCGATCTTCTCAAGAGGAGCAAATCCACCATTTGCACCTCCATCAATTTTGTAAGCTCCGGCACCTGTGACTGGATCCAAAATAATGTATCCACTGCCAGTCCAACCATTCGAACTAATGTCTTTTTCATGAACAGTAACTTCTTTTCCAGCCGCCAGTGCATTGATAATTTCGGACTTCACATTTTGATTAATCTGCAAATTCTGCAAAATTGAATTATGCAATGTTTGATTACTTTGGCTGAGTGTGTAAACTTTCTGACCTAATGTGGAAGCAATTTTCAAGATTTTAACTGCTGAAAATCCTTGAGGTTGCCTAGAGTCATCAGCAGCAAGATTTGGATCATGAAATAAGACCTCTGGTATCGCATGTTCCGCTGCAGAAGCTGTAGCGCCAGCGTGTCGCATGAACTGGATAACTGCCGAAGGATTAGAATCCTTTGCTGCAGTGTGATAACGCAAATGGTCCACATCCATACCAGCACCCGGAAAACTAACATTGCGGACTACGCCATAGAAGTAATGCGGTTCAGCTGCAACATAAAAGCGCCCATAGCTTGGCTGTCGATAAGTGACAATGTTCGCTCCCATGCGCGCGGTTAACCTATCGCTGGTATCAACTTGCGCAAAATAGCCCAGTATGCCAGCTTGCAAAATATTTCCAGTAACGTCTTCTTTTGTTATGCCACTAATAATTGAAGCATCACCTAAATTCTGCTGGTATTTAGTTAATACTGTTTTTGCTTCTTCCATCTTCGATCGGAAATTACTAACTTGCTGCGATCCTGTCCCCTGCAAATCCAGACCGATAGCGTCATACTCACCAACCGTAATATCATTGTCGTCGCCACCAATCCAAGAACCCGTGGCAGGATTGAAGTACTGATTAGCTTGTCTAACATTGCTCCCCATCATAAAACTGCTTGCACTGGTTGCCACGACTTGCCCCTCTACTCTGAACTCAGCTTTCATGCTAAGCAAATAGCCTGGCAGAGAAGTCGGCAGCTCGCTCGACTGGATTGGTGTGCCATCCGTATGAGGTTTTGGCAAATAGCTGTTTATTAAATCTTGATCAGCTTGGGTTGCCGGAATGAAGCTCAAAGTTATCTTTTTTCCTGCCAGCTTTGGTGTACTCCTGTTCAACTCAATGAGTGCATTGTCACTGGTGCTGATCCCATCTGCGGGGTAAATGTTTGTCTTGAATTTCCAGCGCAAGTTATCGGGAAGTGTTTGAAATTGACTGCCAGTGGCAACAATTTTGTAAGGTAAGCTACCCAGTAAAATATTGTAATTTTCTGCTTTGATCTTCTGGTTTCCCAGCACATCACCAACAGTCGCATTTGGATTTAGGTTGTTGACGTAGTTTTGTACCTGCACTTGATGATTGTTTATTTGTGCTTGCAAATTCGCTTGGTTCAAATTCTGCACGTAACCATCGGTTTCATTGACTGTCGCACCTTGCTGCAACTGCGTTAGCAGGGCCTGACTATTAAGCGGGACCTTGTTCTTAATGCCCATGCCTGCACTAAAGTCGTATTGCTTATAGCTTGCATCCATAGGTACCCATGTATTTGGGTTTTTATTGATCGCGCCCCGACTTGGTATGTAATCGACAAATGCTTCTACCCATACGTGCTCCATGCGTATAGTGCTGACCGTACCGCCGCTTGACAGTCCGATGTTGGGAATACCTCCTTGTCCCAAAAGATTTTGTGCAGCCTCTGCCTTAGTCACTCCACCTACCCAATTCATAACTTTATCTGTTGGCACGTCAATGGTGCCATAAACATAACGTGCAGGTATGCCGGCTGCCCTGTATAAAGCGATCAGTAAACTAGCTGTATCAAAGGCATTGCCACGCCTGTTTTGTAATGTGAGTTCACTCCCCTGAATACTACCGTAGCTCGGAATGAAGCCAATGTTGTTCCTGACCCAGTTGTAAATTTGTACTGGGTTGTTGTTCAGAGCTGCTGCCTGAGTTTTAATCGCAGGTGTCAGTTGGATATCTTCTGTCTCTGCCGTATCTTGACTGACAGGAAAATTGGGTAAGGTTGCCTGTGCCAGCATCAACCCATCAGGGACAGGGCCAGCCAGCAGAATTTTGTTATAAGTGGGAGGGAACAGACTAGCCTGGTATTGGATTTTGCTGTCATTAGGTTTTCTGACTTTGTTGCCAGGACTACCAAATGGAAGTCTGCTGGGATCAGTATACTGATGCGGTTTGGCATTGGGATACTTGTCCATGAAGCTGTTGAGATCTGTCAACGCTGCCTGACGATCACTGGCCTGGCGTTTATCATCAGCCTGAGCGACTCGATCCATGATTTTGTCAAACTCGGCCTGACGGCTCTGATAGAGCGCCACGGCCTTACTGTGACGTGCAAGTATTTCTGCAGATAATTTCGCGTCTTTGAGATGCTTTTCTGTATCTTTAAAGCTTTGATCAATATCGCTGTAGAGTGTTTTTATCTGATTATTAGCACTTCGGATATTGCTTACATGTTGGTTGACTAGTTCACTGTTGCTACTTGTTGCAGCGGAAAGGGCTAATACGCCTGATTTAGCAGGAGAAGCGATTGCTGGAACTGTGACCTTGAGTTCGTCCTGGATTTGTTTAAGCAGTTGGCTAAGACGTTCCTCTGCACTATTTTGTTTAACTACCGGTAATGACGTATTACCCGCAAGTGCAGCAATATTTGATCGTATTCCGACAGGAGGATTTTGATTGACCTGCCTGCTCATGCTTCCGACCTGCTCCGAGACTGTTCTCACCTGGGCAGATGCCGCGCTAGGGTAAAGAGTCAGGTTACTAAAGGTGATCAGAACTATGCTGGCTATGCAGCGCTGGAATTGAGTTTGGCGGAACATGAGGATTTTCTTTTAGGTTTTCTTGATATAACTGGTCATACGCAAGCCGGACTATCAATCCAGACAGGTGATAGTCGATCATGCAAAAATACATCGGCATTAATAGTTTTGGATTTTGGCAGAACGTTACCAAGGCAATTTAATCGCTTCAGGTAATCATCAGGTATTTTCAAATATGGACATGAATTTCTTTGCTGTTTGATGATCAACATAAAGAAACTGCGACGAAACATTTCGCACTTTCAATTACAAAAGACGCGGAATCGACTTCTTGAATATACGCTGAGTCTATGTATCAGAAATTTGAGCAAACCAAAACACATAGCTACCAAGCAATCGTTGAATGGTATCAATTGCTAGATTTTACAGCAAGAATTATTTTTTGAATAACTGAGGTCTATGTGTCTGTAACATAAAGCGAACTAAGAGCCGCATATAGGCTGTTCCCGGTCAAATCTGCGAATAAGATTGCTGCAAACTCGCCAAATAACATAGTGATTTCATATAGAAGATTTTTTGCATCCATATTTAAATCCATATTTGGATTTAAAAAAACAAAATCCCTTTATTTTCAATCATGTTAGGGCATTATTAAAGTCCACCTATCCCACCAGAATTTTCTTGCAGAGCGATCTGCCAGATGCAAAGAACCCGCTTTTAGCCTTGTGCTTTAGCGGGTTTTTTGTTTGTTCATCTAGTAATTTTCGCGTCTACTGTACTTTACCAACATATTCGATGTCATATATTGACGATCTATTTATTTCTTAAATAAAAGGGATATGCATAATTAAGCGGTTGCTAAAACTATACGCTTTGAGAAGCTTATAACCACTATCTCTTATCTCGAAATTGTTGTTTCAGGTCCTAGCGTACGTTGGGAGAAGGATTGAGTGGGATATTTAATAAGCCATTCAGCCAATGAAGGAGCTCCGCTTTCGAACCACTTTTTATAGCTTTGCCCGTAATATCCCAAAACACCTGTTTTTCCCAGATCATTCGCAACATTCAATCCCAATGCACGCAATGCCGCTCTTACTGCATCCACTTCCTGATTGAATATCTCTTCGGATGCCAAAGAGAATCGCATTGGCAGCTTTATTGGTGAGAGTGCATCCAACATTTCACGAACATTTTGAAGTAAGTCAAAATGCTCTATCAGATCGGCTCGCAATTCAGAACCACACGATGCCAAAGCCAAATCAATTACCTTTGTTCCATTTGGAAGAGTTGGTCTTCGTTTTTCCAACAATTGAATATATTCAGCTTGGGGTGCCAATGCCGCTAACCAGGCTCCCCAGTTGGACTCTCTCCATCCGCTCCCAAAGAGCAGGTCGTCAAGCATGCCGATATTTAGTTTACCGATTGCCCTTCTCAGGAGATAGTAACGTTCAAGCGGCTCACACATCACTTCAGGGTACAGTGGCAAAAACTTCCGATATGCCCTCCCAGATGCACGAGTACTTAACAGCACTCCTTTCAGCCCGCCATTACTCAGTTGAAGGTAATGCATGCTTACTTCCCTGGTCAATTCATCAAGGCAGTCGGGTGGCCAATAATGAATCTCAGACATAGGTTTTTGAGTCATTTACTTCTATCATTTAATGTGTAATTGCAAACAGGTGTATCCACACGATATTACCCCTTCGGCATATACCATTCAAGCCTGGGCATCGAGGGTTACAAGCAAGTATCCGTTTCCAGAAGCGAAATATGGATTGATATACCAGATACGCAGTGTATGTATAAACCGCATTAGCCAAAACTTAATTGGATAACATTAGATTCTCTCAATTAGAAAAAATAATCCGTTGCATATTTTTCCCATTCTAGGTTTTCAATCGAAGCTACGACGTCCTTATCTATTGGTAATGCGAGCTCGTCTTGGAACCATACCAACACTAATCCTGAGCCGTCAGCACTTGCATCACAGGCAGGTTCGAAAGACTCAAGCAATGCCATACAAGCAATCTTAGGCATGCTTTCCCGTTGAAAACGACTTTCCGGTGGTGAAGTAATTGTGATTCTTGGCGGCGCTAGAAAATAAGGTTCTTGATAATCTGTGAAACGGGATTTTGCATCCAGACGGCAGCGTTCTATGATTTGGTCATGCATGTCTTTCGTCGGAGATCCCGCAATAATCCCTCGGTGTATATTCCTCTGCTCCAGAAGAGAAATTTTTACTTCTCGTAAGCCCCCTATATAAAAAATTCCCCGCATAGCATTTTCGGTACGCTGGTGAAGAGGTATCTTAAAATCGCCTATACCAATATGCTCAATCGAGTGTTTCCGAACGGACCAAGCTACACAAAGCATTTTAGAGAAATAATAATACTCGGTACCTGAACGTCCACTTTTCTTATACTCTGGCTCTCCGAAAAAACTAACCAGTTCGTCTTCAGTTTCAACAATCATGCTATCCAAGAGAGGCTTGCGAACAAAAATTCGCTCAAGTTTGTTATCTACATATTTGCAGGCCAATCCATCTGACCTTAACCAACCACCATGCTTAAATACTAGCGAAATACTTTCCTTGAGGTTTAGCATAGTCTCCGATCCATCGTCATGAATGCGATAGACTCCATCTTCCTTATAAATGCGTGCAAAAGAGAAGTTTGCATCTGCGGAAGTGATCATATTTAGAGGGAATTTCTCTATTGATGTTCCTAAGCTGCAATCAAATATCTTAAAAGCTCGTCCATTTATTACTTCTTTGATGGCATCAAAAAATTCATTAGTCAATCTTGCACTCCTGGAAAACCTGCTTTGGAATTGAGTTACTATGCGCTTTTACGCAATCCAGCTTGAAAGCGGGGGTTTTTGTTTGATGAAAGTTTTAATGTTTTAGCCAGATGACAACTCCGTTTTATCCCTGAAAGAATCTAACAGTTTTACCACCTCCTTTCAAAGACAAACTTGATGTGTCACACCTTGTCATAACTTGCACGCTGCAAAGTCTGGTCAATGTCGGCATACTGGAAATGAGTGTCGACACTCATGACGGCCGCACCATGGTGCTCAAACTGACGCAAACTGGCCGGCCTCTGTCTGTATGCGGTGCTATCGGGCTACTATCAGTTGATTAGAACTCATTTCATAAATAGGATGAGTGCGAACAAGACGATTTGGCATGCAGTGCAAGGCGTGACACGCAGCTAAGGCGCCCGCCTTTGCAAGCGACGCAACGCTGCAATGCGCCCAAATCGTCAGTTCCCGGAGGGTTTGCCTCATAACGCATCTCACCCTATTTATGAAATGAGTTCTAGTGTATTCATGTAGAAACGGGCATTTGCGCCAAGAGTACATAACATAGTTTAATATGGCATATCTAGCTAACGCATCGTCCCCTATTGCTATCAATACCGTAAATGATAAACGCAAATCGCATTAACTACATAAACACCGCCTTCATCATTTTTTCTTGCGTCATTGCGTTCGTCATTCCTTTCGAATTATTTTTATTCTCTTACGGCGTACTGGGGCCATTGCATTACCTGACCGAAATAGGCTGGCTGCATAAAAAAAATTATTTCACCAAGGGCAAATACGATTTTATTTTCTTGATTGGTTTGTGCTTTGTTTTGCTTTTCTTCCCTGCCTTTTTACATCTATCTAAAGACAGCACTTTTGCCGCGGACGTAGTTGCGCTTGCTGTTTTTTTGTCGCTTGTTTTTGCGCTGATAGAAGACAAGATTTATAGGATTGTGCTTGTGGTGCTGGCCTTGCTGGCTGTGGGCCTGGTTAATAAATCTCCAGCTTATTTAATCTGGGTTGGTCTTTTTCTTCCTACCGTTATTCACGTCTTTATTTTTACCCTGGCGTTTATGTTGTTTGGTGCCTTGAAAGAAAAGTCGTTCTCGGGATATTTATCTATCGCGGTTTTGATCATCTGTGCAGCAAGTTTTTTTATTGTCCAGCCAGCGGGCTTGCAATATGCAGTGAGTGATTATGTTCACAAAAGTTATTTTCAATTTGAATTATTGAATTTTAGTTTGATCAATATTTTTCATCTCGACACGTTGCAAAAGACCAGCGAGATTTTCACCAGTAATGCGGGTTTTGTGATCATGCGGTTTATTGCTTTTGCCTACACCTATCATTACCTGAACTGGTTTTCAAAAACATCGGTCATCAAATGGCATAAGGTTCCCAGGCAGACCCTGGTTTTGACGATGGCGATCTGGCTGTTGTCGATGGCGCTGTATGCTTATGATTACAATCTGGGATTGCAGGTTTTATTCTTCCTGAGCCTTTTACATGTGCTTTTGGAATTGCCGCTTAATGTTGTGTCGTTTGCGGGAATAGGGAAGGCGCTGGCTGGCAGCAGGCGCACTATTGCTGGGGTCGTTGAGAGGTAAGCGATCAAGCACTTGCCGGGAGCGTGCCAGCCTTCTGTTTCCAAAGACTATTCCCTGTTAATGCACTGGTCAATCGCATCGCCTGATTTGAGGTCGCAAGTACCAGCTATGTGCTATATAGACGCTAAGGCTGTACAAATGCGAACAGCAACTCTTTGCGTGCCTGACGAAAGAGTTGCTGCCATACTTCTTAGCTGGGGTATAAGACAACATTGGACCTGCTGGCTAATTTGTATATTCTTCCTTCCCCAATGGGTAACTGTCTATGTTATTTTTTATGAAGATATTCAACTCCTCCAGCAATCCTGAACTGGCATTGCGGGTAACGAAATTGAAGCTCTCTTTGTCCGTACCAGCGATATCGTGGATATCTGCCAGTGCCAAGCTGCCTGCTCCGTATTTGTCGGCAAGGTAGCGGTTGCTGACATCACCTTCGGCAAAGGCGTCTATCTTTCGACCCATAAGGAGTTCGACAATGACAGCCTGAGCATCAGACTCGGAAGTAACATACTGATCGACATACTCGATCGTTTTGAGACAAAGAAGGTAACGCGCATGTGCATCGAGATCGGCGGTTGATCCTTTGGTGACAACTATTTTTTTGCCTGCCACGGTTTCATATTTGTCAAACGTCTCTTTGTCCTTGGCGCGCACCAGCAATGACCTTTGAACATGAAAGTAGGAATCACTCCATGATGCATAGTCACCTACAGGCCGATCCTTACGTTGTTGAATACCCGCAGCAGCGATATCGCAATCATCCTTACCAGGCAAAGTCCAAATGTCCTTGAATTCATGCTCTATCAATACTAAGTCCAACTTCAGGTTGTCGGCAAATTTTTTCAGGAAGAAGACGTCCAGACCTGTGAGCTTCTTATTCTCCACTTTATAGCAAACCGGGGCGAACCCACCGTAAGTGCAGACGGTTAATTTACCGGGAAACAGGGTTGTGACTGTCGTTGCGTCTTTCATTTCATTTCCTTTTATTTGGTGAATCGAAAGCCTGCTGTTGAACTCATCGTGCGGAATGATCGTGTTAGCTACTCCTGTGGTTTGGTGGCACTCTGCGATGTGTCATCCAGGCTTTCAACCTTCAACAATTCAGCAGTCGTCAAGATACCGATTTTAACGATGTTGTAGCCTTTCATGGCTTCGCAACGCAGTGAGCCCTGGGTGCAGAAACGGATATCACCAAGGTAGTTTTCGTCGGGGTAATAAAAGAACAGCATGTCACCTGCACTCTCTATGTTCATGGCGCGGTCCAACACTTCTTCAGGGAATTTGCCTTGTGTTACCTTGAGCAACCATTCGCGGAACCGGGGGATAGCGGCGGTGGAGATTTCTTTGGTGACTTTATTATGCGGGGCGTGAAAACCCAGGCGAGTACGCTCCAGGTGCTTGCTTACAAGCATTTGCCTTTCTGTACCAGCCATAAAGATGAGTGCACAGGCAGACATGCAATTGCCATTGACTGCGGTATTCATTTTGCCTTCTGTAATGAGTGCCGCAATGTCATAGGCGGCGCGCATATTGCCACCGGGGCTTTCGGTCACTACTACTGTTTTGACCGGTCCCTCTTCAAGTTTCTTGCGAAATAGCTGGCTGTCTTCTGGCACGACTTTGCCAAACAGTATCAGGGTCTGGTTGGACCTGAGCATGGTCATGGCAGTGGCATTACCAGAAAAAAGTATGGTGCACAGGGTGAGAAAAGCAAAAAGCTGTTTTAGAGTCGATGGCATGACGATAAGCGGCAATGTGGCTATAAAGAAAGAAATTTCAAGTCATGATGAAAAGCATGCATCCTTCGCAAACACTTGTTGTTCGAATGAGATCAGCTTTTCATGGTGAGGACATTAGACACTAAAAATTCATCATTTGACAATGTTTTTATTGAATCATCTTGTGCACGGAAGAGTCCGTCATTTTGTCCATAATGGGTAAAATAGTGACTGACTTCACATCAATCTCCAAAAAGACAAGCCATGCTCGTTCCGCCTGCAATTAAATCACCATCTGCGAAGCAAATACTGATTGCTTATGGAGTTGCGTTACTCGCCGTACTTGCGCTAGACGCTGTGTGGCTGGGCCTGTTGATGACGGATACCTATCGCTCTTATCTGGGTGACTTGATGCTGGAGCAGCCCAGGCTGACACCGGCTGCGCTGTTTTATCTCCTGTATTCATTGGGCTTAACGGTATTTGGCGTAGTGCCTGCCTTGCGTGCACGTAGCGGGCAGCAAGCGGCTTGCCTTTGTGCATTACTGGGTCTGGTGGCTTATGGGACATATGACCTCAGCAACCTGGCGACCCTGAAGGCATGGTCGCCTATGTTGACGGCGATTGATATTTGCTGGGGTGCGCTGCTGTCATGCGTCGCTGGTACGATGGCGTATTTTGGTGCTAGCCGCTTAGTGTAAGTGAAGGACGCATATGTCGTTTTTGACTTGTTAGAGTAAAACAGGTTTGTCCGGTATTTCGTTTTTGTTGTCACCACTTGCGGGATAATGCGTAATCAAATGCTGACCAACTGTCTGTATGCCTTTGATTGCACCCTCTTCATAGTGCCCCAGTTTGAAGGCTGTTTCCATCAAATGGCAAACCTGGTTCCAGACATCGATTCCGGTTTTGCGATAGATCCCTCTGTCAGCGATGATTTCTACCTCACGTTCTGCCAATAGCACATAGATCAGGACACCGTTATTGTCTTCAGTATCCCACACACCCAGTTGAGAAAAGACTTCAATGGCACGAGCCCGGGTGGTCTGGTCTGCAAAAAGCGCATGGCAATCCAATGCGCTTTCTACGACAAAACGAATTTCGCCCAGATGTGTTGCTTCGCTCTCTTTGATGGCGAGTTCTATGGCATGCAGACACTGCTCCGGGAAGGCACGTTTTAGTTGTGACTGGCTGCTCAGCAAGTGTTTTGCGATACGCTGGAAATTGAGTTTTTTCATATCACCACCGCCCCGATGCACCGCCACCGCCAAAGCTGCCTCCACCACCACTAAAACCCCCACCTCCACCGCTACCGCCAAAGCCACCGCGTCCCGAGCCACCATAATAGGCACCAATGCCGCGCGCACCCAGCACACCACTGAACAGGCTGAATACCAATGCGACGACAGCGGCCAATACTGCCATGGAGACAGCACCTATGACAAACCAGGCGATGACGCCGACGACACCACCAGTAATGATGGCACCTGGCAATCTACCAAATATGGCACGCAAGACACCACCAATAACCAGCGCCAGCACAAACAATATTGGCGCATATTGCTGGAAGCCACCGGCGTCAACTGTGCGCCCCCGTTCTTTCGTCGGCAAAGGCTCGCCATCAATCACGCGCATGATCTGGTCTGTACCTGCTTTGATGCCTGTATAGTAATCACCTTGCTTGAAGTAAGGTGTCATGGTCTCCGCAATGATGCGCTTGGCAGTGGCGTCATTGAGTGCACCTTCGAGGCCATAACCAACTTCTATGCGCATGCTGCGGTCATTTTTTGCAACCAGCAGGATGACGCCGTCATCCACTTTCTTGCGCCCCAGTTTCCATTGCTCTGCCACGCGCAAGGCGTACTGCTCTATGCTTTCTGGCGCGGTGGTAGGCACTATCAACACTGCAAGCTGGCTGCCCTTTTTGTTCTCAAAGTTTTGCAGGCTCTGTTCCAGTGCATTTTTTTGCTCAACACTGAGTGTGGCAGTCTGGTCTGTAACGCGGGTTTGTATGGGTGGTACGGCAATCTGTGCGTAAACAGCAAAGGCAAACAACAGCATGCACGCGAAGAATGCTGTCGCTGTTTTTTGCGGGATGTTCATTTTGCGCTGCCAGCGCTGTTAGCCGCAGGAGCAGCAAAATCCACTTTGGGTGGTTTGGCAATTTCTTTCTCATTCTCCACCGCGAAATTGAGTTTAACCTGGTAACCAAACATCATGGCTGTCAGATTGGACGGGAAGGAACGTACCAGCACATTGTATTCTTGCACTGCCTTGATATAGCGATTGCGCGCAACGGCAATGCGGTTTTCCGTACCTTCAAGCTGGGCTTGCAGGTCACGAAAATTAGCATCGGATTTGAGTTGTGGATAATTTTCAGTGACAACCAATAATCTGGACAAGGCACCGGACAATTCACCCTGTGCTGACTGGAACTTGGCAAAGGCTTCTGGATTGGTCAACAATTCAGGTGTGGCCTGTATGCTGCCAACTTTGGCGCGGGCATTGGTAACACCCAGCAATACATCTTTCTCTTGTGCCGCAAAGCCTTTGACGGTGTTCACCAGATTAGGCACAAGATCTGCGCGACGCTGATACTGGTTCAATACTTCAGACCAGCTAGACTTGATTTGTTCGTCGCCACTCTGGAAGCTGTTGTAGCCACAGCCAGAAAGCATCAGCATGGCCATCATTGACAATAACAACCCTAATTTGCGCATTTTGATTTCTCCACGATTAAACCTGCGCCATCAAGCGCATCAACAATACTTCTTGCATGTTGATGGTCATGGTGACATGCCACGATGATGATTTCGGTGCGCTGGCGCACAGTTTGCCAAATGATGCTGATTGGAGACTAAAACAAATCACACATCAAACTTTGATATTAATCAAAGTTTGATGATGCAAAAATCAAGTCATTATTTAGGTTTACGCGAAGACCAGTGCACATGGATGATGCGCCATTGTTCACCCTGCTTTTCGAGCAGGCTGGTTTCTGTACCGAAGATGTGAATGTCCTTACCTTTGTACTTCGCCCTGGTCTCGGTTTCTTGCCAGATCATGGCGACCTTGCCTTCTATGCGTTCGCTGCTTTTTAAAACTTTGCGGCTCGCGGTTTTGGCGAAGGCTATATCTTCTGACAAGTGATGGCCTGCGTATTCTGCCCTTGAGCGTTCCACATGACCAGATTCATAGATGATGACATCAGGTGCCAGCAAATCTGCTGCTTTTTCCTTGTCGCCTTTGGTCAGGGCAGCATGGAATGCATCGAGTGCATCTGTTGCGTCACTGGCGCAGGCAACAGAAGTGAAGATGCCTATTGAGAGCAGCAATGCGTATTTTTTCATTTGTACCTCTCCGGCTTGGTTGGGATTGGTCAGGCTGACCAGCCCTGGTTTGCCTGGTCTGATCAGCCTGGGTTTTGACTATTATTTTACGGTTTGAATATCGGTCACATAAATTGCGCCATTGGCTTTTTCTGCCCTGAACCTGACTTTGTCACCAATGACCAGCTTGTCGAGCATGGCAGCATCCTTGATTTTGAAAACCATGCTCATGCCGGGCATATCAAGATTCTTGATAGGGCCATGCTTGAGTGTAATCTTGTTGCTGCTTTTGTCGATTTTGATGACTTCCCCCTCAGAGGCATCAATGATGGCGCTTGCTGTCACACTGCTATCTGCACTGCCTGCTTTAATTTCTTGAGCATACGCGAGTTGCAAATTCATACCCAGCAGCATGACCGCTGCGAATATTTTGATCGATTTCATATAGAGCCTTGTCATCTTCATTAATGTTGATGTGAGGGAGCCTTGCTTGCAGCGGCTGCCCCTGACTTACTGACCAATACTTTGCCTTTCATGCCCGCATCGTAGTGCCCGGGTTGCAGGCAGGCGAAATCTATCTTGCCTGCCTTGCTGAATTGCCATAACACTTCACCACTCTGCCCTGCTGCCAGGGTGACCATATTGGGGTCGCTATGTTCCATTTCTGGATTTTTCTTCATCAACTCATAGTGTTGCCTGAGCTCTTTTTCTGTGCCCAGTACAAACTCGTGTGTGAGTTTGCCCGAATTATTGATGATGAAACGTATGGTTTCACCTTGCCGGGCCTGCAAACTGGCGGGTTTAAAGCGCATATTGTCATTCATATCTATAGTAACAATACGGCTTACTTCAGCGGCGTTGCCAGGCTTGCCTGTGGCGGCGTCATCGTGTTTGTGGCCACCTGAGTGTGTGCCGGATGCGATGGCGATGGAGGTACCTGATACCATCAGCATACTGGCAAGCACAGTACGGCTTGCTATTAGAATAGTGTTCATGAATTTTGTCCTTGTCCAATGATGGAAGCGTCACACTGCTGCAGATGATTAGACATCGCATGCGCGAACATAGTCCGCCAGCATGCAAGCCAGCAGCAATGACGGTTAAACCCCGAATAGTTCAGGGGTAAATACAATTACGGGATTCAGAACCTTGGGGGTTTATCAGGGCAATCGCCGATATGGCCGGCGTAGGATGAAAAAATCAGGTCGATTTTTTCTGAAGTGGGACGCAGTAATGCAACAGGCAGCAGTGTGCTCAGGATGGCAGCAGCAACACAACACTCGTCGCCAGAGGCATCATGATCAATTGTAGCTTTGTGGCCTGATTCATCTGTATGGTGTGCATGATGTGCATGCTGTTGACTGTCAGAAGTCTGCTGATATTGAGCTGCACAACATGCCCTGGACGCAGCCAAGGCTGCCTGCATAGGGACAGCCAGCATCAGCACACATAACAGAAATAGTCGGAACAGCTTTTTCATGCGGTGAATTATAACTGTTTTACTGCTTCGCGACTCTATCGCTGGCTGGTATGCATCCAGGTAAACGTATAAAAAAACCGCTGGGTTTGAACCGCAGCGGATTTATCAAGAATACCAGGCTGGTTGATCAATTATCACAGTGCAATTTCACAGTGAGTCAGTATCCCGCTCAGGCATGGGTTCTGACCTGATTACGCAGGGCTTTGATCAGGTCATGGTTGCGCAACACACCTTGATACTGGCGCTCTACAACCAGACGTACATGAGTAGGCAGGTCTTGTTCCAGGGCTTTGCGATAAGCTTTGACGGCGACATCCTCGCCGCGTTCGCATTCGTCGAGTACTGTTTCATCATCCTTGCCAGTGATGGCAGTGCGGATATTGGTCCATGCACGATGTAATGCGCCCGATACGCTGCTGCTGGTTTCTGGATCGCCACCTTGATTACGCACCAGTTCCTGCAGCTCGTTAGCAGCAAGAGCACATTCGCGCCCACGTTCAGCCAGCATGGCTTTGAGTTGCGGATGGCGGCCACTCGCATCTTCGGCGCAGACTTTAAATCCTTCTTCACCGTCTTTGCTGGTTTCTATCAGGTCGTTAAGGGTAGAAATGATGTCGTCGTTGTCCATGATGTTTCCTTTATTGGTAGTGAATAAGCCAGCGTTAATGCTGAATATGATTGCCCGCTATATGTGCAGGCAGAACAGCTTGCCGACAACTTGCCTGTCATCATGATTACTGGCATGACAGGAATTTCGTCAAGGAAATCGTCTCTCTTTGACATAAGCACATACTAAAACCCGGAGCGAAGTAGCAGTATCGGACGTGGGCTTGCTGGCATGTAGGAACTCAAGAGATCAGGATCTGGTTAACAACCTGATTGGGGCAGATGGTTCAAACAGGTGTAGAGCCAGACGTGGTACTGGTCGCAGGGCGAACTTCGGGCGGTCTACAACAATGCTCGGCACCTGTCAGACCCATTTCTTCCGGGCTCAAAAAAGCAGCGTCTGATCAGGGATAACAGCCCTGAAGCATCATGCTTGCAGAATACATATTTGCTGCCACAGCACTGCAACTTCACTCGGCGAAAATTCAGTTTTCCTACAGTGACTTACTTCTGATTTGCCCCTGTTTACTTCATCTATTCCTACAAAGGCTAGTGTCCATGTCCTATATGGAGGCATTAAGGCCGATGCTAGTATGCAATGCAAGTTGATAGCAATACAGCTACACGCTGGCGGAATAAGAATGGCCAAGGACTTGCAGCATAGATCAGGATTCACCATTTTCTGGAGAAATCGCAATGAATACATGTCTATTTAAAAGTGGGATTTTTTTTCTGCAGGGCGCATTGAGCGTGGGCATAGGTCACCTGCTGGGCAAGCAACAATTGCGTGCCAGCGGGTATCAAATGTTGACCAATGCCAGATGCCAGGTTGCCATCGGTGATGCACAGAAGGTGATCAGGCAATGCATCAAACGCCAGCAAAATAGCCTCACTTCGATTTCACGGTCCTGAGTGCCGATTATCTCTAAAGCATTGAGTTTGAAAATAATGAGTTTGAAGCAATTGAATACAACCTGGAGAAATATATGATAGCCGCTAAACATTTGTTCCTTGTCGCCGGTCTTGCCAGTTGGGCTTTGATGACTGCTTTTGGCAAAAAACGATATCACGAAAAACATGCTGCCAAGAAATTGCATAAAACCGAAATCAGTACCTGGGAAGGTGAAGGCGGTAATTTGCCGCCAAGAGCAAGCCGCCCTGTTGCAAACGATAGCGCGACACCTCAGTAAAACCTCACTAAACCTATGCCGACAATACCAGCCCACGACTTTTAAGCCAGGGCGCTGGATTTGATCAAAAACATAAGGAGTAATCATGCCTAGCAACCCAAGCAATGCTGCAGCCCCTGCGACTGAAGCAACCACAAATAATATTAATCACCCTTCCGTCCCCTTTCCTACCAGCGATAACCCGCCACCCCTGGTAGAGCAGGTTCAGGAAAAAACGGCAGAAGCAGTCAAACCAGTAGCAGAGAAACTGACTGTCATCAAAGAGCAGGCCACAAGCAAATTAAGCTCAGGCGTGAGCCAGGCCGTGACAAAGCTGGGTGAACATAGCGAAAAGCTCTATACATCACAGGTAAAACTACTGGATAGCTGCCGTGTTCAAGTCAGAAAACAGCCAATGACCATGCTGGGTATAGCGGTCGCGACCGTGGTGGCACTCGGCGTCTTATTCGGGCGTCAGACGCGCTAGCAGGCCCTGGTGCCAGGGCAAAGCTAGCTCAGGAGAGCCTTTGTCTGTTTTTGTAGCCTCCTCTTCCATCACTTTCATAGAGCAGCACGACTTGTCTTGCTGCTCTTATTGCGGAAAGAGGCACAATATTTCTCGACTGGTTTCCCCGGTTTTCGGTCAATTCCATGCCACACAATGCAGCAGACTGAACTTCGCTAAAACTATGTGCAAGAGGCTTGCGAGAAGGTTACGAGAAGGAGTTGCGACGATATTCACCCATATTCTGTTGAGGTGCTATGCTATAGGAACAAATAAGGGCATATTCTGGATGCTTGCCCGGGTAAGGAAAAGTATGGTGAGCATTTAAAAAACTCCCCAGGTTCTGGTTTAATGAATTTTTGTGATGCCATATAGAAACTAGTTGACGCAATTTTGTGCACTCGCAAATTTGAAGGAAGAAAATGATACGTATCGCAGTCTGTGACGACCATCAAATTGTACGGGCCGGCTTCAAGCAGATATTTTCAGAAGTCAGCGACTTCGAAGTCGTTGCAGAAGCGACGACTGGCCGTGAAGCCTTGGAGATCGCCAGGAAAGAGGCTTGTGATGTCATGTTGCTGGATATCAGTATGCCAGACCAAAGCGGTATTGACACTTTGCGTACCATCAAACAAGGGCAACCAGATTTACCCATTTTGATCTTGAGTGGCTACCCAGCCCAGCAATATGCTGTGAATCTCTTGAAAATGGGTGCGAATGGCTACCTGAACAAGGAATGTGATGCCGATGAGCTGATCAAGGCTGTCAGAACGGTGTCGACCGGGCGCCGTTATGTGAGCGCTGACGTGGGCGAAATCCTGGCACAGGGCTTTGACCATGATGCAGAAACTGCTTTGCACACTGAATTGTCTGATCGCGAATTTCAGGTATTTTTAAGACTGGCCAAAGGTGAATCTGTATCTGATATAGCAGTAACATTGTCACTCAGCGTAAAAACCATCAGCACCTATCGCACCCGTGTCATGGAAAAAATGAACTTGCAGTCAAATTGTGACCTGACGTATTACGCCATGAAAAATAATTTACTGGAATAGACAAGCATCGGCAAGTCAGACAGAAGAGGTACAACTGCGGGAAATAAAGCTGTTCTGTGTTGCGCAGTACAGCTTAATGAGCAAGCGCCTGGATGTGACCAACCAGATTATCCATTTCACGGGATTTATCAAAAAAACCTTCCGCTCCCAGTGACATGGTGCGTGTTTTCAAAGCATTGCTGGGGTTACTGGTAAATACCAGGCGTGAACCATATTGACGGCCATCACTCTTCAGGCCAGACAATACTGCCAGGCCACTGCCTTCACGCAAGCCTATGTCTACAATGGCGACATCCCATTCGATAGAACGCAATTGATACAAAGCCTCTTTTTCACTTTCTGCGAAACCGATGACTTCTATATTCTCCGTCTGCTGCAATACCTCGATCAGCACAGAACGAATTCTTTGCGCATCTTCGATTAAAAATACTTTCAATTTTTTCTTGTCGTCCATTATGTTCCAAACTCTTACGAACTGAAACTCGCTGTGCTCAAACCGCCGCCGCATGATGAGGCCTCAATAGAATTCATTTTAAGGAGACTCAGATTGATTAGCAATAAACTTTCGCGGAATTGCTTGTAGGAATAAACCTACCTTCTCAAGTTTCTGGGGCTAGAAAAAATTCTTCAAGATTTACGACACATAATTTATCAATTCAGGTATTGTTTTTCATAGGCTGCACGTGAAGAAAATCCCAGGTTTTAATGAGAACACAAATGGAAATCTGCATGTCTGATTTTATTTTTCTTCATCAATCACGTGATGCATTCAGGTGCTATTTGAGGAAATTTTCATGAAAAAAAACACATCGACTTCGATACCGCTCTACATTACTTTTTTATTTGTGACCTGTCTTTTCATTTTGATCGGCAATGCCTATTCTGCTTACCAGAATATGGAAAAACTCAAGATCAATAATGACTGGGTAGAGCATAACTGGAGCGTCAAAGACAAGCTCAAGAATATCAATCTGCTCATCATGGATTCTGAAAGCAGCTTGCGTGGCTATTTCATGTCCGGTAATGAAGTCTACTTGCGCCCCTGGGGTATTGCCAGGAACAAGCTGGAAAATGACTTCAAGGAACTGGAAAGACTATTGCAAAACAATCCGGAGCAGATCAAGAACCTGGCAGAGTTGCGCAGATTGTATAACAGCAAAACCAAAGTCTTTGAAGCTGCCATGTCAACTTACAGGGAATTTGGTCTGACAGGCATCGTCGAGATATCTAAAGTTGGTGATGGCCGGGATGTCATGGATGAAATCAGGCTGCTGGACATCATCATGGAAAAGGAAGAAAACGAGGTGCTGGCAGCCAGGCGCAAGACTTTTTACAAGGAATATAAGGACGCCCTCTTTTTTGGTACAGCAACCAATAGCATTGCCTTACTGGTCTTGATACTGTTTTATCGCCTGATCTACCGCAGTTTTTATAAGCAACGTGGCATAGAAAATGCCTTGAAGATCGCCAATGATAATCTGGAAAGCACAGTATTAAAACGCACTGAGCAATTGTCGGTCCTGTCGCACCATTTATTGAATGTTTCAGAAAAAGAGAAGGCCAAACTCGCGCGCGAATTGCACGATGAAATGGGTTCAAATCTGACAGCGATCAGCATGGATATCTCAGTCGTCACGGAAAAACTCAAGGACAAAGAACCTGAACTCGCCAAGCAATTGCAAAGAACCAAGCGCGCCCTGCTTGACACTGTGGATTTGAAGCGGCGCATCATAGAAGATTTGCGCCCCAGCATGCTGGACAATCTGGGCTTGTCTGCATCTATCCAGCACTACTGTGAAGAGGCTACAGCAATTGCCGGTTTATCTTATGTGACCGATATTACTGAAGATTTCGATACCATAGATCCGGCCTGGTCGATAGCCTTGTTTCGCATTACCCAGGAATCACTGAACAACGTCATCAAGTATGCGCAAGCCACGGAAGTCAAGATCAGCCTGAAACGTACCGACAAGGGCTTGTGGCTGCAGGTACTCGACAATGGCATAGGCATACAGAAAGAGGCCTTTGCCAAACCAAAATCGCATGGCATATTGGGAATGCGTGAACGTGCCTTGTTATTGGGTGGCAGTTTTTCGGTGAAGCCAGGCGAGAAAAATCGCGGCACTGTCGTCGAGGCGTTTATTCCTTTCAAAGAATAAAAAAACCCCGGTGCTCTCACAACGGGGTTTTGAATGTCCTGATAAGGCTGGCCGGCCTACCTGATGACGACTCTCAAATGCACTCTAACGTGCCATAGCGGTTGAGAGAATTTGTTCAAACTCTTGTTTGGATACGCGATAACATTCGCCGGCATGCATTTCCAGACCTTCGCGATCCAGCATGGTGATATTGCCGCGTTTGTACTGTATCAAACCTTCATTTTGCAATTTTCCAGCTGCTTCGGTAACGCTTTCACGGCGTACACCCAACATATTGGCGATCATTTCCTGGGTCACTTTTATTTCATTGCAATGCAGGCGATCCAGCCTGTCGAGTAACCAGCGTGACAATTGCTGGTCTATGGAATAGTGACGCCCACACACAGAATTTTGCGCCATCTGTGCGAACAGAGCCTGGGTGTAACGCATCAGTATTTGCTGCAGTTTCCCGCCTTTGGCATAAGCTTCCTTCAATACCGAAGCCTTGAGCTTATACGCATCGCCTGCGCATTGCACCATGGCTGTGCCCAAAGCACGTTCACCCATTACTGCAGAAATGCCGAGCATGCCTTCGTGCCCAGTCACACCGATTTCAGTCACATCGCCATCAGCCAGCACATACAGCAGGGCTACTACTGCGGTGGTAGGAAAATAGACATGGGACAGCTTGGCGCCGTATTCATAGAGTTCTTTGTCAAATGGCAGATGTACCAGTTCCAGGTGTGGCAGGAGAAATGCAAGTTCATCTTCAGGCAGAGCAGCAAGGATATCGTTTTGTATGGCTTCATCCAGCAAACCCATATCTGTCGCGCTGACAGCCGGAGCATAATCAACTGAATATCTGCGATGCAGTGTTCCACCAGAAATCAGCGACGGATGCGCGGTCATAGAAACCTGTGTTTGAGTGATATTCATTTTTTTCCTCTTTTCAAAGACATCCAATGTCGTTTGGTCCCTGCGATAATCGTCAGGTGCAAACCTTATTTTCCTGATATTGACATCACCTGCTTTTACTAGCGCTACTGATGTCCGTCAAACTGATTACACTTTAGTTTGTTCTTCTTAAAACAGGCATCAGAGAGTCTGGCAGCCGCTTGTACGCTGAACGCGCTGCACAATGTGGGACTAGTCCTACAAGAGGGATGTCCTGTTGCATGTATATTCGCTTGTATTAAGAATAAGGTGCGTTATCGCACCGACTGATGAAGTCATAAAATTTATGATCGCCCTCATCACTAACAGTGGAGAATGATCATGAATATGGGCAAGCAAACTCTCATTGTCGTAACCCTTGCTGCATCTGCGATGCTGACTGCATGCGGCAGCAGCTCACCATCCACCACAGCGGGCTACCCTGCCTCGCAGGTAGCCTACAGCAGCTATGGTGTGATTGAATCAATACAGGTAGTACAGGTCAACAGTGAAAATAAAGGGCCCGGTGCCGGTGCTGTCGTTGGCGGCATTGTCGGTGGTATCCTGGGTAATCAGGTAGGTGGTGGTCTGGGCAATGCAGCAGCCACAGCAGCGGGTGTAGTAGGCGGCGCTATCGTCGGTAACAACATAGAAAAAAATAATCGCAACCAGCAGTTACGTGAGGCATACCAAATCAGTGTGCGCCTGGATAATGGCGTTTATCAAACCATCGTGCAGGATAATATTGTCGATCTGCGAGTCGGTGCACAAGTCTACGTAAAAAACAATCACGTTTATCGCAATTAAAATTATCGCAGTCAAAACTATGATATGCAGTTCGGTAAAAAAATCATTCCCGCAATTGGGAATGATTTTTTTTACCGAACTGCCCGTCACTTTTCATTCGTCTCACTCAGTCACTCAATAACTCAGCAACGGTCTGCATGCCGTCTATATGTTCGGACACTACTTTCACGATCACAATAATCGGCACGCCCAGCAATAGACCCCATGCCCCCCATAACCAGCCCCAGAACAAGAGTGAGATAAAGACGGCTGCTGTGTTCATCTGTGTAATGCGACCTGTCATCCAGGTTGTGACTACGGTACCAACCAGTGTTGCAATTACGATTGAGATACCCGCTACCAGTAAAGCCATGGAGATAGTACCGAACTGTACATAGGCAATCAGGCAGACTGCCAGAGCCATTAAAATCGAACCGAAGTAAGGGATGATATGCAGCAGGCCGCTGGTTACTGCCCAGGCCCCAGCGTTATCCAGCCCTATCAAATGAAATGCAATCCAGGTCAGCAAAGCCAGCAGGCCGTTGGTGATCAATAACATGAACATATATTGCTGTACCGATGTATTAATCTTGCTGAGAATTTGCACGGTAATGCGCTTCTGCGTCAGCGACGGACCGGTAATCTTGACCAGTTTTCGTTTAAATTTATCGCCTGACAAGAGCAAGAAGAAAATAAGAAACAGCATCATGACTGTCTGCCCCAGCAAATCCATGATACCCAGAGATCCTGCCAGCAGTAGTTCACGCAATTTCAGCACAGGTGTTTCATTGACCACTGCCTTCTTCATATTCAGTTGGGTACCTGTCGTTGCCTGGTTGGTTGCCTTTTCTATTTCCGTAGCTGCAGTCTGCATCTTTTGCATCATACTGGCCTGGCCAATTTTCAGCTTGCTCATTTCATTGGAAAACTTACGGGTCGCTACCGGTAACTGGTCAAGAATTGCATCAAATTCCGTATGCAAGGAATTGACTTGCGTACCTATGATAGTGAGCATACTGATCATCACCACGGTAACAGCAAGCAGACGCGGCATACGCACACGCTGCAATGCGTCGACCAAGGGGGATAAGGTATAGGCAATAAAAATGCCAAAGATCAGGGGAATGAAAAAGCGCTGCGCAGCACGTAAAGCGAAAATAAGAGCAACGGTTGCCAGTATCGTCAAGGCGAGGCCACGGGCGTTGACATGAATGCCGGGAAACAGTTGGGATGAATTATCAATCAGCGCAGCCGTTTTGACATCGGGCAGCACAGTATCGGCTGTATTGGCGGCTAAGCTGTCATCACTGCAGCCCCTGCCAGAAGGGGTATTTGGTAGAGGTACATCCATCGCTTTTGTCCACTTGTCTGAATTATTTTAATTATGTAATAAGCGATTTGCGTGCTGCAGCCGACAAAATTTTCGGGCGTTGGCACCATTGTTCCTGGTACACCAGCCCGAAAATGTCAGTCACTTAATGCTTATGACTGTCCTTGAATGCTTCCTTGACGTTGCCCAGGGCTTTTTGCATGCTGCCTTCAACTTGCTTTGCAGCTCCCTTGACTTGCTGTTCCTTACTACCGACCAGCTTGCCTGCTTCTTGCTGGACTTTACCTGCCACTTTTTTTGCTGCGCCTTTGACTTGATCTGAATTCATCATGAAGCTCCTGTATAAAAAATGAAGTCTACAAAAAATTGGGTACTTGCATCAGACTGGAAGCACTGCAAATCAGATTGCAATTGGTTTATTAACGAACGCCTGATAAAAGTAACTTGAGTTTAAGGTGAGGGAAAAACTATTTCAGTGCGTTAGCGAACACAAATAAAAAAACTCCACAATCAGTAAGATTCCTGTTTGCGGAGCAGATGGCAATCACGTCTGGCTGTCACGTGATCGCCGGCAAGCGAATAATTTGGAGGACGCTGGTAAATTGATGGCATCCTGCTATTCACCGACTCCGGTACTTATTTAGGCTAATAAGTAAGACAATAAGCACGACTCAAGCGAAACGCGAGTGCTTCGCAAATTTGCACAGCACTCGCGTCATCCATACGTCTATTTCACGCGTATATCGTTTTTAACCGATTTCACGCCTTTCACTCCAGACGTCACACTGACAGCCTTGCTGGCAGATGCAGGATCAGCAACGAAGCCGCTTAACTGCACTATGCCTTTGAAAGTTTCGACATTAATTTCACTTGCTTTCAAAGTCGGCTCATTGACGATAGCAGCTTTTACTTTAGTGGTAATGAGGGTGTCATCAATATATTCACCAGTGCTTTCTTGCTTGCTGGTTGAAGCACAGCCGAGCATGGTGACCATCATTGTTGCCAGGAAAATGCCCATGATTTTTTTAATTAAGTTATTCATTTTTTATACTCCTAGTGTAAATTTTTAATATCTATGTTTCAGAAGGAAGGTAATACCTTAGGGGACTGCTTTTAAAACTGCACTACAAACCTGATGTGTACAACGGGCTGGCATTTAGCTGACAGGAACACCATGGAACCAGCCCAAAATTTGATCAATATTATTTATACTGTTTTTTCGCAGCAGCAATACAGTTCTCTTTGGACGGACCAGACATGGCATCGCACTTCTCAATTGCAACTTTGTAGTTGGCATCAAGTGCTGTCGAGAGAGCATCCACTTTGGCATCAAAAATCTTCTTACCTGCCTTGGCATCAGCAATCGCTATTTTTTGAGTGCCCTTGGCTTCTTTCTTGCAGACGTCCTTATCATTGCCGGATTTATCGTCACATTTTTCAATAGCCAGTGCGTACTCTGCATCGGCAACATCCGTTGCTGCTTTGACGTGATTTTTGGGAGTGTTTTCATAGTTCACCAAAGCTTCTGCCTTGACACGGGTACGTGCGACTTTAGCTTCTTCTACGCAAATGTCTTTTGCATTGTCTTTCAATGCATCACACTTTGCCTTGGCCACCTTGAAGTCTGCTTCGGCACGTTCTTCCGTCGCCTTGAAGTTTGCTTTTGCTACGTCAGCGGCGGCAAAACTGGAACTTGCAGTAAAGCCTGCAGCAGAAATCATTAAGACAGAAATTATTTTTTTCATGATATTTCCTTTATTTAAAAAGAACTGATTAGCCTGATTAATTTTTTGAACCACTAATGCAGAGGCATGGACTGTATCGTAGCAGCGCCCCAGGTAGCCAGATATAGGACACGGGACCGCCGATTTGTAGGACTAGAAGAAATAAGCCGGAACATCTGCTTGAACCCTGCTGGCAGTTCCTCACTGAACTATTTGATGTCGATCATGTCAATACTCTTTCTGAATGGAAAAGAAACTCAATCATGAGCTACCCTTGCAAACACCCATTTAAAATAGCGTAAATCGAATAATGCTTAGAAAACTATTCTCCAAACCAGCCCCACTCACAATCGTGGAGAGTCAACAAGAAGCACAAGCCATGCATGTCGGCGCAAATCCAATTAAAAAATTTGGTGATTGGACCTACAGTGAGCACACTACGACTGAAGACATTTTTCATTGCTTTCGCCTGATTCTAGGGCGCTCGCCTAATCCTGAAGAATGGCCAGGTCATGGCGCTCAGGCTGGCAAATCCCTTGATGCTGTCGTTGCTTCCTATTTGAACTCGCTGGAGTTTACCCAAAGACAGGAAAAGTTGACCGTTAAGCGTGACGTTAGCAGGATCCAACAAGTCAATGTTGGCGGCCTGCCCATGTTTGTCGACCCAGAAGACCTGGACCTGGGATTACCACTGATACATGGTGAATATGAGCCACATGTGACAAAAGTCTTCAAGGAACATGTTCAGGCTAGCATGGGTGTGCTCGACATCGGCGCTAATATTGGTTACTACAGTATGATTGCCGCATCTCTAGTAGGCGACACAGGCATGGTCTATGCGGTTGAGCCGAATACCAATAATGTCAAATTCATAGAGCTCAGCAAGAGAGAAAATGATTTCAAGAATATCAAAATCATCAATAGCGCGGCTGGTGAAGATTTCGACATACTGAGCCTGAATAGTTCGTACAGCAACGGCACGACAGCCCATTTGTCATCAAATCAGCAGACGTTGATGAAGAGCACAGTTGTAGCCTGCATGCCGCTGGACAATCTTATTCCGGCGGACCGAAAAATTGATCTCATCAAGATTGATATTGAGGGCTTTGAATATCGCGCCTTGCTGGGAGCCAAGCGCCTACTATCAAACTGGCATCCCATTATCATTAGCGAATTCAGCCCTGATTTCATGCCACTCACTGGTGGCAATGATGGTCCAACCTATTTGCGTTTTTTATTTGACCTCGGTTATACAGTTGCCGTCATCCAAAAAAATGGTGAATTGTTTGAAGTCGGCAACGATGTCGATAAAGTGATGTGTTTCTATAAGGACGTTGGTGAAGACCATATCGACCTTTTGTTTAAACACACTACAGCTGCATAGGTCAGGAGCCAGAGGCATGGGAGAAATCACTGACCAGCGTTTAACAGAATGCTGCTATTTCTCTCAAAATAGGATACTGCTGCATCATGGAATACATACAGTATCTGGTCAGGTGCATACTCGTTGAGCAAAATCTGTTTGAATCTGGCTTGCTCTTTATCACTGAGTCGATTGATGCTATTCAAAGAGATATGCCAGACTTCGCTATAGTATTCTGAAAAAAAGCCTGCAATTCCTTGGCCGAATGAGTCTGAGATCACGAGTAATTTTGGACCTTTTCTGTTGCTATGGCGATAGCGTGAGACATCACCAATTTTTCCCGCCGTGTCGGCAAACTCAGGAAAACAGGCAACGCCAAGGCAGGCAGTAATGCCAGCCTTGGCATAATCAGGATCATGAGTAGGCACAGTCAATGCCACGCCCGGCAAGAATTGCTGTATGTCGGATGCGACGTCATGCAGATTGCTTGTCAGTGTCGTTAATTTTTTGCGATGCAGGTAATTTTCTGCAACCAGTTGCGCCACCGGCTCAGGTCCATTACCTGTCCAGTGAAAAGTATTTTTTGGAAATACGGTTATGCTTTTCTTGAGTGCCTGCATTTCTGTCAGCGGATAAATAATTTTATCTTCTAGTCCTGGCAAAGACTTGAGTGTGGCTACGACGTCAGGCAAGCTGGGGGTATATTGCGCACATTGCTGTTGCAACCAGTCTGGCAATTTATCTGCATAAACGACCGGTTTGGTCGGCACCAGCAACAGATAACTTTCCGGCTTAAGCTGTACCGCCATGTGCATGAAGTCAGATGCAGTCCTGACTATCTCTGCCCGGTCTTTCTCTGCGACGTTTTTCCCGCACAAAAAATGTATCATGGCCAAGGGAGTATTGGCCGCGTGCGAGTTGAAGAAGATATAACCATCTTTACCAGCCGTCAGTTGTACGGCATTGATGTCGCCAAGCAAGTAATAACGCAATTTATTATTCCATGCCACCAGATTATTTCTGAAGCCGAAGTGGTCATTAAGATAGGCATCAACCAGCGCAGGGAATTTCAAGGTTTCTGCGAATGTTTTAGGCAATTCCGGCTTGCTGGCGAGTGCGCGGTTTTCTATACTGGGACCTTGTAATTTTCCACTTAATTGGACAAGGGCTGGCATCAGCAAGATGCCAAAGAAAGCGATAATAAAAGTGATGCGCCCGTAGATAATGCGTCCGTTTAGGCGCTTTTTCATGGCCGCCTGCAAATTTGATGTGCCGGAATCGCTCATAGTCATGATCCAGCCTCAGAAACGGAAATAAATAAATGGATTGTAAGCCCCCGTCGCCAAACTGACAGCCGACAAAATAAAGAGCATCAGACTGATAGCAGGTGCAAAGATACGAGTTGCTGCACGTGGCTTATTCAGTACCTGCAGCAAGGGAGTGGATACCAGTATGCCTGCTATCAAGGCCGTGATGACCGTGCCACTCATAAAGCTCATGACGGGAGCCATGGCATTATCTGCAGGCATGCCTCCGGCCATGGCAGCCAGATAATGCAAAGCTTGGGCAAAGCTGTCGCATCGGAAAAATACCCAACCTGTCATCACGATCAGGATAGTATAGATATGCCTGAATGGCCTTGGCAAACTCGCCATGGCTTTTTGCAGACCGATACGCTCCAGTACCAAAAAAGTGCCGTGATACAGCCCCCAGACCACAAAGGTCCAGTTCGCGCCATGCCAGAGGCCACACAGGAAAAACACGATGAACAGGTTACGGTAAGTGACCAGGCTGGTGCCCCGGTTGCCACCCAGGGGTATGTAAAGGTAATCACGAAACCAGCGCGACAGACTCAGATGCCAGCGTTGCCAGAATTCTGTAATCGACTGCGCGACATAGGGGTAATTGAAATTGCGCGGAAAACTAAAACCAGTGACCAGGCCCAATCCTATCGCCATATTTGAATAACCAAAGAAATCAAAATAGATTTGCAGGGTATAGCAAGTGATACCCAGCCAGGCACTGGCAATACCTAATGCTTCTGGTGCCAATGAGAATATCTGGTCGGCTGGCAGAGCGACGCTATTGGCAATCAACACTTTTTGCGCCAGGCCAAGAATGAAAATTTTGATACCCAGCTCCACTCTGCGCAAGGTATGTTGACGCTGGTGCAATTGCCTGGCAATGGTAGAGAAGCGAATAATCGGCCCGGCAATCAATTGCGGGAACATGGTGATATACATGGCAAGGGCAAACAGATTCTTTTCATGCGCGGTCTTTTTACGATACACATCCACCAGATAAGAGATCGCATGAAAGGAAAAGAAAGAGATACCCAAGGGCAGTGTGACCGCCTCCACCTCAGGCATATTGATACCCGCCCTGCCAAGCACGGCAATCGCACTACCCAATGCAAAATTGAAGTATTTAAAATAGGCCAGCAATAAGAGATTGAAGCCTATACCTGCCATAAAAACGGTTTTGCCTGTGCCACCTTTCTCTTGCGCCTTCCCCATGCCCAATCCACACAGATAATTAAGCAAGATAGAAATCAACAGCAAAGGCAGGTTTTTCGGCTCACCCCAGGCATAAAATATAAGACTGGCGACCAGCAACACTATATTACGCATGTGGCTAAACGGCAGCGCAAAATACAAAACGAGAAAGGCAGGTAAAAAATAAAATAAAAAGGTAACCGTACTAAAAACCATGTCTTGTGCTTTCTCTTGTACGTTCGCTTGTATGGCCGCTTGTATGTTTTTATCACAGCGCCTGCATGTATGAAGCAATGGCGTCAGTAAAATGGATGTTTGGTGCGGGATTTTAATGCCACGGGCTGCAAAAAAGAAGCAGAACCTTGGTTTTCTCATGCGAGCAGGCATTTTACTGCGCTAAATTGAGGAAAATGAAATAGCGATTGCGGCTTGAGCTGGTATTCGCACTACGTTTTTTTAATTTGCAAGGATTTGCAGGGTTTACAATGGCGTCCATGACTACGGAAACCTTCTTTCAGACTCCTCCAGTTACCTCGGCCCAAGCCTGGTTTGGTAAATCTTTTAAGGATTTGCACCCACTATTGCAGCAAATACATATACACGGCGGCACCTTGCAAGGTGAAATAGATATCAAACTGGGCAAGGGTCTGGCTGGCGTACTGGGCCGCAAGCTGGCAAAAAAGCTGGGTGTGCCAACCAGACACGCCCGGTCCGGCTACAAAGTCAGTATCAGTCATGCAGCAGGCAAATTAATCTGGGCCAGAGAATTCTTAGCGCCAGATGGTGTGGCACAAGAACTGATCACCGTGTTTGCACCACATGGCAACTATCCGCATGGTCATTGGCAAGAAAGTACGGGGCTCATGCAGTTCCGTCTCACGGTAGACATTCTGGAAGGTGGTGGCTGGAACTGGCTCGTCCTCGGCGCCAGTCTGCATGGCATACCTTTACCGGTGCGGCTATTCCCTCAATCACAAGCCTATAAATGCATAGAAGACGGACGTTACCGTTTTTATGTGGGCTTTGTCATGCCTGGCCTGGGTTTGTTGCTCAGCTATTCAGGCGTGCTGGATTTAAAACCTGTAATAGAACACGGAACCAAGCCTTGAACTAAGCCTGCAATGGCTTCTGCATCGCCAATAAATAACCCACACCCATAAAACCATGCAGGCGGAAGCGCTGGGTCAGCGGGTTGTAACCAAGGCCATGCTTGTCCTGCAATTTCAGGCCACTTGCGTTTGCCATTGCGAGTAATTCTGCCGGTTTGATAAAGCGTTTATATTGATGCGTGCCTTGCGGCAGGATACGCATGATGTATTCCACCGCCACAATAGCCAGTGCATAACTCAAGGGATTGCGGTTGATCGTTGAGAAAAATACCCAACCACCAGGTTTGACCATATCTGCACATGCTTGAATGACGGCTGCCGGAGATGGCACATGCTCCAGCATTTCCATACAGGTAATGACATCGTAGTGCCCGGTATGTTGCTCAGCCCAGGTTTCTGCACTGCTTTTAGCATAGTGCACATCCACATCCTGAGCTTGCGCATGCCATTGCGCGATTTGCAAGGGCTTGTCGGCAAGGTCTATGCCCGTCACTTTTGCTCCCTTGCGCGCTATTGATTCAGCCAGGATGCCGCCGCCACAACCTACGTCCAGGACTTGTTTATCAGCAAGCTGAGCCAGGCTGTCTATCCATTCCAGCCTGTGTGGATTAATCCTGTGCAGGGGTTTGAATTCTGAACTCTCATCCCACCAACGGCTCGCCAGGCTATTGAAGCGTGCCAGTTCAGCCGGATCTGCGTTGTTTTCCATAGTGTGAATAGTACTCATGGCATTCTCTATTGATTGATGGTGTATGAATTGGCTTACCAGTGACCGCGCCTGCGGTTCCAGCGGTACAGGTGTCTGGCGATGAAGTTATACAATGGCCGGGTCAGAAAATTCAGGCGTAATGTCAGCCAGGCCAGCCAGCGTCGGCCACTGGTTTGTGCCCACAAGGCAGCCAGTGCCTGCTCACCTACCAGCAGCTCGCCATTGGCATTGCGCACATGCAGGCGTTCACGTACAGTTTCCAGCTCGCTATTGATTGCTTTCACTGCGTCAGGTTCAGCATGCACGTCAATCCAGTTGATATTGCATGCCTGCATACGCCCACGCTGGTCACGTATGCCCGCATCACATACCGGACAGGCGCTGTTGTAATAGACCGTAGTAGTACCTTTTTCAGATTCCATGATATTTGATTACCCGTCAGCACTCTTGAAACAAGCTCATCAACATAAGCTGATGAACATAGGTTGATGAAACAAGCATATACCTTATTTAGCTAAATGTCTAATTATCTAATTAACTTCACGATCGGACGACAAAATGCTATGATGAATTATCACCATTGATTTACTCGCTATGGAAAAAGTATTTGAAGCCCTGGCATCGACGCCACGCCGGAAAATTTTGGCTTATTTATCGGAGACAGAATTGTCTGCCGGTGAAATTGCTGCGCGTTTTGAGATGACCAAGCCTTCCTTATCCAAGCATTTGCGCATACTGGAATCGGCGGGGCTGATTGCCAGCGACAAACGCGGGCAATTTGTTTTCTATCGTCTGCAGGGTGACAATCTGGCAAACACCCTGGCTTCGTTCATGCAGGCTGTATGCCCGGTATCCAAAGCCCTGAAAAAAGAAAGCAAGGCTTTGGCGGCGAAAAAATCCGTCGAAAACCGATAAAACTCTAATCAATCAACTCAGACAATTTTTCGTCTTGCGTTTGCGCAGATGCCGGCGCTTTGACTTTTGCCAGCAAGGCATGATTAGGTATCGGAGTGTTTTTGCCTACAAATAGCTTCTTGATCAGGTACGCCATACGGTTTTTTTGGAAGTCGTAATAACCGCCTATTATGCGTTCCACTGCAGCAAGCTGATGTTCCAACTCCAATTTAACCATAGGTGAAACCCAGTCTGTACGCCAGGTAATAGTTGCGCCACTATCCAGGTCAAGATAACCAAGAACCGGGTTGTTGTCAGAGATTTCGCAAGCCAGTGCGTGGCTGAAATCTTCTGCATAAAATTTTTTTAAAGTACCCAGTCCAAAATCGATCAGGTATTGTTCATCGACTATGCACACTGCATGCCCTTCTTTTTGCTGCTCGTGAACAAAGCCCTTGTAGCCTATATAAAAAATACCGTTATTTTGTTTGATTTCAGCATAGCATCCTTGAACCCTGGCTGTATAACCCTTTTCTGTCAGTATTTGCGCGAGCATGGCGGACATCGCAAAACAGCAACTGCCATATTGTTTGAAAAAATCCAGAATTTCAAAATCATCTGCGACCTGCCTCAGGTCGTGAGCAAGTTTGCGGTCTTTTACTACCTGTAGAAATGCGGTGTTCATTGTTACGAATCAAGATAGTGGGTGAAGATCCTGCACCATCAAAGAATATATTTACAAAGAGCAATAATATAAAATTCGCAATGATTTGTACGTGATAAATAGTAAATACTTGTAAGCAGATGTTTCGATATCGAAGACAGCCCTTCAGCAATCAGGCTAGCAGAGATCGGCAAGAAAACAAGAGCAAGGTTTGACGTAAAAACATAGCTTCCAGCGCAGTGCAGCTGCGCTGGAAAAGCACTGAATCCCGCTTAACGCGGAGTTTCAACCAGCATGCTGGTCATACGTCGGACCAAGGGTAAGACAAGCAGCAGTGTGGGGAAGGCAAACACCCAGGACAAGGCCCAGGAACCCATCCAGATTTGCAGAAAATGATCCACCAATCCAACACTGCGCAATGTACTGATCAGCGAGACGATAAAGGTCATCAGTATCGATAAAAGGAAGGGCATGACCAATCCTGCATAACGTGCCGGCAATTTACGCATTTGCTAACCAGGGGAAGAGTTTTTTTGAGTTTTCACGAAAATTTCATAAACCGACCAGACTAACGCCTGTTCTTTACGTATATATCCAGACATGAACCCTGCCCCGGCGAGACAGGCGCATAGACCGACATAAGCGCTTACGACAACTCTCATAGGAAGTCTGTTCGCCCAGTGTAATTGGCAATAAAACAAAAGTAAACAAGAGGGCAATAAAAAGTCAGGCTTGCCTTGACAGAGCTGTTGCGTGTAATTTGACGGCTTTTCTGTCGCACCAAGAGTTTAAGATACGAGCCTATGATTCCCCAAGAAAATCTGAGACAAACCTTTTATCAGGCCAGTGCTGCATCTGTTCACTATCCACGTCTGCAAGAAAACCTGGACTGTGAAGTCTGTATCATCGGTGGGGGTTTTGCCGGTTTGTCGACAGCGTTGGGGTTGATGGAACGTGGTGTCAGCAATATCGTTTTACTGGAAGCTGAAGAGATTGGGCATGGGGCATCCGGCCGCAATGGCGGATTTGTGTTTGGCGGCTTCAGTCTAGACAATGCAGAGCTGATCAAACAAATAGGCCGCGAACCTGCACGAAATCTATACCAGCTGACGCTGGATGCAGTGGCCCTGATACGGCAACGCGTCGCGAAATATCAAATGGATTGTGACATCAATGAAAGTGGTGTCTTGCTGGCCAACTGGTTTGACGATGAGCGAAAACTCCAGCAGCAAAGAGAATTCATGCTGTGTGAATTTGACGTGGAATGGGAACCATGGTCACGTGAACAAACCCGTGCAACCTTGCACACCGACAGGTATTTTGGCGCTTTGCATGAAAAAAATGCCTTTCATTTTCACCCTTTGAAGTATGCCCGTGCTTTAGCCGAGGCATTGAGTTCTAAAAGCGTACGCGTGTTTGAACAAAGCCGGGTAAGCGCCATTGAAACCGACAGCAAGGAAAAATTAGTACGCACAGCAAATGGCACCGTGAGGGCAAAGCATGTAGTCGTGTGTTGTGGCGGCTATATTGAAAAACTTTATCCCAAACTGGCACGCTCGGTATTGCCGATCGCGACCTACGTCATGGCGACAGAAAAACTTGGCGATAAACTGCCAACAGCCATGCAAACCGCAGCTGCCGTCTATGACACCCGCTTCGCCTTCGATTATTACCGCCCATTGGCAGATAGCCGCCTTCTCTGGGGAGGACGTATTTCCATACGCGAAAAGCAGCCTGCTGAAGTTGCCGCATTATTGTACAAGGACATGCTCAAAGTGTACCCGCAATTGGCGGGAACAAAAGTGGAATATGCCTGGAGTGGCCTGATGAGCTACGCCCAGCACAAGATGCCGCAAATTGGACGTCTGCCAAATGGAGTGTGGTATGCCATGGGGTTTGGCGGCCACGGTGTGGCACCGACCACCCTGGCTGGGGAAGTAGTGGCCCAGGCGATTGCCACTAATCAGGCCTTACCCGATGGCCTGGATCATTACGGTTTGCCACCCAGCTTTGGGGGCCTGGGTTTGATGGCAGCACAATGTGCGTACTGGTATTACGAATTACGTGACTGGCTACGTGAATGAATTTTCCTCTGTCGTGATGTGCAAGGTATTGTAAGATTAAGCCATGAAACCGCATCTTGTCGTCGCCCTTGCCTATGATCAATTGTGCACCTTTGAATTTGGCTGCACCGTCGAATTGTTCGCCCTGAACCGCCCCGAACTTGGCGTGGATTGGTATGACTTTGCCGTTTGTGCCGCCGAACCTGGCAAATTGCGGGCAGCAGGCGGTATCACGGTAGAGGTGCCGCATGACTTGAACATGCTGGATCAGGCGGACACTATCATCATCCCCGGCTGGCGTGATGCTGATGAAGTACCACCAGCGGCATTACTGGACAAAGTCCGGCTGGCTTATGCACGCGGCGCACGCATCTGCACTATCTGCTCTGGCGTGTTCATCCTGGCTGCAGCAGGCATACTTGATGGCAAAACCGTCACTACCCACTGGCGCTATGCTGAAAAACTGCTCAAGCGCTATCCACAAATTCAGGTTCAAGCCAACGCCTTGTATGTGGATCAGGAGCAAATCATGACTTCTGCAGGTTCAGCTGCCGGGTTGGATATGCTGCTGCATCTGGTGCGCAAAGATTATGGTGCCAAGGTCGCCAATCTGGTGGCGCAGCGTCTGGTAGTACCGCCGCATCGAGAAGGTGGGCAAGCGCAATTTGTACCGCGCCCCATGCCCAGTGATGAGCATGCGCGTCTGGCAAAATTGATGGACTGGGTCAGATCCAACCCTGCCCTGCCACACAATCTGGCGTCGATGGCAGAAAAAGCCACCATGAGTATCCGCACTCTGCAACGTCATTTCAAGGACAGCACAGGTATGGCACCGGGTGAATGGCTGATACGTGAGCGCGTCGCCATCGCCAAGGAATTGCTGGAGTCACCAGCAAGCAGCTTGTCACAGATAGCTGAGCTGGCAGGCTTTGGCTCAGAAGAATCCTTGCGCCGCCACTTCCGCCGCATCGTCGCTAACAGCCCTGGCAATTATCGCAAGCAATTCTCAAATAATGTGTAAACGACATCCCTTCACAGCCTGGCCTGAGTATTCACACTAGGCTGATATGGCTGAACGTCTGTCATATGTAGAAACAATTCAGTCTCGGAAAATTATTATCGCAATAGCAAATCGTCGTAAAATTAAATTAATTTTTGAACAAATTTTTGAAGGATATCCATGAGCAATTTCGATGAGGCAATTCACAGGAAAGAACAAAAAGCTGAACTGGCAGGGGACATCGTCGGCAGCCTGATCGCGATCCGTTCTGCCTGGATGCACGACGAAGATATCAAGGATAGTCCTGACGAGGCAAGGCTGGCCGTCCTGCACAAGGAACAAATGGCGCTGGAACTGAAGCGCAACACGTTTTACACATTGGAATTGGAAGAACTGGATCAACTGATACAGACATACACGCTGCAACTCAAAACTGAAGATGCTGAGCGCGATACGTATCTGGCGTCGAAAGATGGAAAATGAGCGACGAAGGAAAACTATCTTCAGAGATTCATGAAAAAATCTTCAAGCAAAGAATTGAAGCAAAAATGCTCGCCAGCACACGCGCACTTGAATCTGGAGAGCAGCCAGTTGCTATTTTTCTGGGCGGACAGCCTGGCTCAGGCAAAGGGGGCCTCGCAAGAAAAACGATGGAAGAATTATCGACTGAAAAAACAGTGCATATAGATGTCGACAATTTGCGTGAAAACCATCCATCCTATCGTTCATGGCAACGCAATCCTGCAACCGAAAAAATCGCTGCAGATCTTTCTCATGCAGATGCCAGCGCATGGGGTAAGTCGCTGTTTTCTTCCGCCATCGTCAATCGGCGCAATATCATGATTGATGGCACGCTGGGCAATCCTCAAAGTACTGAAAAACAAATCAATATGCTCAAAGACGCTGGATATGAAGTGGTAGTCCGTGCTCTGGCAGTACAGCCAGAAGTGAGCCATCTTGGTGTACTGAAGCGCTTTGAAGAAGGTGTGCAACAGGGTGCGCCACGCTGGGTCCCTCGTGAAGTAGAAGCCTCGGCCTACGAGGGCTTACCCAAAACCTTGCAACTGGTGGAAAGCAAGCAAACTGACACATCAATACAGGTACAAGTTTTTGACCGCAATAAAAGTAAACTTTATGATAATCGCCAAACATCAATCGTCTCACAAACCACGGCAGAACAAGCCCTAAAAACTGAACGGCAGCGTCCACTGAATGCCAGCGAGCAGCAATCTTATTCCAAAGACTGGGACATGGTCATTACATCCATGGCACAACGTCAAGCACCTGCGCAAGAAATAAAGGAAGCAACAAAGCTGGCCGAACAGATGTGCCCTGATAAAAAATTATCAGTTGCAGGAACAGTATCAATTGAAAGCAAAACAGCGAATCCGGATTTGGCACAGAAAAGCACAAAGCATGAAACTGCTGATACTCTCGATTCATTAAGCATGCCAGCGACACCTTCAAGCAAGCTGCTTGGAAAAATAGCCGAACCACCTTCGCCTGCGGCCAATGAATCCAGCAATCTTAAAGTGAAATAGCCTGACTTAAAAAATCAAGTTTTATCTTGAAGAGAAATAAAAAAAGGGCTGCACGAACATCGTGCAGCCCTGTCAAGCGCTCTGCATTACATTTACTTGATCACTTCCCCAAACCAGGCACCATAGGCTGGCAGCTCCACAATCCCACCATTGACCTGTCCCGGCAAGCCAGCATCCTTCAATTGCGTAGCATCCACTGTCGCAGGCCAGCTAAAACTGACGGGTTCATTTCCGAGATTGAATGCTGCCAGCAAACTATTGCGACCAGCCAGATCACGGCGTATCGCCAATACAGGTTCGGGGGCATCAAAGAAACTGATTTCTCCCCTGCTAAGTTGTGGATATTTCTTGCGCCAGGCCAGGATGTGGCGAGCATAATTCAATACAGATTGACCGTCGTGATCTTGTGTAGAAACCGCGTTGGCTGCATGTTGAGCTGGAACTGGCAACCATGGCTTGCCCGAGCTGAAACCGGCATTTAACTGATCTGCCTGCCATGGCATAGGCGTGCGACAGCCATCGCGGCCCTTGAATTCTGGCCAGAAAGTAATGCCATAGGGATCCTGTATATCTTCATAGGCAATGTCGGCTTCTGTCAGTGCCAGTTCATCACCCTGATACAGACAAGGTGTACCCTTCAAGGCCATCTGCATGACCAGCAGCATCTTGGCAAATTGAGGTGTCGCCTCTGCGCCACCCCAGCGTGTCATGACACGCACCGAGTCATGGTTACCAACCGACCAGGAGACCCAGCCGCCTTTGACTCGCGCTTCATATTCCTCGACTTGTTGACGTATATAGGCAGCAGAATACGTCGCCGTCAGTAAATTGAAGCTATAGGCCATCTGCAGTTTATTGCCATCCGCCGTGTAGTCTGCCATGACAGCCAGGGAATCATCGGCCCCGACTTCACCGATGGCGATCGCGTCAAATTCATTCAAGAGGCTGCGGATTTTTTCCAGGAAGACCAGATTTTCCGGCTGGGTCTTGTCGTGGACGTGTGCCTGCATGCCGTAGGGATTATTGTCCTGTACTGTTTTGTTATCACGCACCTGACTGGGTGGATTGTCACGCAAAGCCTGATCATGGAAATGAAAATTGCAGGCATCAAGACGAAAACCATCAACACCACGCTGCAACCAGAAACGCATATTGTCCAGATGCGCCTGCTGCACTTCAGGATTGTGGAAATTCAGGTCAGGCTGGCTGACCAGGAAATTATGCATATAGTATTGACGGCGGCGTGCATCCCATTGCCAGGCAGAGCCGCCAAATACCGATAACCAGTTATTGGGGGGCGAACCATCTGCCTTGGGATTGGCCCAGACATACCAGTCGGCCTTGGGATTATCGCGGCTCTTGCGACTTTCAATAAACCATGGATGCTGCTCCGAGCAGTGCGACAAGACCTGGTCTATCATGATCTTCAAACCCAGTTCATGCGCACGTTTTAATAAGTCATCAACATCAGCCAGCGTACCAAAGATGGGATCGACATCGCAATAATCTGCCACGTCATAACCAAAGTCTTTCATCGGCGATGTAAAGAAAGGCGAAATCCAGACGATGTCGACACCCAGGCTGGCGATGTAATCAAGTTTCGCAGTAATGCCGGGCAAATCACCTATGCCATCGCCATTGCTGTCTGAAAAACTGCGCGGATAAACCTGGTAAATAACAGCATCACGCCACCAGTCACTTGTTTGCACTTCCAAAAAATTATTCATGGATTTGTATTTTCGTTTTGACTGCAAAATCAAGACCTCTGCGCTGCAAGGTCTTTTCAAATTTCAGGCGACACTATCTGACAAGGACAAACGTTCATTCAATATCGCAGACACACCCAAAAATGCAGGATACTCTGCCGTGATCAGGTAAGTCGGTATTTGTGCCAGATAATCGGCAAAGCGGCCTTTCGCTTCAAAGCGTTTGCGAAAAGCAGATTGTGCAAAAAAATCACCCAGGCGCGGCACGATGCCACCACCTATATATACACCACCTGTGGCACCAAGAGTCACAGCCAGATTACCGGCAATCGTGCCCAGCATGGCACAAAAGTATTCCACAGTACGGGTACAGATAGCGCAACTGCCATCGAGTGCACGGCGGGTGATATCGGCGGCATTCATTTCTGCAGCATCTGCATGCTCGTCCATTTGCGCCAGGATACGGTACATCAGTTCCAGCCCCATGCCGGAAATCAATCGTTCAGCAGACGCATGCGGATATTCTTTCCAGACCTGGCGCAGGATTTGAATCTCGATTTCATTACTGGGAGAAAAACTCACATGTCCACCTTCACTGGATAAAGGCACCCAGTGCGCACCAGATGGGATGATGCCAGATACGCCCAGGCCAGTGCCTGGGCCTATCAAACCTATGGCACGGTTGGGCTGCGACTGACCACCGCCAATTTGTACACGCTCGTGTGCAGCCAGATGTGGCAATGCCATCGCCAATGCAGTGAAATCATTGACGACCACCAGATTATCAAACCCGGCAGCCTGCCGCAAAGCTTCTATGGAAAAAGTCCAATGATGATTGGTCATGCGCACTACATCGCCATCCACAGGATTAGCTATCGCTATCGCAGCATTTTTTACTGCCGACTGACATACGGCCAGCACTTCAGGGCTGGATAAGTAGGCCGCAATGGCAGATTGCAAGTCGGGGTAGGCATTACATGGCAATACGGCAATAGCGGTAAATTCGTGGCTACGCATTTCCAATGCGAAACGCGCATTGGTACCACCTATATCTGCCAACAAGCGAGGGATAACACCGTCTGTTTTTTTTGGATTATTGCTCAACATCTCACCATTCATATTTTTTGCGCCGGAGTCTGACTAATACAAGATAATAAGTCGCGGCCAGATTTTATGTAGCAATACTACATATATCAACAGCCCATGTCTAACAAATTTACGATTATTGAGTTAAAATTAAAAAAAATGTTGGCTTAAGCCACAATTAAACCGGTAAAACTGGCTGTAAACACGATTTTAATTATGTAGTCACACTACTTTTTGTGTCTGAAATTTTCTAAAATCAGAACTCGGCTACTTGTTTTACTCAGGAGACTGTTTTGTTTTTTGAGCAAGCTATTACACATACAAGAAGCTGCGCCAGCTTTTTGCTCTCGTGCAGCCTGATGGCTTATGCCACCCAGGCAAGTGCCGACAATGCCCCGGCCACGTCCATTACGGCATGCAATGGAGAACCATTCGAAACCACATTGATGCCTTCTGCAACGATGTCAAAAGAAGCGCGCGCCTATTGGCTCTCCAGCAAATTGATACGCTGGCCAGGCATGACACCGGGAAGCAAAACCAGGCTCTATACATCGAGAACCGGGCAACTCAAACTAGGTAAAGGCAGCAAGCCATTTGGCTTTGATGAGGCTTTTACACTGACCGAGACCGACAAAATTTTGGACACCACCATTGCAAAGCGCTTTGCCTACATCGGATCCGGCAAAGAATATGAACTTGCAAATATCGGACTGCAACAACTGCGATCATTGCAGCAAGCGCAAGTAGTGATCACTACAGAAGATAGCGAAGGCCAGGTTCTTGATTACACCAGCCTGCAAATCGCTGGCGCCCTGGACGATTTGTATAAAGGTGCCAGCAGTCTGAATGATTACGGCGCGAACATCAGCAAAGCAGCAATTACTAAAACAACTCAGACACAATTCAAGGTCTGGGCACCCACGGCACAACGAGTCTCGGTTTGCCTGTATCCGGATGGCAAGGCCAAAGCCACGGCCATACTGCCCACGCAATCAGATACCAATACCGGTGTCTGGCAGGCCAGCAATAAGGCTGATTTGTCGGGCAAGTACTACACTTACCTGGTTGATGTTTACATACCGGGCCAGGGCCTCGTGCGCAATCGTGTCACGGATCCCTACTCCATCAGTCTTACTACAGATTCAAAGCGCAGTTACATAGCTGATCTGTCCTCCGGCAAATTAAAACCAAGGGGCTGGGACGAGCAAAAACTGAGCGATAAAGTAAAAAATCAGACCGATATGCAAGTTTATGAATTGCATGTACGTGATTTCTCCATTAATGACGCCACGGTAAAACCTGCCTGGCGCGGTAAGTATCTGGCTTTTACCGAAGCACATTCAAATGGTATGCAGCATTTGCAGGCGCTGAGCACAGCCGGCATGACAGATATCCATTTACTGCCGGTCTTTGACTTTGCCACTGTGTCCGAAGCCCATTGCCAGACCCCCGCCATCAAGGGTAAAGCAGATGGTGAAGAGCAACAAAAACTGGCTACGCAGTATGCCGATAAGGATTGCTATAACTGGGGCTATGAACCTTATCACTACAATGCACCTGAAGGCAGTTATGCGACCGATGCCAGCGATGGCAGTAAGCGCATCATCGAATTCAGGAGAATGGTCATGGCCTTGCATAATGCAGGCCTGCGTGTGGGCATGGATGTGGTCTACAACCATACTGCGGGCGCTGGCCAAACCCGGTATTCGGTGCTGGACCGCATAGTCCCAGGCTATTACCAGCGCCTGAACCAGCTTGGGCAGATAGAACGCTCTACCTGCTGCGACAACACTGCCACAGAAAACACCATGATGGCCAAGCTCATGAGTGATTCCGTAAGCTTGTGGACACAGCATTACAAAATTGACTCTTTCCGCTTTGACCTGATGGGGCATCAACCCAGACAAGTCATGGAAGAGATGCAAGCCAGGCTGCGGCAAGAAACCGGACGCCAGATTCAATTCCTGGGTGAGGGATGGAATTTTGGTGAAATTGCCGATGGCAAACGCTTTGTTCAGGCATCACAACTGTCCCTGAACGGCAGCGGCATAGGCAGCTTCAGCGACCGCGCACGTGACGCCTTGCGTGGTGGCGGTCATGGTGATGCAGGCGATGGCGTAGTCAAAAATCAGGGCTATATCAATGGCCTGATCCACATGCCAAATGCCTTGGCAGACAAAGCCAGGCCACAACAGGATCTTTTGCGCGCAGCCGATATGACAAGGCTGGGCCTGGCAGGCTCAGTACGCAGCTTCAGCATGCAAACCTTTGACGGCAAGACCAGGCAATTACAGGAGATTGATTATGGTGGTCAGCCAGCAGGCTATGCCAGTCAGCCCGGCGAAGTCGTCAACTATGTAGAAAACCACGATAACCAGACCCTGTTCGATATCAATGCCTATCGCCTGCCCTTGAATACCAGCAGCGCGGACCGCGCCCGCATCCAGGCTTTGGCATTGGCAACAACCGCTTTCAGTCAGGGCGTGGCCTATTACCATGCTGGCGTAGATATCTTGCGCTCGAAATCCATGGACAGCAATAGCTTCAATTCTGGCGACTGGTTCAACCGGCTGGACTGGAGTTATGGCGACAATTATTTTGCCACTGGCTTACCGCCACAAAAAGACAATGCGCAATTTTACCCTTACATCAAGGCCGTGCTGAAGCAGGCAAATATTAAACCGACGCGCGAAGATATTGCCTACTGTCGTGATCAATTCCGTGATTTATTGCAGATCAGAGCCAGCTCCAGCCTGTTCAGATTATCCACTGCGTCCGATATCGCACAGCGCCTGCATTTCTATAATACGGGAGCAGCGCAAAATCCCGTGCTGATTGCGGCGCATCTCGATGGCAAGCAATTGGCAGGGGCGAATTTTGATTCAGTCATGTACTTCATCAATATCAGTCCACAGACGCAATCAATACAGATAGGCGAACAAAGTCAGCGCGGCTATCAATTGCATCCTACACATTTGCTTACACAAGCAGCAGATAAACGTGTTGCAGCAGAAGCGAAGTATGAGAATATCAGCGGTCGGTTTACGATTCCAGCCCTGAGTGCAGTAGTCTTTGTAGGACAATAGGAGGTTGCGAAGCTCTGTTTTGGAGCAAGACTTGAGCAGAGCAATATTGATTATGGTGCGCAATAGACATCATGTAGTGCAAAACTTTTCATATGGGTAATTTATTACTATACGAATGAGTCTTTAACATGGTTCAAATATTGCTTATTGCTTAGCTATTTTGTCGATGAAATACAAACTGGGTGCTCATGTTGAGACATAAATCAGGCACTGCAAATTGTCCAGGAAAGGGATTCATATGCTTGCTACAAAAAATATGAAAAGTTTTCAGTCAAGAAACGCAAATTTAACACCAACAGCGGTTATTATTACCGCCTTCATATTCTAAGATCGAGGAGACAGCCGGAATGGATTTTTCAAATCGCCAGCAAGAGCCGGGGAAGAAGTTTATAGGCTTAGGGCTGGTTATCGCATTTCACGTAC